>CAZQAQ010000054.1:0-1666 GCA_964591325.1 uncultured Candidatus Saccharibacteria bacterium | reverse complement strand
CAGCAAGTATTGCTTTTGTCATAAGAACTGGATTGTTATTATTTGCAATGACTCTATCACCCCTATATTTTGCAGGTATGATATTCCCAAAAATTAAAAGTAAGGTTTCAGAGCCTATATTAGGCATGCTCATAAGCCAATGTCTATTTATGCCTATATACCTATTCTTACTATATATTGCTCTAAAAATAATTACCGATAGTAGTTTTATGGATATATTCAAAGCAACTAGCAACGCTACCGGTGGAACATTCGGAACTATAACTATAGGTATAGCAATACAATATATAATCGCTCTTATATTTATAAACGCTCCTCTAGTAGCTGCAATAGAGTTTGGAGGAAAGGGAATGGGTTGGGCACCACAACTTGAAAGTGTAAGCAAATCATTGGGAGGAATTATAGGTAGAAATACTCTAGGTAAATGGAGTGGAAGTCTAGGTTCGAGATTCGACAATATGGCAGCTATGGCACAGGGGTCAAAAATTGGTAGAGGTACAAGTACAGTTCTTAGAGCATTTGGTGTAAGCCAAGCTGTAAGAGGCGGACTGAGAAATGCTGAGAAGAGTAAGTATGGTAGTTCACAAAGTTATGGTGATGTGAAGAAGGAAAATAAAGATAGAGCAAGAGAAATTGCTGGTGTTCAAAGAACTAGAGCACAGACACAAATAATAAATAGTGTCGTAGGTAAAGGTGCTAAACCAACAAAAGCGGATATTGATAAATTTAAGAGTACAATTTCTGATATGAATAGTAAGGAAATAGAAGGATTGGATAATGATACATTGTTTAATGTAAAGATGGCTGCATCACTTTCATCTAAACAAGTTGAAAATCTACTGAAATCAGATAAATTTACCCCTGTAGACCAGATTGAATTTAAGAAATCTAGGTTTGAAGGTTTGCGTACACTATACGATTCTGACGCTGAACACCTAAAGAAACTAAAGATGTCAGAACACGAGGCAATAATGAAAGAAGATTTTACGGGTGAACAAAAGAAATTACTAAGTGAAGCAAGGAAAAGAGGATATGAACAGATTATTGCTAGCGAGTCTGCATCAGCTCTAATTAATAATGTATTGAAAGGTAAACCAGGGGATATTGCAAAACTTCCGCCTGAAATACTAACTAGACCTGATATTGCCATACTTCTTGATCCTGCTGTACTTAAAAATATTGTAGATGAAAATGTAGGTAAGGATGATAGACAGAGGATAAGAAATATAATTCAAAGTGCAACTGGTGCACCAGGATCTCCTATCGATAAAGCAAAACAATACTTGAATCAAAACTTTATTTTCTAAATTAAAACCATGTATTCAAAAGAACAAAAAATAAAAATATTTGAATCTCTGCCAGAGGACTTAAAGGAAGCCATAGTATCTACAGAAACAACAACAAAAACTAGAGAGATATCTGATAAAAATTCATTGATGTTAGATCAGTTATCAGAATTGGTTGATGAAATTAACCTTTTAATACTTGGCCTTACCAAAACAAAAGACTTTACGAGCAACATATCTAAAAGACTTAACATACCTTATGATCAGGCGCTATCTATTTCTAAAGATGTAAATACTAATATACTAGATAGTATAAGGTCATCACTACAGAAGGTTCAAGACAAGTATAATGAACCAAGTCCTCCACCTCCACGTCCAGT
>CAZQAQ010000053.1:0-1666 GCA_964591325.1 uncultured Candidatus Saccharibacteria bacterium | reverse complement strand
CCCCTCTCCCCTTTAACTTTATAAAATGCTAAAGTACTGTTATGAAAAATCCAAATAACAATATCGAAACACTTTCACATAAAAGGCATACACTAGCTCACCTTTTGGGATCTACCGTTTTGGAACTTTATCCAGAAGCAAAAAATGCTATAGGCCCAAGTATCGATAATGGCTTTTACTATGACTTTGAATTTAAAAACCAAATAACAGAAAAAGATATAAAAGCTATTGAAGATAAAATGAAAGAGACTTTGAAGTCTTGGAAAGAATTTACTCATAAAGAAGTTAGTGAGAGAGAGGCAAAAGAGTATTTCAAGAATAATCCATACAAGCTAGAGCTTATAGACGAAATAGTTAAAAAAGGAGAAAAGATAACACTATATACAGTTGGTAACTTTACAGATCTTTGCCGTGGAGGACATACTGAAAATCCAAATAAAGACATTGAAAAAGGAAGTTGGAGACTATCACATGTTGCAGGAGCATACTGGAGAGGAGATGAAAAGAATAAAATGCTAACACGTATATATGGCCTAGCATTTGATACAAATGAGGATCTAAAGAACTATGAAAAGATGCGTGAAGAAGCAGAAAAAAGAGATCATAAAAAGCTAGGTCGTGAACTTGATCTATTTACATTCTCCCCACTTGTAGGACAAGGACTACCACTATGGACACCAAAAGGAACAATACTTAGAAATAATCTTGATTCATTTATATGGAGTCTTCGAAGCATGAAAGATTATGAAAAAGTAGAAATTCCACATATAACCAAAAAGGAATTGTATATGACAAGCGGTCACTGGGATAAATATAGTGATGAACTTTTCAAAATTACGACAAGAGAAGGTCATGAATTTGCAATGAAGCCAATGAATTGTCCTCACCATACTCAAATATATGCAAGAAAGCCTTGGAGTTATAGAGAATTACCACAGAGATATGCAAATACAACAACATGCTATCGTGATGAACAAACAGGAGAACTTTCTGGACTTTCTAGAGTTAGAGCTTTTGCTCAAGATGATGCGCACGTATTCTGTAGAATGTCTCAAGTAAAGGATGAATTCCTAAAGATCTGGGATATTGTACATACTTTCTACGGTACATTCGGTTTTGAATTAAAATTGAGAATTTCGAAACATGATCCAAAAAATCCAGATAAATATCTAGGTAGCAAAGAGAATTGGAAACTGGCTGAGAGCACTCTTGAAGAAATAGCAAAAGAAAAAGGTGTTCCTTTTATAGATGGAATAGGTGAAGCGGCATTTTATGGACCAAAACTAGACTTCCTTGGAAAAGACGCTATAGGTAGAGAGTGGCAATTGGCAACAATACAGTTGGATATGGTTCAACCAGAAAGATTTGATCTAACATGCGTAAACGAAAAGGGTGAAAAAGAAAGAATAGTTATGATTCATGCAGCTATCATGGGTTCGATAGAAAGATTCCTATCTATCATAATAGAACATACAGCTGGAAACTTCCCTCTTTGGCTATCACCTGTTCAAGTAGCTGTGGTACCGGTAAGCGAAGATCAGATAGATGAAGCAAATAAAATCAAAGCTGAATTGAAAAAACATAATATAAGAGTAGAGCTTGATGATTCAAAAGATGGCTTTGGTAAAAAGATACGTCAAGCAAAACTAGATAAAATCCCATACTT
>CAZQAQ010000052.1:0-1794 GCA_964591325.1 uncultured Candidatus Saccharibacteria bacterium | reverse complement strand
GGCTTTATGTCAAAGAAAATAGCGGTTGTAGTTATAAATAGTAGTTATACAAAAATATAAATAAATATACTATTGAGCTGGATTTACTGTCTCTGAACTGGGTTCGCTAGGTGTATCAGTTTGTGTTTTATCGTTTGTATTATCTTGTGCAACTGGAACTATAGATTCTGGTTGATTATTTGTGTTTGAATTTGAATTTGATTCTGTTGTTGTTTGACTATCATTTTGAACTGTGGGTGTACTTGATGAAACCTCTTGTGTTTGAGGTGTTGTAGTTGAATTTTCAATAACATTATTTTGATTTAAATTTGACTCTGGGTTTTGCTGAGGATTATTTTGCTGATTTGTCTGTTGATTTAATTGAGAATTTGAATTATTGGTATTCTGATTTCCTGAAGTACATGAACCTTGCACCTTTTTCCATTCTCCATTTTCGATAGTTACACAATATACTGATTGCGTAAATTGATCTACCATATCTATACCTTTCAAAACTTTTATTGTATTCGCCTCCACACTATCAGTTTTAAAGACACCAGAGAGTTTGTTAGCAATATTATCCACCTTAGTATTGATATCCTTAATAGCTTGGACTAGTAGAGCTACCATGTTTCCATAAGATATACCTAGTGAACCTTCAGTACCTTCTACTACTTCAGGGAGTATAGGTTGCAGTTCTTGTGCAATGAATCCTATCTGAGGTTTACCACTACCCTTCATTGTGTAGAAACGGGGTTGTATAGATAGAAGAGTGTTTAGGTTGTACTTTGTGTCTAGATTAACGATATTCTCCTTGTATGACCTATCTGAAGCGTTTGTCCATGTACCTGCTGAACTTAGTGTAGCTGTGTTTAGAGCTCCTGCTGTGTCTCCACCAAAGAATGATAGTGTTCCTGATGTGTCGGACATGTATATAGAACGGAAGTCACCATCTGTACCAGATTGCCATATACCATTAGATGATGTATTTGCATTTTGCTTTATTGATATAAGAGATGATGGGGATGTGGTTGCTATACCAATATTTCCTGAATTATTTATTAAAAAAGACGTAGCAGTTGAAGATCCTACAACAAACTGATTTGAAGCATTACCTGCAGTTGGGTTAATTGCCAGAGTAGCAAAAGGAGTGGTCGTACCAATTCCAATGTTGCCGCCACTTGTTATTGTAAGTCGTTCACTTAAAACTCCTGATGAAGCTTTTGTTCCTAATGCAAGCCCAGTCGAGCCGCTACCATTCTCATTATATGCAGAAATAAATGCTCCTTGTGTAACAGTTGCGTTTCGAACAATCCAAGAAATACCCCCAGTGTATCCGACTGTCAAACCATCTCCATTTTCAAATACTTGTGACGCACTTGTACTGTCTGTTGTGCTAAAAGTTCCAGTTTTTAATATTTGTAACTTACCTTCTGGGGTTGTGTTACCGATACCCACATTGCCAGTAGATGTAATTCTCATATTTTCTGCCAACGTTCCAGCACTAATGGTAGAAAATCTTAAATAGGAGGAAGCGGCCGCCACACTTGACCAATTACCAGAACCCTCAGCTTCAATAGTAGCTTGAGATAAGAATGTATTTGTGCCAGTTTCTTTTGATTGAAATGTAATACCACTTCCATAACCTCCTCTATAAGAACGTAAGATCATTTGACCAGCTTCAATACCTGTTGTTGATCCTCCGGTCTCAAAAGTAACTGGATTTTGTCCAACTGTAAAAACATGGAGTTTACTATCTGGTGAACTTGTTCCAACCCCCACATTTCCACTAGCATCAATTATGAAAGGAGTAGT
>CAZQAQ010000051.1:0-1940 GCA_964591325.1 uncultured Candidatus Saccharibacteria bacterium | reverse complement strand
AAGCAATGTCTGAAAAGGCAATTAAAGGAGAAACAAAAGATAGTGATGGAGGATACTTTAGACAATTGGTATTTTATTATATCCTCTTATCACAAGAACCAAGATTTAAAAATAGAATTATTATTCCTTCACTTGTATTTGTAAGTCCAGATGAAAAAGGTAGATGCCCAATAATTACCTTGCCTATAAATAGGGAAGATATTGTAAAAGTAAATGAAGAGATAAATTCACTTATAGAGAGTGTTTGGAGCGGAGATATTACAAAGGGTTATTGTGGTGACAGAGAGTGTCAGTGGTGTTCGCTAAAAAAGCTTTGACTCTAAGTATTTATTGTGATATAAATTTATCGGAAAAGGAGGTAAAATGTTCATAACATTATTGATTTACTTGGCAATCTGTTACCCGTTAACAGGATTATTGTTTGGTATTTTCTTTTGTATTTATGATAACGGTTTCAAGTTTGAACCAAGCAATTTTGTATTCTGTTTGATTTGCACAATTCTGGGGTATTTTACAATTTTAATTATGGCATTAGCCATGATCGTTTCATATTTTGAACACGAACACGAACTGTATGAGTAGGTACAGAGTGTGTAAAACAAAAAGCGCGTTTGGTAAACCAAACGCGCTTTTAACTTATAGATTTAAGAGGTTACTCGAATCATCTTCTTTGATTAGAGCATCGATAGCTTGTTTTATATTTTCGTAAGATTGTGCACCCTCTATTTTTATAGTCTGTTTTCCTTTTGAAACTATGAAGCTTGTTGGTGTACCTTCTATTCCAAGATTTAAACCATCATTGTATTGAGTATCAATTTTGTCTCTAAATTTTTTACTTACGAGACAGTTATTGAAATCATCAACATTTAAACCTAGACTTTTAGCTATAATAGGTAATTGTTTTTGATCCAGACCATCTGGTGTTGTTTGTGTTACTGAAGGTGTAATTTCATAAACTTTATTTATAAAACCCCAAAACTTTTCATTACCACCTAGAGCATCTGCACATTCAGTTGCTTCAGCTTCATTTCCTGAATTTGGGTGAAGTGCACTACCATCAGGTCTTGTTCCAGGCTTGTCTATAGGGAAATGTCTATATACCCAAGCTACTTTTCCAGATTTTCCATATTCATTCATGACCTTTCTCATTGTTGTATGAAACATCTTACAAAATGGACAAGAAGTATCAGAGTATTCAACTATTTTTATTGGAGCATTTGGATTTCCGAGTATATGATCAGATGACGTTACTGGCTTAACTGTATTTGTTTCAAGCCCAGATGCAATACTGTTATTTGTTTTTTCTACATTTGTTTTTGTTGACCAAATGATAGATATAGCTATTATTGCTCCCGCAATTATTATTGCAGTAGGAATATTTAAAGGAGATGCATTTTGATTTTTTTCTTCCATTGATTTCTTTTAAATTTTATATATGTTTATTGTAACCTTATTTTAAAATATAGTCACATATCTATTTATATCCTATAAGACAAAAGCCGAGTTGTGCTCGGCTGTGTTCGTTTCAAAAATATTCGTACAAATATTCAATCAATCTTTTGGACAAGTCACGTATAATAACTGGCCAAAATATGAAGGAAAATACAAGAAGAATTATAAATAGACAGAATGACTTAAAGAAAATAACAAGTTTTTTATCACCGTCATAACAGCCTATTATGCTTGAGATACACATGGTTGTCATGGATAGTGATATGAATATGCTCATTTGCAAGTAAAACTTTGTTGCTGAATAAAGTATTTCAAATAAATTCATAAATACCTCCTTTCTTATATCAGGCTACATTATTTTTATTTTTTGTCAAAATTTAAAACGGTAGGGTAAATGTCAAAGCGCTTTCATTTTTTTCCTCCCATTTTGATATATCAAGCTTTATGTCTTTAATCTGACCATTTAAACCAAGGTCTTTGTATTTCAA
>CAZQAQ010000050.1:0-2239 GCA_964591325.1 uncultured Candidatus Saccharibacteria bacterium | reverse complement strand
TGGAAACGAATCTGTATTGGTAGATTATGCCTTTTCCTTAATGCTAACTCAATTTCAGAAATTGGTAGTGGCAGAATTGAAAATCCAGAATCCCTTGATTGGTTAAACAAGCTATTTGCCTCAAAATATCCTATACGCAAAAATTTTTCTGTCCATGGATGCTCACTAACGAACCCTTGCGGTGTATCATAATGATCTCTACGCGCTATGATTTCAAGTTCAAGTTGTTCCACTACCTTATATACTTCCTCACGAGTATATGTTTTTGTTTCCGACATATTTAATCCTTTCTAACCGTCGGTTTATGGCTATGAAATTCAGACCTATCGAAATATTTGCAGATATAGGTATATAAGTCAAATAATTCTTGGATGGACGAGTTATAGTATATACATTTTCTAGTTTCGTCAGTAAAAAAATTGGAAACCTTTATATGCCCCGTTTTCTCACCCTGCCATAGCAAGTACAAATGAATGCTATTAAATGCTTTTTTCTTTCTTTAAAGAATCAAGAATGATAAAATTGAAATTAACTTATGAAAAAAAACCTAGTTAAAAATTGCAAAACACTCATCGAGGCTTTTAAGTCAGGCGAATTAGGTCAGACGGTTATGCCAGAAGATTCTAATCCTGGCTTTTCTGATAAAGATAGTGAATTAAGAATTGCGTATTTTACTTTACCAATGGCACTGAACTACCAGCGTGATAGTTACAGACTTTGGGAGGCAGCACTCAAGACTTTTAATGATCCTGAAACCAGATTTGTGTTTGATGTTGCTGCTGTCTCTAAAGCTTCGGAGGATGAGGTACGCAAGGCTCTAATGAAATATAAAGTGGCTTTACAACCGAACAAGCATGTAAATACTTGGCGAACTATAGCCAAAACTATCAATAAAGAATGGGGATCATTTAGAAAGTTCTTTGAAGCGTTTGACGGTGATTTTCTTAATCTTAAACAATTAGTAAAGATAGATCATAAGAAGGGATTTCCATACCTATCCGGCCCCAAGATATTTAATTATTGGTCTTTTATTATTAGCACGTATGGCAAAGTTAATTTGAGCAACAGAGACCATATTGAAATTGCTCCTGATACTCATATCACACAATGCTCTGTAAAACTTGGTGTGATTACGTCAAAAGAAGCTATTACCTTTACTAAGGATGCTATTTCTGAACGTTGGAGAGAGTTACTGAAAGAGAGTGGAATTGATCCTATTGATATGCACCCTCCACTTTGGTTCTGGAGTAGAAATGGTTTTCTTTTTGAAATTTAAGGGAGGATTTAAAATACAAAATGAGCCATCTCTGGCTCATTCGTCACTAAAGCTCCGGTGGCAGGGATCGGTCACGGATAATTTTCTGCTGAAAATTTCCTCGACCCCGCCTCGGACACCTTCGTGTCCTCCGTTTTCTCACCCTACCATGCAGTAAAAAAATAAACTTTGATTGTGCGTTAAGAATAAAAAAGTTATAATTGTAAAATTAAATTATGGATAAAAAACAGCAAGTTATTGTTATACATGGCGGTTCAACCTTCGATAATCCAGAAGCATATTCTCTTTATTTAGATTCATTTGTAGTAAATTTGGATAGGTTACGTTATAAGAGGGATTGGAAGGAAACTCTCCAAGAAGCATTGGGTCCAGCATTTGATGTTTTTTTACCAAGAATGCCAAGCAATACGAATGCACAATATACCGAATGGAAAAAAGTATTTGAAAAGATCATGGAAAAAGTCGATGACAATGTTGTATTGATCGGACATTCTTTAGGTGCGTTATTTATAACTAAGTATCTATCAGAAAATTTTCCTTCCAAGAAAATAAAAGCAATTTTTCTTGTTGCTGCGCCTTTTGATGATCAGAGAAAGGAGTCGCTCGGTTCTTTTAGTATAGATGCAAGTAAAGTTGGAAATATACAAGAAAAAGTAGGTAGCATATTCTTGTACTTTAGTAAGGATGATCCAGTGGTTTATTTTGCTGAATCAGATAAGTATGTACAAAAACTTCCACAGGCAACACTAAGAACTCTTGATGGTAGAGGTCATTTTAGAAATGAACAATTTCCTGAAATTGTAAGGGATTTACAAAATATCTCTTAAGTGTTGAAATTTTAGATCCTTTAGGCTAGTATTTCACTAGATTGTTTTTTAACTTTTTCTATAAAGAAACTAATATGAATAAACCTACGCGCCTAACTATTGGCGATACAGTTGCGTTGGTTAATCCAGCGGGAAT
>CAZQAQ010000049.1:0-2249 GCA_964591325.1 uncultured Candidatus Saccharibacteria bacterium | reverse complement strand
AGCACAGCAACCCAAGCCCAAGGGACATTGTTTAGAGAAAAGAATGACATCAATGTATTGTCAGAAGGAGTATTTTTTACAATACTCTTTGTACCACTTTTTACTATAGGTTTTGAGGTGTTTTTTGTATAGACGTCCTTAACCACAACCTTATTGCTACATGCTTTAGATATTGTTTGGCCATTTGTAAGATTTGCTGTAACAGTTGCAGTTTTTGTTCCAGGAAGGAGGTAACTTATAACCACAGAAGAAGAATTACCAGAAAGACCTTCGCTACCTTTCCATGAATATGAATTTATATATCCGCCTGTAGATTCTACTGTCCAAGTTACTGGATCACTAACTGTAGTATTTGTCTCATCAGCAAAACAAGCAATATTTATTCCGTTTGTATTTGAGCTTGGTGATGTATATATAACTGTAGGATTGTAATAATTATTGTTATTGTAATAATTTGTATCATATTGAACATAAACAGAGTTTGTACACTGAACAGCGTATTGCTGACCGTTTGAATATACTGTTACACTCGCATATTTTTGTCCTGAAGTATCGTAATATTTATTTACATAACTCTGAGTACCGTACATATTGTCTGTACCAGACCAGCTATATGAGTAACTACCATTTCCTCCAGATGCACTAGCATACCAAGTAACATATGTACCTCTATCTGTAACAGTTCTGTCTGCTCTACATGAAGCAACTAGATTTGAATAACTGTTGTAATAGTTATATCCGTTATTGTAATAATTGTAGTTGTAATTATCATAATAACTTTGATAATCATAAATATTTACAGTATTGTCACAATTTCTTGAAATAGTCTGACCGTTTGATGTAACAGTAAGAGAAGCGGACTTTGTACCAGAGTTTCCATAAATCTTATCTACACTTGAGCCACTTCCTGAAAGTCCGTCAGTACCTGACCAAGAATATGAATAAGAATAATTTCCACCACTTACAGAGGCTCTCCAACTTATACTTGTATTTGTACCACCAGAAGCAGGAATGGAATAACAACTTACACTTAAATTAGAATAATTTGCTGATACAGTTGGATTTGTATTTATATTATTAACAGTATTGTTATTGTTGTTATTGCTATTTACAATATTTTGAACAGTAGGCTGACTCTTATTATCACAACTAAAAAGACAGAATGGGTCGAGTGGATTTGTAAAATTAAAATCAACTGCTTTTGCTTTATTTATAGGAAATAACACAAATACAATCACCGCTATTATTGATATAGCTAGACTTGATGTTAAATATTTATTTATTGTATTTATTGAAGTATTCATATATGTATATTATATATCATTTTAATGTAATAGTCAATGGTGTTTTATACTCTATTTTTGGACTTTATGTGAATAACTATATAAAACAGTACTAATTTTTTACTATTTCTATAGCCATAAACATGGGTATTTCTTTCCTTATACGATTCTCTTCATCGGCTTTTGGTCCAGGACTACTCTCTTTATGTGATATCCACTCCTCTAGCCTACCCACCTTAAAACCAGCTTTATTTATTGCTTTAAAATATACTTGCAGTGGTCTATGAAAAGATATAGTAAATTCTTTATTCTTATAGCTTGAACCGGGATTCATATCCATTTTAATCTCCATATCACTCATATATGAATCTATTCTTCTATACTGACTATTTGTATTTTCATCAAATGCCCAACTTGATTTCTTTGGAATTCTAAAGCTTGGGTGATTCAATACCATATAAAGTTTACCATTATTTTTCAAAACTCTATAAGCTTCACTTATTGTTTTATTTAAATCCTTTATATTTTGAATAGCCAAAACAATGATTGCTTTATCAAAAGTATTTGTTTTATCTATAGGTAAATTGTCTGCACTTGAAACAATATATGAGATTTCTTTTGGTGATTCTTTACGAGCAATATCTATAAGTTCTTTACCTATATCTACTCCTGTAACTTTTGCACCTAGTTTATGTATTTCTCTTGCAAAGAATCCTTGTCCACAAGCTATATCTATAACACTCTCACCTTTTTTAATATCAAGTAGACGAATGAGATTTGGTAATATAACCTCTTTTTGATAACTACCCTCTTTATTTAAAACATCGTCATACCAAGTAGCCACCTTACCCCAAGAAGTCTCTTTTGGAGACACTCCTTTGGAATTGGGCTTATTTACCTTATTTGTCTTTTTACTATTTCTATCCATATCAAAAGTATGGGCTAATAATGAAAAATTGGCAAATA
>CAZQAQ010000048.1:0-2342 GCA_964591325.1 uncultured Candidatus Saccharibacteria bacterium | reverse complement strand
AATCCATTTTGATTTGGAACTGATGGATCAACTTTTATCCATGCACTAGCTGTAACGCTTGTACCCGAACCTGGAAGAGCTGCACCTATAGTTGCATAATCATCAACTCCATCAAATATAATCGCTTTTCCCTTTGCACCACTATTATCCCAAGTTGGACCATTGGTTAAAGTAAGAGGCTTATTGTATACAGATCTATCCATTGCAGATGTTCCTGCACCGTCATCAAGAGCCCAATCACCTAGGGCATCAGCACCAAAGGCGTGATAAGTGGAATTATCAAACTTTTGTCCTGCCGCTGTCCTTGCTTTATCTCTTGCATTATTTAGTGTCGCAAGCACAACAGAAGACATCATACCTATTATTGATATAACAACTAGTAGTTCTATCAATGTAAAACCTCTTTTATTTTTCATGATATTAAATTATATGGTTTAAAAGTAAAACTGTAACTATTGTGTTTGAAATAAAAACTAAACACAATATAACATAAGCTGACGTTGGTAGCTTTTGTGTATTTTTCATAAGAAATACTTAAATACTAAAAATACTATTAATATATTAACAACGACTATAGCTACAAGAACAACCTGAGCTCCGGTATCAGATTTAACTATACCTTTTTTTATAAGCCAAAGTGCCATACCAGACTGTGCACCTGACTGCATATTCTGCATACCAGGCCTTGTACCGGTAGGACCATATTGAAACTTATCTTCATCAAATTCTACTGACATAGTATTAGTATACCAAATTATCAGGTCGTCTACCCTCTATACTGTTGATAACATTTGAAGCTGACATTCGAGCCATATCTAGTCTTGCTTCTTCAGTACCTGACGCAATGTGTGGAGTAAGCACCACATTTGCTAGTTTTGCCAAACCCTTAGCGAGTTTTGGTTCAAATTCAAATACATCTAGACCTGCCCCACGAATTATTCCTTTTTCAAGAGCGTTAACTAGAGCATTCTCATCTACAACAAGACCCCTTGAAGTATTTATAAGATAAGAATCCTTTTTCATCATTTTAAGTCTTTCTTCATTTATAAGATGATGAGTAGAATCAAGAAGTGGCACATGTACTGATACAATATCTGATACTTTTAAAACTTCATCTACAGTTTCATAAAACTTTGCACCAAATTCCTTTTCAATTCCTTCATTTCTCTTTACATCATAATAAGCGATGTCCATACCAAAACCATATTTACCTCTATGAGCGACATCTGCACCAATTTTACCAGAACCAAGAATTCCCAGTGTCTTACCAGCAAGCTTTGTACCGTGAAGAAGCATAGGATCCCAACCTTTGTATTTTCCTTTTTTCATATAGCTATCTCCTTCAACAATTCTACAAGTAAGAGCAAGTATCAAACCCCATGTATGTTCCGCCACACGATCAGCACCTCCTCCGGGAGTATTTGTAACGTATATATTTCTCTTTTTAGCTTCTTCCACATTTATATTATTGTAGCCAATTGCAAAATTTGCATATATTTTTACACTTGGAGCCTTATCCATAACTTCAGCATCTATAGTATCTGTAAGCAAAGTCAGAACGGCATCATAATCCTTTTTTGAAAGATATTTTATAAGTTCTTTTTTTGTAAGTGGTCTATCTTTTGGACTTATATCTACTTCATATCCTTTATCCAATAACATTTTTATACCGACATCGGGAATCTTTCTTGTTATAAATACTTTTTTCATTTTATTAAATTAATTCATATTAAATATATTCAACTTTTCAAGTACAACCTTTTGCATATCATCTCTACCGCCCTTTAAATATTTATAAGGAGAAACTTCATTTGGATTTTCTTTTAGAGATTGAACTAGGCCATTCTTATACGCAACTCTCAATTCTGTATTTACATGGACTACCGCAACACCATTTAAAATAGCATTTTGAATATCCTCTTTTGTATTTCCAGATGCACCGTGTAATACTAGTGGAATTTTAACCGCTTCACTGATCTCTTTTATTCTCCCAATATTTAAAGCTGGTTCACCAGACTTTACTATTCCATGAATATTTCCAACCGCAGGAGCCAACATATCGACACCAGTATTTTTTACAAAATCTACAGCTTCATTTACTGTGGTAAGAGCTCCGGCCCCGTCTGGTACACTGTCTAAAACCTTTGAAGACTTACCTATGAAACCAATTTCAGCTTCAAATACCACATCTCCTTTATTTTTTGCATATTCAATTGCTTTTTTTGTTATAGAAAGATTCTCTTCAAATGGTAATTCTGTACCATCAAATATTACAGCATCAAAACCAGCATCGACGGCTTGTTTTACTCTATCAAATGAATATGAATGATCAGCATTTAGAA
>CAZQAQ010000047.1:0-2530 GCA_964591325.1 uncultured Candidatus Saccharibacteria bacterium | reverse complement strand
ATTGGAAAAGACTTATAGATAGTAATGCTATTACTATATTCCCAAGTGAAGAGGTAATAAAAGATGTTTACTATAAAGCAAACGATACAGTTGTTCTAAGAATTGGAAAAAAGAGATTTATAAAAATAATAGTAGAATAAATTCGTAGTAAATCATTGCGGTAAATCATAGACTAAACATAGATAAAAATTAAAAATAAAAACGGGCAGACCCCGTTTTTATTTTATTGTTCAATATATTGTTTATATACTATTCCTCCCATCTATCACCGAAAGGGTTTATGTCCTCATCATCTATACCTCCATCCTCTGCTTCGTCTAGTATTTCCTCAGGTTCCTCTACCTCATCATCAGCAACCACGGCCTCATCATCAACCTCTATGATTTTTTCTTCTTCGTCTTTTTTCTCAACCTTTTCCTTTTTTTCAGGTTTTCCTTTTTTCTTTGGGTTTGTATCTTTTGCTTTTGGCATAGCTATTTAAATCAATTACTATTTATTATATGAGAATAGTTGTAACAAAATGGAATATTTTTTGCAAATCGCTATTTCTGTGGAAAACTTTTTGGTTTATATGCTAGATGTGAAAGTGCGATGGCAATAGCATCATATTCATCATCTATTATCTTATCTTTATTATTTAATTTAGGTATTTTGATAAGCATAGGTAACATTTTCATTATCTGACTCTTATCACTTTTTCCATCCCCAGTTATTGCCATTTTTATCTGTAGGGGAGTGTATTCAAATACAGGTATGTTTGCTAACAGTGCTTCATAAGAAATTATTCCTCTTGCTTCAGAAACTCGCATAGCTGTTTTTTGGTTCTTTGTTATAAACAAAGTTTCTATAGCTAAAGCTTCTGGTTTATAAATATCTATTATTTCTCTCACTCTCAAACCGATTTTTAATAATCTATCGTATATATCTTGTTTTGGATCAGTTGAAAAACACTCAGAATGTACAAGAGTTTCTTTTTGATTATGCAATTTTTCAATAATAGCAATACCCAATCTGTCATATCCTGGATCAATGCCAATTATTTTCATTTCTATTCAGCGTTAGTGAACACTTCTTGAACCTCGTCGTTTTCCTCTAGTTCCTCAACCATTGCTTGTAGCTTCTCAATATCAGCATCTTCAAGAGGCATAGTCATATTTGCTTTCATGCCTTCAGGAGTTTTTGTAAAGGCCCATGCAGCACTTCCTTGTGATGCAAGTTCGGAACCGTGTTTTGATAGTATGTGTTTTATTTCTTGAGCCGCTTTATTTCTATTGTCAGTCAAAGCGTCTATTAGTATAGCTACACCACCTGGTCCATAGCATTCATATATTACAGTTTCCATGCTTGCACTGTTGTCCGTCGAACCCTTTTTAATAGCTCTTTCAATAGTGTCGTTCGGCATGTTTTCTTTTTTTGCTTTTTCAATTGCCAATGCCAAACCTGGGGATTTTAGATTTCCTCCAGCTTTTTTTGCTTCTACTGTTATAAAACGTACTAATTTACCAAAAATTTTACTCTTTTGAGCATCATTCTTGGCTTTTTGATGTTTAATTTTTGAAAATTTATTATGTCCTGACATAACAGTACATTATCAGATTTTATTTTTTTGTAAAAGTCTTTTAAAGTCTCTCAAGGTGTGACTTAGCTTTCTCCGTAACCACTCTTCCTCTAGATGTTCTTTCTAGTAAACCAAGTTGTATAAGATATGGTTCATAAACTTCTTCTACAGTAGCTTGTTCTTCTGATAGGGCAGCAGCAATAGTATTTAGCCCTACTGGACCACCATTGAACTTATCTATAATGGTTTTCAATATTTCTCTATCAGCATTATTTAATCCTATATGATCTACACCAAGCATCGAGAGTGTCTTTTCTACTATGTCTTTTGATAAACTACTTTTTTCTATTTGAGCATAATCTCTACATCTTTTTAAGAAATAGTTTGCTGTTCTAGGTGTAAAGCGACTTCGCTGTGCTATTGCACTTACAGCATGTGGGTGAATATCAACCCCTAGAATTTTTGCTGATCTATCTACAATATTTTCTATTTCTTTTTGTGAATAAAACTCAAGTTTGAAAACTCCACCAGAAAATCTAGATCTAAGTGGTGATGATATCATTGCAATTCTTGTTGTTGCAGCTATCAGAGTAAAAGGTGGAAGTTCTAGTTGTATGGTTCGTGCAGAAGGCCCTTTACCTATTATTATATCTAGGTTACCAGATTCCATAGCAGGGTAGAGTACCTCTTCAATTGCTTTATTTAACCTGTGTATTTCATCTATAAACAATATATCTCCAGCAGAAAGGTTTGTAAGTATTGAGGCCAAGTCTCCAACTTTCAAAATCGCAGGTCCAGATGTCACTTTTATCTGAGTATTCATCTCTTTTGCAATAAGGTGAGCAAGTGTAGTCTTTCCGAGGCCTGGAGGACCATAAAATAGTATGTGTTCCGGTGGGTGATTACGTTCTTTTGCGGCACGAAGTAAGATATCGAGATTGTCTTTTATAGTTTTTTGACCAATATAATCAG
>CAZQAQ010000046.1:0-2541 GCA_964591325.1 uncultured Candidatus Saccharibacteria bacterium | reverse complement strand
GCCTCTTCTGCATCCATAAAGAAATCTCTGTCTACGTCTTTTTCGATTTTTGATAATGGCTGTCCTGTGTTTTTTGCAAGCATTTTGTTTAGATTTTCACGCATCTTTAGTATATGTCTTGCACTAATCTCTATATCTGAGGCCTGTCCCTCAGCTCCTCCTAGTGGCTGATGTATCATAACTTCTGAGTTTGAAAGGGCATACCTTTTACCTTTTTGACCTGCAGAAAGTATAAGTGCTCCTCCTGAAGCAGCGATACCTACGCATGTTGTTGAAACATCATTTTTAATATGATTCATTGTATCTATTATTGCCAATGTTGCTGTTACTGAACCTCCCGGAGAATTTATATAAAGATTTATATCTTTTTTTGGATCTTCTGATTGAAGGAAAAGTAACTGAGCAATGATGATATTTGCAGTATGATCATCTATTGGACCACCAAGGAAAATAATATTTTCCTTTAGTAATCTCGAATAAATGTCATATGCTCTTTCACCAAAACTGGTCTTTTCTATTACTGTTGGTATAAGCATAACTTTGTTTTTATTGAGCTTTCGCTCTTATTTATTAAGGTATAAACAAATAATACATTACAGTAGATATTTGGCAACTTTCATTGTAGACTTTGCTATATGAGATTACACAGATTTTATATTTCAAAAAACATAGGTGATTCGCTAGATTTTAGTATTGATTCTTACGAATTATCAAATCAATTAAGAAAAGTCTTTAGGTATAAGACAGGGGATAGTGTCATCCTATTTGATAATTCTGGTTTTGAATATGTTGCAAATATAGCAGATTTTGAAAAGGATATTGTTAAATTTGAAATAATAGAGAAGGCTGATAAAAGAGATTTAATAGGAAAAAATACAATACTTTTTTCTTCTCTTGTAAAAAAAGATACATTTGAATGGATTGCTGAAAAAGCAACCGAACTTGGAATAGGTGAAATTTATCCTGTTGTTTCTGAAAGAAGTGAGAAGAAAAATATAAATGAAGAAAGATTAAATAAAATTGCAATAGAGGCGAGTGAACAGTGTGGAAGGGTAACAATTCCAAAAATTAATAAAATAGTTAGTTTATCTGAAGCTATAGATTTTGTAAAAAATAATAATATAAAAGCTGTAGCGTACCATACTGAAACCACTAAAACAGATAGGGGTTCTTCATTCGATGCTGTTTTTATCGGACCAGAGGGTGGATATACTGAAAAAGAAATAAAATTATTTGAAGAATCAAATATAAGTGTTTGCAGTCTTGGTAAATTAACACTAAGATCTGAAACAGCAGTTATAGTGGCTTTATCTAAGCTGTTTAGCTAACTTGTCTTGCTAAGTAATTAAATAAAATAATTTTATTTAATTACTTAATAGAATTATTTGTTTTGACTTTCTAAGAAACTATATACTTTCTCATTTGTAAGTACAGTTTCAGCATATATGAAAGCTCTATCTCTATCTGCATCGGCATAATGTTCAGTTATGTGATTTACTTCAGTTTCTATTTCTTTTGCATCTGGAGATATTTTTTCAATCTTTGCAATTTCATTTAGTATAAGTTGTAATTTAGCCTTTTTTTCTGCATGTGGTCTCCACTCTTTTCTTAAATCATCGATAGATTTCTTTGTATGCTTTAGGTAATCATCCATTTTTATACCCATTCTAGATATATCTTCAGAAAACTGAGCTTCTATTCTTTTGTTTTCACTCTCAATAAGTACTTCAGGGATATCAATTGTAGAAGTCTCTATTAGCTTGTCTGATATTGCTATTCTCTTTTTTTCTCTTGCTTGATCCTTTTTATCTATTTCAAGCATTTCTTTTACTTTTGATTTGAAATCATTTATATCTTTGAAATCGCCAAGACTTTTTACAAAATCATCATTAAATTCTGGTAGGGAAGAATCAATCATTTTGTTATGCTCCTCTTCAGACATTTCTCCATGATTGTGATCATGATTTGCTCTTGAACGACGAATCTTTAGTATAGCTTCATCGACATCCTTTTCTGTAACAGGATCTATTCCTTTTTGTTTTGATATTTCTTCTTTTGCAATCTTTTTATAATCATCAAGTTTTATTTCAGGTACAACAGCAGATATTATTTTGAATTCTAGAGGATTATCTTTTGCTATTTTTGTTATTTGGATTTCTGGTCTTCCTATAACATCTAGTTTTTCTTCAATTACCATTTTTGGATATGAGACAGATAGGGCAAGTTCTGCCATTTCTTCTAGTATAGTCATATCACCAACTTTAGATATCAGTATATTTTCAGGTATCTTACCTTTTCTGAAACCATCAATAGATATTTCATTATTTATATTTTCTAGAGCTTTCTTTCTGAAAGATTCGAACTGTACTGCAGGCACGGTACCAGTTATTTCGATTTTAGATCCAGAAACCTTTGTAATCTTTAGGTTTTCATAGAATTTATTATCATTCTTTGAAACCTCATTTTTATTAGTTTTTTTATTTTCCATATGATTATATTGTTTGGCAAATATAGCAGAAAGGTGAGGGAAAGACAATTATT
>CAZQAQ010000045.1:0-2553 GCA_964591325.1 uncultured Candidatus Saccharibacteria bacterium | reverse complement strand
CCAAAGTGTCCAATATTCTTTGTTGAATATATAGCTTTTTGCATAGAACGGATAGCTGCAGTTTTTATAAGTGTCTCATGAGGTGTGCCCTCAACTTGCTTCAAAAGATTTTTTATACTATGAGCAGTTACGTGACCTTTCTTGGTATTTAAATCATAACCCAAAGCTTTTACAAATTGCTCTAGTTCAAGCATCTTTTCAGGATCTGGTATATCGTGAATTCTATAAATTGATCCAGTATCTTTTGTACCTTTCTTTTTTATTGAATCGTATATATGCTTTGCAACTTCACGGTTTGCAAGAAGCATGTATTCTTCAACAAGTTTGTGTGTATCTAATCTTTCTTTTTTATATACTCCTACAGGTTTTCCATTTTCATCAAGTTTGAACTTTATTTCTTCTTGTTCAAATTCTATTGCACCTTTATTAAACTTTTC
This sequence comes from uncultured Candidatus Saccharibacteria bacterium, assembly GCA_964591325.1. Taxonomy (GTDB): domain Bacteria; phylum Patescibacteriota; class Minisyncoccia; order Phycocordibacterales; family PALSA-1337; genus CAIOGI01. Next base: position 2,116 of record CAZQAQ010000045.1, on the reverse strand, counting down.
TTTTTGAAGTATTTTTGCAATGTTATTTAGTGTAATAAGTTCATTCGCATAAGGTCCATTTTTACTATCTATACTTTCTTGAGCAGTCTCGTAGGTAAAGCGGTAATCAGAATGCATTACTGTTCTTCCAAACCATTTTTCTTTTATTTGACCTTTTTCATTCATTATAAAAATTGCAGAGAAGGTTAATTTATCCTCATTTGGATTTAGACTACAAAGGTCATTTGAAAGTATTTCTGGAAGCATGGGTATTGTTCTATCAACTAGATAAATAGAACATCCGCGTTTTCTGGCTTCTTTATCTAGTGGTTGACCTTCACGGACATAGTGACTTACATCAGCTATATGTACACCGATTTCATATAGTTTCTCTCCATCTTTTTCTCCAATATCTTTAAATGAAATAGCATCATCAAAATCTTTTGCATCAAAAGGGTCAATTGTAAAAGTTAACGTATCACGTATATCACGACGCTTTGCTATTTCTTCTTTTGGAATTCTACCTTCATTTTTTGCTATTTCTTCTGCTTCTTTTTCTACTGCATGAGGGAATTTTGTTTCAAAACCACTTTCAAGAACTATTGCTTCCATCTCTGCATTGTTATTTCCTTTTTTACCGATTACTTTTATGATTTCTCCGTACAGTCTTTCTTTTGGGTTTGTCCATTCATTTATCTTTACAAAGACTCTATCACCAGCCTCTACTTTTTTTGTTTGATCAGGTGAAAGCATAATGTTTACATACATTTTCTTTTCATCTGGAACAATGCCTAGTATACCTTCACGTTCTTCTACAGTACCAACAAAGTGATCTCTAGATCTTTCTATAACCTTTATTACTCTAGCCAGTTTTTCATCTGACTTTTCTTTGATTATTTCTATCTCTACCGTGTCTTCATTTAAAGCACAATTTAGATTGCCTTCATCTATGAAAAAGTCATTGTTTTCATCGTTCGGATCGGCCACAAAACCAAGTCCTTTTCTAGTTGTTCTTATTATCCCTGTTATCTTCTTATTCATTAGCTTTCGATTTGAATACTATACAGCATATTGCCTTTTTTTAACAGTTCTGTTATATTTCTCCCATGTTAATGATAAGACTTCAAAGAGTAGGACGTGTCCATGAACCAACATTCAGGCTTGTTTTGACTGATTCAAAAAACGGTCCAAAGAGCGGAAAGTATTTAGAAGTACTAGGTTCATATGACCCAAGAAGAGAAAATAAGCTAGAACAGTTCGATACAGATAAGATTAAATATTGGATAAGCAAAGGAGCCAAACTTTCTGATACAGTACACAACTATCTAGTTTCAAAAAAATTAATAGCCGGCAAAAAGATAAACGCTCTTCCAAAGAAGAGACCAATAGTAAAAGAAAAGACAGAAGAGGAAAAGAAAGCAGAAGCAGCAAAAGCTGAAGTAAAAGTAGAAGAGGTGGCTCCAGCTCCTCAAGCATAAGTTTTGTAGTTTTGGTTGTGTAAAACTCTGTTTGACCCAATCTCTATAACGATTTACAATTAAACTACAGTAAATCTTTACTGTAAAGAATTATAAGTAAGATTTAAGCTAAAACTGAATAAAAATATGAATACTGACCAGCAATTTTTGGAATACGTGGTGAAAGCTCTAGTAGATAATCCAAATGAAGTAAAGATAGCAAGAACAGTAGATGAAATGGGTGTGCTTATGACTCTTGAGGTAGGTGCGGCAGATATGGGAAAAGTTATAGGACGTTCAGGAAATACAGCAAAAGCTATAAGAACATTACTTCGTGTAGTTGGAATGAAAAATAACTCTAGAGTAAATCTAAAGATAAATGAACCAGAAGGAGCAGTTCGACCAAGTGAAAAAGCTTCAAAGACAGTAGATGAAGCAATGGCAGATCTAAAGATATAAATAAAAGTACTAAAACAAAAAAACTACCGAAAGGTGGTTTTTTTTGTTTACTTAATCATTTACATTTACACACTCCTTTATTTGGTGTATTCTGATCCCAGAATAAAATTTAACAATGGAGGTAGTATGAGTACTAGTGTCCGCTTTGAATTTTTAGTTTACCCGTCATCAAATCTAAAAGATGAGGATGAAACATGCTTTGACATACATATGCCTTTGGC
>CAZQAQ010000044.1:0-2747 GCA_964591325.1 uncultured Candidatus Saccharibacteria bacterium | reverse complement strand
GGTTGGAGTAGGAACATCAACTCCAATAGTGGCTCTTGATGTTTATGGCGGTATTAGTTCAGAACAACAGAACCTTGCAACTACGACTTCAATGAGTATAGATTTCTGTACAGGATTGTGGAATACAAACATCTTGGGTGTTGGAAGTTCTAATATTGCAGTCACGTTTACAAACGCTAATAGGTGTCAGGGATACATGCCATCTATTACAGTTCAAAATCCTAATGCAGGTACTATAGGTTCTACAACATTCGCAGCTGGTTCTAATTCAGGATACATAACATGGGCAGAAGGTTCATTCCCCGGCAACTCAGTTGTACTTGGAGGATTTGATGATTTCTGTTTCCAATCAATTAAACCAGTCGCCTCTACTACCCCTATATTTATAAAAGCATTTCTATGTGGAAGATATTAATTATAATTCTATTGATGCCGTGGACAACGAACGCAGCAGTTAATACTGGGTTAGTTGGATATTGGCCGCTAGATATTAGAGACAATTCATGGATAGGCACAGCAAGCACATCGGAGGATAGAAGTAGTGTGGGGAATAAGCTACTTATATTATCAACAACCAAGACAGCGGAAGTAAAAGCAAAAAGAAGTGGAGGACTTCAAACTAATGGTATTAGTAATACCCTTCGTGTGGCACATAATGCTAATTACTCATTTGGAACAGGAGACTTTACGATATCCTATTGGATAAACAGAGCACAGTTAACATCATCTTTCGATAACATCTGGGGAGTAACAAAATGGGTATCAGGAAGCGATGCGAACAATGAATGGTATACAGGTTTTGGTACAACAACAAATACAAATCAACCAGTTTTCGGAATACGATCTAGTTTGGGTAATCAATATGTAGTTTGGGGTCCAACCAATACTGTTACAAACACTTGGTATCATTACACAGCTGTTCGTGAAGGTCAGTATATGTCTATCTACATGGATGGGGTTCAAGTCGTTTCATTATCAATGATGCCAGCAGGTACGTCAGTAAATGCCCCAGCAACGCCTAATAATGTTCACTTCGGATATTCCACAGGTTCTTCACTATTCACCGCAGCCGTGTTTGATGATGTTCGTATTTATAATAGGGCGTTAAGTGCGAGTGAAATTAGAGAGCTGTACAAGAATGGGTTGTCGTATAATTATTGGGGTAAGTTAAAACATATTTAATATGCAATTAATAGACATAAAAGTGCTAGTCGATACGAAGGAAGTTACAGCAAATACCAAAGATGCTCTTGCTGTTGTGCTTACATACAGCGAGGATGTTTTGACAGGTAAAGTAGACTTAACTGATGGGGAGAAAATCACTGGTGATAATATCAAGCGATTACAAGAACGTGTAGTACACCTTGGTGACTTAAAGAAACATCAAGAAGATAGAGTTAACCAAATAGTAGAGTTGCAAGCTAAGATTGCACAGGTGCAACAAGATATTAGAAGTGAAGATGAGCTGATTGCTCTTATTGGACCAAAGCTAGATGAAGCGATTAATGGTATAAAAACTCCTTAATTTATGAACGATGACTACCTCCTAAGAAAAATAGAAGATAGCCACCAAGCGATAGCAAAGACAGTTTCGGACTTCGGGGCAATAGTAAGTAATAACAATAATGAAATTGTCGACCTTAAACGCCTCGTAAAAGACCATGTTGAGAAAGTAGACAAGATACTGGACTCCCACGACAACTCGATTAAGGTACTAGATGAAGCTAAGACAACAATCTTCTCATCTATTGCTACAACCAAATGGGTGGCTAGTCTACTTCTAACCGTTATCACCGCTATGGGGGCATTTATAGTTACCTCGTGGTCACATGGTTATGATGAACGCCTCAAAAAGATAGAACTAGACCGCAAAGAAACCCTCGATAAAGTATTTCAACTACTAGGGGATAAAAAAAACTATTTGAACCAAGTGGAATTAAAAAATATTATTGCTAATATATACAGATGAAACAATATGGATTAAAACTGGGAGCTTCATCGATTACAGATTATCAATGGGGTAAACTCCCTAAAACTGTAATCAACCCAAGTGGTGATAACACCCCCTATTTGCCAATATACGAGCCACAGTTGCTTCCTTCAGGTGAAGATGAACACGGTTGTCATATTTGGGGGACACTAAATGCTATAGAAACCAATCTAAAAATTACAATAGGACAGTCCTTTAACTTTGCCGAACGTCCTGTATATATCGGTACTAATTCAGACCAAAGCGGTGGTGACCCATTTCAAACTGGATTATGGATTAAAGACAATGGCTTAGTCGATGAAAGTGTTATGCCAATGACACAAACACTAGCAGAGTATGTTCAACCTAAACCACTTCCTCAATATATCGTAGATAGAATGAAATTATTTTTAGAGAAATACCACATCTATCAAGAGTATGTGTGGAATGATTTCGACTCCGCAATAACAGTAAACGAAAAGATACGCAGATTAAAACAAGCAATGACACTTGGTTCAGCTGGTATATCTGTTCCCGCTTGGTTTCAAAGAGCAGATGGCATTTATTATCGACCTCAAGGCATGGCAGATAACCACTGGTGTGTTTGTGCAAAAGTAAATGATACTCACATTGTTGTCTTTGATTCTTATGACCAAAGTATTAAGAAAGTAGATATTGATATAAATTCGGCTGTATGTATTCGATATGTTATCACCACTTCCCCTTTACAAAAGCCATCTTTGTGGAGTAAAATAGTTGCATGGTTTTTGAAATTCTA
>CAZQAQ010000043.1:0-2823 GCA_964591325.1 uncultured Candidatus Saccharibacteria bacterium | reverse complement strand
TTGTATTTGCATAATATTTTGCTTTTTCAGATACAGGAAGAGTTTTATTTTGTGGTCCTACATTATTATTTATATTGTTTAATGATGCGGTTGGTAAAACTTTATTTTGTAGCATATTATCATTTCCACAACCATATATCTTATTCAACTTAGAGCGTGTCATAGGTCCTACAACTCCTATTGCAGGAATACCATACTTCTTTTGAAAAGCAATTACAGCAGATTTTGTAGAATCACCAAATTTTGGATTCTTAACATCTCTTTCTGTATTGTTTATATTTATATTTTCTTTATCTTGAAGAATTGTTTGAAGATTGAAAAGAGATACACCACTATCCTTTTCTATCGAAACACCTCCACTCAAATTCTCTGGATCTAGATTATTTGAGAAAGTATAACAATATTTTTGTTCAGCCTTTATTATTTGAACAGCAGTTGGAGCAGACTGTTCAGCTTTTGGTACTACAGTAGAGTATGAAGTATTTACCTTTGGTTCACATATATACCCTATTGGACATGTGGCCATATCTATATTTGTAACTGCCAAAGCCTGTTTTACTTGAGGCAATGAATAAGAAGCTACCATAAGGATAGCTACTGCGATTACATGTTTGTGGTGTTGTGAAAACATTTTTATTTTTTAATTGCTTATAATTTTGAATAATAAATATACTTCTGCCCTTAAACGCCCTATTGTTTACTACACATAGGGTATGAGCAGTTTATAAAAAGAAAAAACGAGCCAGTTTCCTGTGCCCGATCTTCGAGTAGTGTCTCTTAGATATAAGAATACTACTTATATTTTTCTTTGCAATATAGTTATCCACAATGCAAACTATATACAATACTATTTTCTTGCTTCAGCTATTTCCTTCTCTATATTTGGTGGAACTACCTCGTAGTGATCAAATTCCATAGTTGAGCTTCCTTGTCCTGAAGTCATAGAACGTAGTTGTGTTGTATAACCGAACATTTCTGACAAAGGTACTTTTGCGTGCAAAACCTTTGCTTGTCCTCTTTCTGTCATTTCCTCTATTGTTCCTCTCTTTGATGAAATTGATCCTGTTATGTCTCCCATGTACTTTTCTGGGAATAGAACTTCAACCTTCATAATAGGTTCTAGAATAACTGGTCTTGCTCTCTTAGCAGCTTCCTGGAAAGCTTGTGATGCTGCGATCTTATAAGCGATTTCAGATGAGTCCACATCGTGGAATGAACCGAATGTTAATTCACAACTTACATTTACCATCTTATATCCAGCAACTATACCTCTATCCATTGCTTCATGTACTCCCTTTTCAACAGCTGGTATAAATTCTTGTGGAATAACTCCTCCCTTAATTGAATCAATGAATTCAAAATCATCATATCTACTTACGTTCTTTGGAATCTTAGCACCAGGTTCAATAGCTTTCATTGGAGATATTGTGATCTTTACGTGACCGTATTGTCCCTTACCTCCAGATTGCTTTATGTATTTATGTTCAGCTTCTGCTGTACCTAAGATTGTTTCTCTGTATGCTACTTGTGGCTTACCAACATTTGCTTCTACACCAAACTCTCTCTTCATACGATCAACCATAATTTCAAGATGTAGTTCTCCCATACCTGCGATCAATGTTTCGCCAGTCTCAGGGTTTGAACTTACCTTGAATGTTGGGTCTTCATTTGTAAGTTTACGAAGTGCCATACCCATTTTCTCTTGATCAGCTTTTGTCTTTGGTTCTATACGTAGAGAAACCACTGGATCAACGAATTTTATTGCTTCAAGAATAATTGGTTTATCCTCATCACAGAATGTATGAGATGTAAGAGCATCTTTTAGACCTACCGCAGCCGCTATTTCTCCAGCATATACTTTCTTTACCTCTTCTCTTTTATCAGCTTGTAGACGAACGATACGTCCAAGTCTCTCTTTCTTTCCTGTTGTTGAGTTGTATATATATGTACCTGATTCTATTGTTCCAGAATAAACACGGAAGAATGTAAGTTGTCCTACGAATGGATCGTTTTGAAGTTTGAATGCTAGAGCAGCAAATGGCTCTTCATCACTTGGCTTTCTTTCTATTATTTCACCTGTATTTGGATCTGTACCTTTTACAGCTTTTAGATCTGTAGGTGCTGGTAGATAATCTACAACTGCATCAAGTACAAGTTGAACTCCAACGTTCTTTAGGGCAGAACCAGTAAATACTGGGAACATTTTATTTTCTATAACAAGCTTTCTTATTTCTGTCTTTAGAGTATCAACTGGTATTTCTTTACCATCTAGATACTGCTGCATAAGTGCATCATTATGCTCAACTGCTTTTTCAACAAGTTCAGCATGGTACTTTTTTGCATCTGCTAGGTAAGCTTCTGGGATTTCTTTTTCAATAACATTAATTCCCTTTTCACCATCAAAGTAATAAGCTTTCATCTTCAATAGGTCTATAACACCATTGTGTTCACCTTCTGTTCCTATAGGAATTTGGAATCTTACTGCTTTTTTATTTAGTCTTTCTAGTATAGATGCGTATGATCTTTCAAAAGATGCACCCATTCTATCCATTTTATTTATAAAACATAGACGTGGCACATTGCTTTCATCAGCATATCTCCAGTTTGTTTCTGACTGTGGCTCTACCCCAGCAACTCCGTCAAAAACCACAACAGCACCGTCTAGAACACGAAGAGATCTTTTTACTTCTACTGTGAAGTCAATGTGACCTGGTGTGTCGATAACATTAAAACGAACTTTTTTTGAAACATCTTCTTTTGGCATATAAGAAGGATTCCAAAAACATGTAATAGCAGCTGCAGTAATAGTAATACCACGCTCTC
>CAZQAQ010000042.1:0-2903 GCA_964591325.1 uncultured Candidatus Saccharibacteria bacterium | reverse complement strand
TTATAGCCTGGGTATTTCTTATCAAAATCAATCATTTTTCTATCTCTTAATACCTTTGAACATATAGATGCCAATGCTATCGCTATCTCTTTTTCATCACCTTTTATAATTGTTTTTTGATTTTTAAATTCCAAAGGAGCTTTGAGTCCTCCGTCTAGTAAAACAATTGCATTTTCTGGATCAATGTTTAAATCTTTTATTGATTGATTTAGTGCCACTCTTATAGCATGCGATATACCCATGTTATCTATCACACTTTCAGTCTGAAAATTTACAGAGAAATTTATTTTATTTAATTTCTTAAATTCCAATATCTTCTCGAACCAAAATTCACGTTTTTTAAAAGATAGTTGTTTAGACTCTTTTACACCCTTAAATTCTGGCATAACTTCATCATCGAGTATTACAAAAGCACCAACAGCTACTGGTCCAGCAATAGGTCCTCTACCCACTTCATCTATACCTATGGTGTATTTCATATTTTGATTATCTCATATACAAGGTTTTTGATATACTTCAATTATGTCTGACTTTATCCACCTACATACCCATAGTCACTATTCACTTCTAAATGCATTACCAAAGATCGATGATCTGGTAAGTGAAGCAAAAAAATTAAATATGAAGGCTCTAGCACTAACCGATGCTGGAAACCTCTACGGAGCAATAGATTTCTATAAAGTCTGTAAGAAAAAAGAGATAAAACCGATACTAGGGGTGGATTTTTATATTGCAGCAAGAACAAGAAAAGATATGCAGGCAGGTATTGATAATAAAAGATCTAGACTAGTACTACTTGCAAAAAATCATGATGGATACAAAAATCTTATAAAACTTGTTACTCTTTCTCACCTTGAAGGATTTTATTATAAACCTCGTATAGATGAAGAGCTCATAAAAACTTATAGTGAAAACCTGATATGTATTTCCCCATCTTTTTCTGGAGAAATCGCTCAAGCTATAAAAAATAAAAATAAGGATAAGGCTTTGGCTAAATTAAACTTTTACAAATCTGTTTATGGTAAAGATAATTTTTATATAGAAATCACAAGACACCCTGAAATACCAAATCATGAACCAATAATGAAGGAATTGATCGCTCTTGCAAAAGAAACTGATACAAACATAGTGGCGGCACATGATGTTTACTATATACACCCCGAAGATCGTGAAGCCAGAGATACACTAGTACTTGTAAATACCTTAGGTGATGCAAGTGATAAAAGAGATGATAGTGAAGATGAGGATTTCTCTTTTATTTCTGGAGAAAGAGCTGAAGAATTATTCAAAGATATTCCTGAAGCAATAGAAAATACAAAAAAGATTGCAGATATGTGCAATATAGAAATTACTCTTGGTAAATGGATATTCCCAAACTACATTGTAGAATCAGGTCTTTCATATGATGAAGAATTGAGAAGAATTGTATTTGAAGGAATAGTAAAAAGAGGCGTAGAAAAAACAAAAGAACTTTTGGATCGTATAGAATATGAATTGAAAGTTATAAAAGATAAAGGATATTCCCAATACTTCCTTGTGGTATGGGATCTATTACACTATTCACATGACAATGGAATTCTAACAAACATCAGAGGTTCGGTTGCTGGTTCTCTAGTGACATATCTAGCAGGTATTACAAATGTAAATCCACTTGAATACAAACTACCCTTTGAAAGATTCCTAAACCCTGAACGTCCATCTGCTCCCGATATCGACATGGACTTTGCCGATAATCGTCGTGATGAAGTTATAGAATATGCGCGTAGAAAATATGGTCACGATAAAGTTGCACAAATAGGAACATTTGGAACCATGATGGCAAAAGGTGCAGTAAGAGATGTTGCAAGAAGTATGGGTTATCCATATGAAGTTGGAGATAAAATATCAAAACTAATTCCTATGGGTGCTCAAGGATTCCCAATGACTATAGAAAGAGCTATGGCAGAAGTACCAGAACTAAAAGAACAATATGAAAAAGATGCCGATACAAAAAGAATAATAGACATGGCAATGAAGATCGAAGGTTGTGCAAGACACATCTCCGTACACGCAGCTGGTGTTGTGATTGCCCCAACACCACTTATTGAAAATGCTCCACTTCAGTACGATACAAAAGGTGATAAAAAGATCATTACTCAATACGATATGCACGACGTAGGTGAAGATGGAATTGGACTACTAAAATTCGACTTTCTAGGTATAAAAAACCTATCCATACTTGCTGATGCAGTAGAAAGAGTAAAGAAAATAGAAAATATAAATATCGATATTGAAAACATACCTCTTGATGATAAGAAAACTTTTGAAATGTTAGCGCGTGGAGAAACAACAGGACTATTCCAGTTAAACGGTAGCGGTATGACTAGATTCTTAATAGATCTAAAGCCAAGTAGAATCCACGATATAAATGCCATGGTGGCTCTGTATCGTCCAGGACCTCTTGAAATGATTCCTGTATATATAGAAAGAAAACACGACAATAGTAAAGTTGAATATCTCGATCCAAGAATGAAAGATATTCTAGATATGTCTTATGGAGTTATAACCTATCAAGACGATGTTATGATGATAGCCATAAAACTTGCTGGTTACTCTTGGCTTGAAGCAGATAAACTTAGAAAAGCCATGGGAAAAAAGATTCCAAAAGAAATGGCCGAGCAGAAAGACAAACTTATGGCAGGATTTAAAAAGAATGGTCTTTCAGATTCAAAAGCAAAAAAGCTTTGGTTACTTATTGAACCTTTTGCCGCTTACGGTTTCAACAAAGCTCACGCTGCAAGCTATGGTCGTGTGGCTTATCAAACAAGCTATATGAAAGCAAACTTCCCTGCAATATATATGTCTGCAGTTCTAACCGCAGATTCTGGTGATGTAGAAAAGATTGCTGAAATAGTTGCTGAATG
>CAZQAQ010000041.1:0-3099 GCA_964591325.1 uncultured Candidatus Saccharibacteria bacterium | reverse complement strand
ATCCTTTTTTCCGTGTGTGGATAGAGTGAATAGGGGGGCGAATGATTCGCTCCCCTTTTTTTATTTATATAAACAATGTAGTGGTCAATGAATATTCACACACACTAACTTGTTCTCTTTGAATTTTCTATAAGTTTTAGAGCATTTTCAAAACTTCCTGCTGGTGTAACATGATGTCCGTTAACAAACATTATTTCATCTGCATCTTTTATTGTATTTAACCTATGAGCAATTATTACTTTTGTAGTATCCTTTGGAAGACTTGATAGTGTTTGATTTAATATTGATTCAGTTATTGTATCTATATTTGCAGTAGCTTCATCGAGAATAATAAGTTTTGGTGAACGAAGTATAGCTCTCATAAAAGATATAAGCTGTTTTTGACCAATACTTAAACCACCTCCTGTATATGATATTTCAGTTTCTAAACCTTTAGAAAAACGAGTTATAACATCTTTAAACCCTTTATTTATAAGTATATTTTTTAATTCTTCATTATCTATATTTTCCAAAATACTATTACCGTATTTTATATTGTCAGCAACTGTACCAGTAAATAATATTGGGTCTTGAAGAATCACACTTATTTCTTTTGCCCTTTCTTCATTTGAATAAGAAGAGATCTTTTTTCCATTTAGAAAGACAGTGCCCGAACTAGGTTCATATAGATGAGCCATAATACTTGCAAGAGTTGATTTACCTCCACCAGTTGGACCTACAAGAGCATAGGTCTTACCTGACTCAAATGTTAAATTGGCATTTTCTATAACACTGTCCCCTCCCTCGTATTTAAATGAAACATTTTTAAGTTCAATTCTATTTTTCGAATTTATTTTATCTGAATCAATGTTTTCTGAACTTACAATATTATTTTTTAATGAGAATATTTCTCTTATTCTAGACCAAGCCGCAGCAGAAAGTTGTATGGTTCCAAATATTGTTGCCAGGATTCTAAGTGGATCATAAAACTTTTGTGTATAGCTGATAAAAGCAACTAGCAGTCCAATACTCAATTCTCCCTGAGAGATCAAATAAAGTCCGTAAGACATAACTATAATCAAAGCAAAACTACCCGCGAGATCGTATATCGGTTCAAATATTCTATTTGCTGTACCTGATACATAAGCAGTATTGAATGTATTTTTATTCATCTCTTCAAGGTGAGATCTGAAATATTCTCTTTTACTATAAGCGACTATTACTCTAAAATTTGTGATATTTTCCTGAAGAGAAGCAGATAGATTTCCAACTGCAACTAAATTCTTTTTATTTTGTTTTTCTATCCAAGGAGATAAAATTCTAGTTATTATTATGAGAAATAACACTGAAGAAAGCATAGCCAAACCTAGTTTGTAATTTATAAATAAAACAAATATTGCTATTCCGAGCACAGAGAAGAAACCTCCAACAAACCTAGATATACCTTCTGATAAAAATTGATTCAATTTATCTGTATCGTTATTTATTCTAGAAATAAGATCTCCAGCTTTATTTTGATTAAAAAATGCAATTGGTAAATTCTGCAACTTTGTAAATAAAGCTTCTCGAAGTCTATATAGAGTTTTCTGAGATATATTTCCAACCAACATACCTTGCGCATAACCGATAAAAACAGTAGCGATATACATAAATCCTAGAGCAAAAAGTATATTACCGAGCCCTTTTATATCTCCTTTAAAAATATAGTTATCTAGAGCATAAGCAATAATAAATGGAGTTATAACATTGGCAATCGAGTTTAGTATTATAAGAATAAAAGCATAAATTAACCTTGCCTTATCCCCATCTATGTATTGTGAAAATTCTTTTATTCCTGACAAAAGAGACGCTACTCCTTTATTCGAAGTATTTTCACCTTTATTTAATTCATAAGTTAAATTTTTATTCATCTTTTTTATTTGAAATATTTTCAGTAGACATTTGAGATTCTAGAATCTGATTGTATTCAAAAGAATTTTTAATTAAATCCTTATGAGTTCCAACAGCAACAACCTCCCCTTCCATAATCACAATGATATTTTCATAATCTTTGATTGGATCAATCTTTTGAGTAATAGAAACTAAAGTTACATCTTTATAATTTTTATTTACATTTTTTAAAATAGAAGCTTCTGTATTTCGATCTACTCTAGAAGTAAAATCATCGAGCAATAATATCTTTGGTTCCAAGGCCAGAGCTCTAGCTAACATAAGCCTTTGCTTTTGACCTCCAGATAGACTCGTTCCTCTTTCACTAACCATAGTATCAAGACCATTTGGCAGTCTGTCTACCAGTTCATCAAGTTCAGCTGTATTTATAGCCTTTTTTAGACTCTCATTTGTAGTTTTTTCAGAAAAAGAAATATTGTCTCTAAATGTAGTATTGAATACTATACTATCTTGAAAAACCAGACCTATATTTGAAAGTAAATCACTAGTCTTATATGAATTCATAGGCTCACCGTCTATAAGGATTTCGCCTGATGTAGGATTTACTAGTCCTGATATCAGATAAAATATTTGAGTTTTACCTGCTGCGGTTGGGCCAATAATTGCATTTCTTGTATTGGCTTTAATTTTGAAAGAGATATTTTTTAATACTGTTTTTTCATTACCATTTTGATCTGTATAAGATAGTGATACATTTTTGAATTCTATATCCCCTTTTACTTTATTTATATTATTACCTTTTTCTTCCTCAACCTGTGAATCTATAACTTCATTTATACGTTTTAATGAAACTCCTCCTCTTGATATAGATGTACCTACAAAAGATAGAACAAATAATGGCCAAATAAACATAGCAGAATAAGATACAAAAGCACTGAAACTACCTACAGACAATGTTCCCAGTATCACTTGTTTACCTCCAAAATAAAGGATTATCATTGTGATAATGTTTGCCAGAAGAGTTATCGCTGGAATCAAAGCTGATATGTTTTTTACGATACCCAAACCTATATCTCTTGATTTACTATTTACTGATTTAAACTTATTTATTTCAGAATTTATAGAATTTAAGACTCTTATAAGTGCTGAACCAACTATTGTTTCATTTATCACTGAATTTATTTTTTCTAGATTTTCTTGTCCTTCTCTAAAAAGCTTTGTAAGTGTTCC
>CAZQAQ010000040.1:0-4198 GCA_964591325.1 uncultured Candidatus Saccharibacteria bacterium | reverse complement strand
ACCCCCAACAACGGTTCCGAAGACCGGTATGATATCCATTTCACCACGGAAGCATAAACAAAGCTAACACATGCTAGACACCCTTATAATACTTTATTAGCATGTTTTGCCAAGCATTTATCTTGTTTATAACTTTTACATCATTATACATTACAGAAAGTATTCCATTATCTTTTTTATCTTTATTTTTAGCCCCAACCCCCCTTTTATACACATAAGTATTTATATTCTCTTCAGGGATATTCATATTACTGGACCAAAAATCAACTTTTTCTATAGCTTCATCTCCAGAACTTATGAAAAGTTTAAATTTTAATTTGTCTTCGTTTATTAAAATGTATTTATTGACCCAAATTAGCATTATACGATGAGTTTCTATGTCTTTGTGGGTAAAGTTATAATAATTAACTTTTTTTGTACCATGACCCTCATATAGCCCCAAACCGTAAGAGAAAAGTGATTCTTTAATAAAAACTTCAAAAGATTTCTTGGCCTCTTCGTACAAAACCATATCTTTATAGACTTTTTTTGATCTTATACTTATCAAAGCCTTAATCCTCCCCTTCTCTATCCTAGATTTAATATTATTTTTCAAAACAAGAGCTTCACTTTCAGTCAATCTATATTTTTTAAGCCATATTGAAACAATAGTTTTAGAAACATTTAGTTCTTTTGCTATCTCTGTGTAACTTTTTCCGGTTTTTCTTAGTAAAATAGCCTTTTCCTTCATACTTAATATATTGATTATAGTTACATAATAGCATATCTATGTTAAATATTGAAGTATTTGGCACATAATGTTAGACTTTTCACATGAAACATATGGAAACTGCTCTAAATACAAATAAAAAAAGTAATGGTGCTATACCAGAAGAAGTCATTTTTGCTGTAGAAACATTAGAAAAAGCTGGATTTGAAGCTTATCTAGTGGGTGGTTGTGTGAGAGATATACTACTTGGCATGGAGCCAAAAGATTGGGATATAACTACAAATGCCTTACCTGAACAAATAATACCTATATTTCCAAAAACATTTTATGAAAATGACTTTGGTACTGTAGCAGTAGTAAATGAAAACACCTTAAACGAAAAAGTGAAGATTATAGAGATAACTCCATATAGAATGGAAGGGAAGTACAGTGATTTTAGACACCCAGATGAGATCAAATTTGGAGATAAGATAGAAGAAGATTTAAAAAGAAGAGATTTTACTTCAAATGCAATGGCAATGAGTCTATCAAATGGCTCTATAAAGGACATAATTGATCTGTACGGGGGATTAAAGGACATAAAGGACAAAGTACTCAGATCAGTGGGTGACCCTAGTCTACGATTCAATGAGGACGCTTTAAGAATGATGAGAGCAGCTAGACTAAGTACAGAACTAGGCTTCAAAATAGAGGAGGGGACTATGCAGGCAATAAAAGACCAGAGAAATCTCCTAAAAGAGATATCTATGGAAAGGATAAGGGATGAATTCACAAAGATTATACTGTCCAATGAGCCCAAAAAGGGTATTGAAACCTTGGATGATTTGGGTATTACTGAAATAATACTACCCGAGCTATATAGATCTAAGGGTGTTACACAGAACCAAGCGCATGCTTATGATGTATATGAACACCTTACGAGAAGCTTACAGCATGCAGCAGACAAGAATTGGACTCTAGAAATAAGGCTTTCTGCACTATTTCATGATATTTCAAAGCCAGAAACAAAGAGAATTTCACGTGAAACTGGCCAAATTACCTTTTACAACCATGAGGTTGTAGGTTCACGTGTAACAAAGTCCATACTAGAGAGGATGAAGTACCCAACAAAAACAATAGAGAAGGTATGTACCATGATTAGATGGCATATGTTCTTCTCTGATACTGAAACAATAACCTTATCTGCGGTTAGAAGGATGATAAATAATGTTGGAAGGGAAAATATATGGGATTTAATGAATTTACGTATATGTGACCGTATAGGAACAGGAAGACCGAAAGAAAACCCATACAGACTAAGAAAATATAAAGCTATGGTAGAGGAAGCAATGAGAGATCCTATAAGTGTTAGCATGTTGAAGATAGATGGAAAGGGAATAATGGAGGTTACACATGAAACACCTGGACCAAAAATAGGTTTTGTTCTAAATTCTCTACTAGAGGAAGTTCTTGATGATCCGAAACTTAATACAACCGAGTATCTAAATAATAGAGCTGTAGAATTGATAAAAATGCCTATTGAAGAACTTAAAGTACTAGGAAAAAAAGGTAAAGAGAAGAGGGAAGAGCTTGAAAAGGAAAATATCGAGGAAATTAATAAAAAATACCACGTTTCATAATGGAAAACGTATAATAAAAGAAACTGCTTTTATACGTAAAATATATTAAAAACAGCATCTTTCACGTGAAACTGTATATGTTAAACGAGTTAAATCGAACTGTATATAATGTAGTAGGGTATATGGTCTAAATAGGATTATATGGCTATATATAAAGGTGCAATAAGATTATATAGCTACAAATAAATATACAATAAGAAAACCGCGTAGATCGAGCGGTTTCCAGAGGTTACATGGAATGCGCCAATCAAACGCGGTTTTGAGAGTACATCTGGAAACTGCTAAAAGAACAAATGAAAGCTGACCGAAAGCGAACGCAGGGGAGAAAACGCTATTAACTTCAAATAATATATACGCCATCTAGAGAGACAGCTAGTTGTAAATTGAGAAGAAATGCGTTTCAAAACCATAGCCTAAGCTAAGGTTGCCTTCCATCACCTCTACTCGAGGTGAATACAATGCAAAACAAAACAAACAATTTCAGATGTAAAAAAACTAAGAGTACACTACCCATATTTTACAAAGAACATTTGTCTAGAAAATTTAATGCTTTCCTTATTCGATTTTTTTTACTCGGTTCAAAATCAAACGGAATATTTAAACTTAAACTAAACTGATCTGGGATTATTATAGCAGTTGTAAAAGACATGTAAAGGACATTACAAATAAAAACTGTGGATAACTTGTCCTTTATAAAATAAAAAAGTTTTTATTTTAAAATTAATTCTATAGGACAATGATCAGAACCCGAAACCGTGTTGAGAATATTGGCTTTTTTAATCTTTTCAAAAATATGTGGAGTTACAAAAAAATAATCGATTCTCCATCCAACATTTCTTTCTCTTGCAAAAGTTTTCATATCCCAATATGTATAACTATCTTTTTTATTTGGATTTAATTCTCTCCAAGCATCAATAAATCCTGACTGGATAACTTGATCGATCCACTCTCTTTCTATAGGTAAAAATCCTGTATTTTCTTCGTTTGCTTTTGGTCGTGCAAGATCGATTTCTGTATGTGCAGTATTTATATCTCCACAAAATATTATTTCTTTTCCAGACTTTTTATGTTTATTTATAAATTTCAAAAATTCATCGTAAAACTCTAGTTTGTATTTAAGTCTATCTGGACCACTACCACCATTAGGGAAGTAGGTATTTATAAGTATGAAATCTTTGAAAAATAGAGCGAGGAATCGTCCTTCTTGATCATACTCAGGTATACCAAGACCGTATTCAACCTTTTCTGGCTTTATCTTTGTATATATTGCAACTCCACTATATCCTTTTTTTTCTTTTGAATGATCAAAATATGCAAAATAACCCTTTGGGTTCCTAGTATTTTCATCCAATTGATCTGGGTGAGACTTTGTTTCTTGTATACAGTATATATCTGGACTTTTCTTTAAAAACCAATCAAATCCTCCTTTTTTAACATTTGCACGCAAACCGTTCACATTCCAAGATATTATGTTCATAGGGAAATAATATCATAAACGCTAAATAAAACACTTACTCTCCTTTTCTATGAAACTTTTGATGTACTTTCTTCAATTCACTATCTGTAATATGTGTATATATCTGTGTTGTGCCTATATTTGCATGTCCTAATAGCATTTGTACTGAACGTAGATCAGCACCATTTCTCAATAGATCTGTAGCAAAAGAGTGACGTATGACGTGTGGAGTTACTTTTTTTGATATTCCTGCTTTGATTGCATAAAACTTTATTATTCTTTCAACAGATCTTGGCGTCAGTCGTAGTGTATCTCTTTTCTTTTTGTCAGCTATCTGAACAAATAGAGCATCGTCCATATCTTTTCTCTTTTTTAAATATTCATTTACCCATTTTTTTGCATTTTCTGATAAAA
>CAZQAQ010000039.1:0-4319 GCA_964591325.1 uncultured Candidatus Saccharibacteria bacterium | reverse complement strand
AGGACACGGCCCTTTGGAGGCTGGTATCTTGGTTCGAGTCCAAGCCCCGCAGCAAAGTATTAATTTCACTTGTTTTGGGTGCTTTTGCCATAATGTCGTACGGACTTCTGTAGCTTACTTGCGTAGTAGATTTCCTTTGAAATTTGTCATCGAGGAAAGTGATGAAGCAGAGGCTAGCTACTTTATCGTTATTCGTGTTACAGAAAAACATAAGATCCTAGATGTGATTACAAAACAAGCAGATGAGCAGAATAAGAAAAGTGAACCTCATCCGGCTATTGTGATCATTGATGGACGACCTAAATTATACGCTAGTAAAGCATAACAGTAGTTACAACTTCGTCCCACACACAGCTATTGACAAATTAGTGATATGTGCCATAATTGCAAAAGAGCCTTAATTCAGAGGTTCTTAGAAAGGCGAATATGGACATTGGCAAGTTTACAATGACGAGGACCCACTTGGGTCCAATTGAGTTGGGCATTCCAGTCGCGTTCGCGACAGTCTTAACTGACGGAAAGCCGAAAGCAGTAATAAGGATCGAGGATCCTGGCGGTGAGTGGTGGAGAATTCTAGTAGTCACTGAATTCGTGGATAATAATCTGGTTAGTGAGCAGACATGTCAGTTCAGTACTCCGGTCGAAGAGTTGAGACTACCCCCAAGGGCGTATTCTGGTGGTGGTCATTTGGAAGGTAACTCATACGGAGTCGATACGGACGGTAATATCATTCCTTCAGTCTTGCATAGAGGTAAGGTTCCGGGAGTATTTTGTCTCTCAATCGAGCCTCATAGTCTCCTTAAGGAATACGTTTACAGGGATGTGGCTAATCCCGGAAGAATGACTGAAGCCCTAGCGAATGCAATCGTAAAGCGATTCTTCGCAATGGATTGGAGTAAACATTTCAGTTGCAAGATTGAACTGGTTTAGCACCAGTATAATCCAGCTAATTTACGTTGTGATTCTGAAAATGTGTCTCTGGACCCTGGTTAGTTGTCAGTTTCAGGTTAGGAGACCCGCCAACACGGGTCTTTTCTTTTTGTATAAAATCTTACATAATGGTTCCAACAACGTCCCATACGGCCAGTAAATAGTTTTTAGTTTTGCTATACTTGTATTCATGAGAATTGCAACATATTTAAATGTAACTCCTAAAGAAGTTGCCGAAAAGCAACATAATATTTGGATAGGTGTAAGTCTAGGAAATAAGTATTTTACCAAGAAACACATTGAAGAATATATTAAGTGGTCACTTTTGAATACGGAACAAAAAGTATTAATAGTAATACCTGATGTTTTACACTCAATTAACTTAGAAGTACTCGACAGGCGAAGCCCTCAAAAAGCGCTGCAAAAAGCAATCCGAATTGGAGATAGCAAGGAGGTTGAAATAAAAGAAATAATCTCACAATTATCTAGTGATGATCAAAATAAAATTGAGATTATCCGATGGACAAACATTCTTAAAAACAAAGAGTATGAACATAATTTAAAAATAATTAAAGAAGAGTTTTTAAATAATGTTGAATTCCATAAATTTATAGTAGATATAATTAAAAATGGTAGGCCAGATAGATCAATGAGATTATCTAAAATGTCTCTTGAGGAACTTAATAGATTAGCTGACTATGTTTTGTACGAGTTACCAAGTTTTGTAAATGGTGTACATGGTACGGAAGATAATATTGTGTATACACTTTTACCATACCCAGGACTTAACAGTTTAGACGATCTGACGATTGGCTTATCAAACAGAACGATGTTTGTAGATCTTGCAGATAAACTTCAACTTTCAAATAGAATTGGTATTCTAGAAGCATACGTAGAATAAGGTCCGAGCGTCTTACTACACAACCATCAAAATTATTTTTGTCATAATTAATCAATGAATGGAAAAATTTTACTTATAGCATTCAGAGGCAACATATCAGAAAGCGTGCTTAATAAGTATAGTAATATAGACAAATTATTTATCCCCTCCTCAAAAAAAGGTATAGCTAGAGCAGTTACTTTTATTAAAAATAACAAACCTATGTATGTAATAGGGTTAGGACAATATTCTGGTATAGATAAAGAAAAGTTGAGAATAGAAACCAAGTGTAATAAGAATTTTAGAAATGATGTAATAAAAGATATGAAAAATTTGAAAATCTCAACCTTTTTAAAACCTAGGAAAAATTCAAAACTTACTTCAGGAATCGGAAATTCATGGTGTAATTTATTATCAATCACAATAGCAAACATGAGTAATGTTAAACCTTCTTATGGCTTTATTCACATTCCAAAAAATTTTAACGTTATAACTGCAAAATTAGAGATTGAGAGTATTTGTGATAATATTGTGTTCTAAATATACTCCAACCACGCACCACACAAATAAAATAATATGAACAATAAAGATAAAAATGAAATTGAAAGAAAGTTTTATGTAAAGAAAATGCCTGATCTTTCTGGTATCAAGCCATTGTCTTACGAAAGATATTTTCTTAAAAGCGACAAAGGAATAGAAATAAGAATTTCCAAAGTAAATAATACCTATAAATACGAAAAGAAAATTGAAATTTCCCACCTTGAACGTACTCGTAAAAAAAGAGAAATTTCAAAAGAAGAATTTGATATCTTAAAAAAAGATGCATCAGAAGCAGTTATTCGAGATAGATATAATATTTCATATAACCCAGATATTGCTATTCAAATTTATCATGGACGTTTTGAAGGTTTAGTTAGAGTTGAGGTTGAATTTGACTCTGAGGAAAATGCTAGAAAGTTTATACCCTTACCTTGGATGGGAGATGAAATGACTGGATTACCTATTGCGAGAGATGCAAAGTTAATTTTGCTTAGTGAGAGTGAGTTTAAAAAATATTTGATATAATCCAATTAAAACAACTTTAAAACATGAATACTGAAAAAGATTTATCTGAACAAGATTATATTGATATAAAAAATAAATACCTTTCTTTGGTAGAAATTCCAAAAAATAAAAACGGTAGACAATTTCTACTTTGCCCTGTAGGGCTTGTTGGGGCTGGTAAAACAACTGTACTAAAACCACTTTCAGAAAAGTTGAACTTAGTTAGGATATCACACGATGAAATTCGTAAGATTTTAAAAATGGAAGGATTTAATTTTAATAAATCCAAAGAGATTGCTGTGGAGATAATCAAAGATTTTATTAAAATGGGATACTCTGTATCGATTGATGCTAATTGTGGATCAAAAGAAACATTGGAAATTATTAAAAAATTTGAGAATAAATATTCATTGGACATAATTTGGATTCATATAAATCCACCTGAAGACTTTATTGTAGATAAGCTTAAAAACTTTGCGACTAAAAACCCGCATCTAGCATGGTCACTATTTAAAGATGGAGAGGATGCTGTTAGAAATTATTTTGATTACAAAGAAAAATTTGGAGATGGAACAAATTTAGGAATAAACTTTTTATACACATTTGATACATCTAAACCAGATATCAATGAACAAATTAATCAGGCAATAAAGTTAATACAAGCTGAGTTACACTTATAGAAGTATTTACAATTTTTTGCCTAATTATAAGCAATAATTATATGCTAAAATAACCCCATGAAAAAATTACAAAGGGTGATAGGTATACTTATTCTATTATTGATTGTTTTTAGTGGATTATATTTTATTTTAAATGAAAAAATAGTCATAACGGGAAGTAATTTTGGACACCAGCTTCGCGTAAATCACTTGGGTTTAAATTGTTATAGTTGGGATTGGGGATGGAAAAAGATCAATAAAACTTCCCTTCGCGTTGATAAATCCACAATAACTTATGTGGGTGTGGCTAGTAAAACAAACTCCGATATGGATAAAAGAAATTCATTCTTCAATGGAGACTACTTGAAGGATAGAAAAAATGTGTATTATGTAAATGTAGATTGCGTGGAAAATATTGTTACAAATGCAGACCCAAGCACATTTACAAATCTAGGATTCTCATATGGAAAAGACAAAAGTAATATTTTCTTTGCTGGCAAACACATTCCTGTAGACTATAGCTCTTTTATGGTATTACCTGAAGGAGTATACTTTGCAGTAGACAATGCATCAGCCTACTATGCGGGAACAAAAATCTCTGGAGCAGATATAAATACATTTCACCCTATTGCTCGACAAGTTTCTGCGGATAAAAATTGTATATATTTTGAAGGTAGAAAAGAAACTGATAAATCAGGAAAGTGTGTAGATCCAAATATTGTTAAAAAATATTGTGGAGTAAATGTTAAAGAGGAAGATTGTTGGGGTTCTCTTCTTGATTACTTAATAAGAATTCAACAAAATTT
>CAZQAQ010000038.1:0-4573 GCA_964591325.1 uncultured Candidatus Saccharibacteria bacterium | reverse complement strand
TGTCTTTGTGTGTTAAAATTTAATAAATGAATAAAAGTAATGATCGAGTTCTGATCCCAGTATTATTTCTAATTATTGTTTTTGTATTTATTACTATATTTAAAATTGGGGTATTAAATACCGCTGGTATAAATCATGAAGCAATGGTCAGTGATGCTATGGGTCATGATATGAGTATGAGTGTTACTTTTAAAGACTCTTATAAACCATCTTTTCTCTCAAATCTTATTTCTAGAGCTGGTCTATCTAGTGCCTATACTGCTTTAAGCGGAAGTGGTACTGGAAAAATATCATATATAGAAGTAAAGCAACATGATGATATGTATCAGTTAAATAGTTCTGACTATAATAAAATCAGAAAGGATTATGTTCCTGATTATGCAAATATAGCCACAGTTGCTGCGAAATCCAGTGGAAATTGGAGTGATGTATTTTCTGGATATAGTTTCGATAAAAACAGTATTGTACTTATTCCTGAAGGAATAAATATAAATTATGATTTGGATAATAGTGTACAAATAAAGGGTATAGCCATAAAAGGAAAATTGAGTTTTGATCAAAATAAAAATACAAATTTAAAAATCGGAACAATCGTTCTGTATCCTTCAGGTACATATGAAGATAGGCCAAATACTAGTGTAAGTCACAAAGTAATCTTTTCAGGAGAAGTTGATAAGAATATAGATCCTTTTCAAATGACTATAGGTTTTGTCTCTATAGGAGGAACTGTTGATATTGTTGGTAAAGATGTAAAAGAATATTCAAAGATAATATCAGCTAGTGGAAATACACTTAGTCTAGAAAGTGTATCTGGTTTGAATGTTGGTGATTCAATAATTATATATGAAACACCAAAGCTAAATAAGGTTAATTTAAAACAGCAAATATTGAAGGTGAATTCAATACAAGGAAATCAGGTTATCACAAATAGTCCTATAAATATCAGTACGGGTAGATTTGCTATATTTGCTACAAGAAATATAGTTTTCCAAAGTGATAGTGTTGGTGATAGAGGACATATGATGTTTCTGGGTGATACAACTGTTACTTTAAAAAATATTGCAGCGATTGATCTTGGTAGAACAACTACAAGTGCAACTGTAAGTGTGAAGAAAGTTGGTGATGAATATATACCAGGCGATAATCAGATTGGAAGATATCCAATACATGCACACCATCTGCATAAAAAATTTGATATTGAGGGTAGTGTGGTATATGGATCAAGAGATGAGAGTATATATTATTACAGCAACCTCTCAAGAAGAGTTGTAAATAATACTCCTCTTTCAGTTTATGTATATACCGGCAAAGATCCTTTAGGTGGTCAAAATGATCCGATTGTCTGGCCAACATCTCACGATATTATCGCTTCTTCAAATAATCGTTGGTGGTTACTGTATAATCCAATAGGTGAAATGCCTGCACCAACTGTAGAAGCTACAGGCTATGCGCCACATAAAACAAGAATAAGTAGTGAGGGAGATGTTGAAGCATTGGATTCAAATAATAATTGGATAAAAACAGGTTGGGTAAAATATAAAGCAATTATAAAAAATGGAAAAATATATGGTGATGGTAGTGTTGATACAGGAATACAGGTTGTAAATACTCCAATAGCTTCACCAAAGTGGGGAATAGTTAGTCACAATAGTTTTGGGGATATAAAAAATAATGTAGTTATAGGTGCTGAAGGTTCTGGTATAACTACAGAAGAAGGGCTTGAATCTGGTGTTATAGATTCAAATCTAGTTGTTGGATTGGGAGGTGGTACAGGTGAACATGATGATAAAAGATGGTGGGGTTTTGGTTTAAAGAAACTTGATCTAGGATATGGTGGAGTAGCATTTTGGCACGCATCCATGGTTCCAGAAATTACAAACAATATAGCAGATGGACTATTCCGTTTTGGTGTGTATGTTGTTTACCACCCATATGATATAAGTGGTGCTGTACCATCGATAAATAATGCAAATCAATATGCTTTCCCAAATATTCCAGGTATGCCTTATCAATTAGTAAATTACAGAGGTTTTACAAGTGGAATAATGAAATTTGAAAATAACACATCATATGCAGAATCAGGTCACGATGCATCATCCCTTATGCTTATAAATATAGGTTCATCAGATATAGAGACCACAAATCCACACAATCTTGTTTCAAATTTTACTGGTTATCATAAAGGCATAACTGTATCTAGTATGGCCCCAATAACTTTTAGCGGATTAAAATTATATGGTGATGGTGGTACAGGTATAGATGCGGGAGATACAGAATACTCTTTGATCAATAGTGAAGTAAAGAATTTTTGGAACGGTGTAAATTATGGTAGACATTCTCTAAGTATTATTGACTCGACCGTCGATAATATAAAAACAAATCCTTCTGCACAAGGTAAGATATATTATGATTCACTTTCTAAGAAAAAAGATAGAATAAATAAAAATATAGATACTTATACAAAAGAAGCAATAAAAGAGAATAAGGATGCAAATTTTATCGCTATCCTTGATCATGACAATGTATTTAATCAAATTAATAAAGATAGTTCATTAAAGGGTTGGGCAAGTATTGATATAGATAAAGATAAACAAAATGTAACTTTACGTTGGAATATGCATGACAATACGAGTCCAATTTCAAATATTGATGTTGTAGTTCCATCAAATGATATTGGGATACCTTCTATTATTCCAAATAAATTAAAAAGGGTGTTTATAGTTTCTCAAGAAAATAATAAATATTCAGGTTCATATACTGTTACAAAAGCAGATATAGAATCAGGAAAATATTTTCCCGGAAAATATAATGGGGTTAGACCTGTAACTTTTGAAGAATTTATAGATTATTTAAATAAAGGTCAGGTTCAAATAAGATTCACGACGAACCATATACAATTTGTTGATCTTGGTTTGTGGATAGAGGCTATTGGTAATTTCTCAAAATATAAAGGCGTATCAGGTGCGGGAGAAATTAAACCAAATCAAAATATTCCAATAGAAACAACTATTGATAAAAATAACCAGACTACAGTACCAATAGGTACAGTTCCAAAAGCAGTAGGTTCTTTACCTGTAACTGAGCAAAAACCACAAAATAATTTACCAGTTCAGACAGTACAACCTCCTGTAGATTCAAATCCAATAAATACTACAAATCAATCAAATCCAACAGTAAACAATAGTTATAAATATGTAAAAGCAACAAATGGCTTTATCCCTAAAGGTGATGATCCAAGTCTTTCTGTAACAAGAATAAATGTAAATGAAGACAAAGTGTCTGCAACGTCATTTTCTTCAGGTTCATATAACGGCAATCAAAATGATTGGGTTTGGGAGGTAAATATAAATACGCCATCATTAAGAAAAATACATGATATAAGAATTACTGATGGTGAAAATAATTGGTCAACAAATGAAGATAAGTATTGGCCATTAGTTTCATTTAAAGATGGTGTACAAATGCATACAAAAAGATCAGATCCTTTTATGATAACTGACAATGGTATAAATAAATTAAGACTATATGCTCAGCAAAATAGTGCTACATATAAACCGGTAAATATAATGGTTGTATTTGATCAGGGTGATTACCTTGAGGTTGATAATGTGAAATAGAAAACATCGCTCCGACTTTCAATTCCCAAAATACCTCCATCAGCCAAATACAAAAAGCATCCTTTCGGACGCTTTTTGATTTGTCTGTGGACATGGTAGAACAAAGTTGGAACCAATTATATCCTTGGGTTTTTAAAGCGTCTGAAGCGATTTTAGAGGTAAGGAGTTTCCTGACACCATAAAAAGACCATAGAAATAACTGATTATCAGTTAGATAACAGACACAAGGTGGGAATTGAATTAGTGTATAATGATTCTATGAATATAAAAAATAAGACAAGTATTATTTCAGTAATATTGCTAGTAGTTATATGTATGTTATTGTTAAATTTTTCATTTCAAAACCAGAAGAAGTATGAACTGACTGAGAAGATTAAATGTGGTGAGGAGGCAAATAAATACATAAACACGTATAAACCAGGATTACTTATTGATGATAATTCTGAGGTAATTGAGTCTAGGTTTAATAAAAAATTAAATACTTGTTTGGCTAAAATCATCTCATCAGGTCTTTCACTCGATTATACAATTTCATACTCTACATACTCGATAGTTGATATTTATTCAAACCAAATACTAATAACTTATACAACAAGTCATGGTAATGGTAAGGTGGAGACAATGGGTGATCCTAATGAATTTAATAAACTAAGCAAAAAATATTTTGATAATTAAAATTTGTATTCATATATTATTTTGTTGAGCCAAATACAAAAAGCATCCTTGCGGACGCTTTTTGATTTGTCTGTGGAGATGCTGGGAATTGGTCACGAATAATTTTATGCTGAAAATTTCCTCGACCCCGGCTCGCGGTTCGCACTACTGTGCTCACGTCGCTCCGCCTTTCTCATCCCATCATCTCTCCAGAATCAGGTAATAAAAACACCAGCAAAAGCTGGTGTTTTTATTACTGTGGAGATGCTGGGAATCGAACCCAGGTG
This sequence comes from uncultured Candidatus Saccharibacteria bacterium, assembly GCA_964591325.1. GTDB lineage: Bacteria > Patescibacteriota > Minisyncoccia > Phycocordibacterales > PALSA-1337 > CAIOGI01. The sequence goes on along the minus strand of CAZQAQ010000038.1, from coordinate 15 downwards.
CAGATGAAATCTTAT
>CAZQAQ010000037.1:0-4593 GCA_964591325.1 uncultured Candidatus Saccharibacteria bacterium | reverse complement strand
AATTTCTTCATTATGTTACTCATTACCCTCAAAACATAATCTAAATCAGATTTTTTTGTATTATTTCCAAAAGAAAATCTAATCACATTTTTACTATTATTTATTCCTATTGCTTTAAGTACATAAGATTCATTTTCATCTCTGAGACAAGCACTTTTTGTAGAAACACTTATACCCTTTGCATCTAGTCTCAATAAAAACATTTCATTATCAATATTTGGAATAATAATACTTAGGATATGTGGAGAAGACTTGTCTGTATCAACATTAAATATGATATCTTTATTTATATTTTTTAAACCATTAGAAAAATATTGTTTTAATTCGCTTATATGCAGTGTGTCTCTTACTTTATTTTCAAAAGCTTTTTGCATAGCATAAGCAAAACCAGCTATACCTGGTATATTTTCTGTTCCGGAACGTAGACCTCCCTCTTGATTACCACCATGTATTATTGGTTTTATATTTATACCTCTTCTCTTATACAACATTCCAATTCCTCTAGGACCATATAGTTTATGAGAATCCAGTGTCATCATATCTATACCAAGTTTTATAACATTTATATCAGTATAAATTGCCTGACAAGCGTCTGTATGAAAATACGGATAAACATGAGCATACTCTTTTCTTTTATGTCTTATAATCTTTGCAATTTCACTTATTGGCTCAATACTACCGATTTCATTATTTACAGCCATTATAGAAACTAAAATAGTATTTTGATCTATAGACTTTTCTATTTGTTTCAAATCTACAATTCCATTTTCATCAACTTTTATCAATCTCACTTCTACACCATAAGCTTTTAGTGATAATGCAGTTTCAATAACAGAAGAATGTTCGATAGAACTAATCACGATATTTTTTACTGATATATCGATTCCGATATCCTTTAACTTCAAAAATGTCCCTACAATCGTAATATTATTTGATTCTGTTCCAGAAGAAGTAAAATATATTTCATCAGAATGAGCTTTTATGAGATCAGCGATCTTTTTCTTTGATTCAATAATTACTTTTTTTGAATTTTGTCCAAGAGAATATATAGAAGAAGGATTGCCATAATATTCATCGCTGTATTTTTCCATAACCTTCAAAACCCCTTTATCTATAGGGGTTAAAGAAGCAAAATCGAGGTATACAGCCCTCTTTTTAAATATATTTCTTAAAAATGAAAACATATACAAAAAGGATAGCAAAAATCCGCCTACTAGCCAAATCCCTATTTTTTTGATACATTGTCAAGGCTAATCAAGGTCTAAAATATGCAGAAAAAAAATAGTAACAATTTAATAAATAGACCGCCTATTGTTGTGGTTTTGGGACATGTGGATCATGGAAAATCTACCCTTCTTGACTATATAAGAAAATCAAATGTAGTTTCTGGTGAAGCTGGTGGTATAACACAGCATTTGGGTGCATATGAAGTAGAGAGAGTATCAAGTGAAGGTAAAAAGAATATAATAACATTCCTAGATACACCTGGACATGAAGCATTTACAGCTATAAGAGAAAGAGGTGCAAAATCTGCAGACATAGCGATACTAGTAGTATCAGCTGAAGATGGAGTAAAACCACAGACAATAGAAGCTTTGAAAGTAATACAAAAAGAAAATATACCTTATATAGTTGCAATAAATAAAATAGACAAACCAGAGGCAAACATAGAAAGAACAAAACAATCACTAGCAGAAAATGAAATATATGTAGAAGGTTACGGTGGAAGTGTTCCTGTAGTACCGATATCAGCACTTACTGGTAAAGGAATTCCTGAACTTCTAGATATGATAATGCTTATATCTGATCTTGATGATAAAAAAGCTGATACTGAAGCAAATGCAACTGGTCTAGTTATAGAAGCTGAATTAAATAATAAAAAAGGTATAGGTGCTACTCTACTTATTCAAAACGGTACATTGAGATCAGGTATGTATGTAATTGCTGATAAATCAATATCCCCTGTTAGAATATTCGAAGACTTCAAAGGTAAATCAATAAAATCTGCTAGTTTTTCAAGTCCTGTCAAAGTTGTCGGTTTTGATTCAATACCAAAAGTAGGTTCTTCTTTCATAAGTTTTGAATCAAAAAAAGAAGCTGAGGAATATATATTAAATAATTCAAAGTCTACACAAATAGTAAAAACAAACATTGATAAAAGAGATGACAATGTAATATATCTTCCTGTCATCATAAAAACTGATGCAATAGGAAGTCTAGATGCTGTAAAACATGAGATTGCAAAAATAAAAAATGATAAAGTTAAAATAAAAATAGTACTTGAAGGAATAGGAAGTATAAATGAAAGTGATGTTAAAACTGCTATCGGAGATCCAAAGATAATCATACTTAGTTTCAATGCAAAACCGGATAGCAAAGCCTCACAGATTATAGAGAGATCAAATATAAAAGTTTATTCATTTGAAATTATTTATAACCTTATTGAATTTATAAAGAAAACTGTAGTAGACAACGTTCCAAAAGAATATATCGAAGAAGCAACAGGAACTGCAAAGATCCTGGCTCTATTTAGCAAAACAAAAGATAAACAAATACTAGGAGCAAAGGTTCAACAAGGAACTATCCTTATCGGATCTGAAGTGAAAATAATAAGAAGAGAGGTAGAGATAGGTAGAGGTAAGATAAGAGAGTTACAAGAGAAAAAATTGAAGACAAGCGAAGTTGCTGAAGGACATGAATTTGGAACACTTGTAGAATCAAAAATCGAAATAGCTGTTGGAGATAAAATACAAGGCTTCAAAGTAGTTGAAAAAGTAAATAATTAAATAAAATGAGCGAAATCAGAGATCAAAAATTAAAAGAAGCAATAAGAGAAGTAGCTGCAGAGTTTATATCTAGAGAATCAAACAGACTTTCACTTATTACCATAACTGATGTTAGTCTTTCTGATAGAGGAAAGACTGCAAAGATATTTTTTACTGTACTTCCAGTAGAAAAAGAGAAAGCTGCTCTAGATTTTGCAAAAAGAATGAGAGAAGATTTTAGAAATTATTTTAAAGAAAAAGTACGTATGCGTGCTCTTCCCTTTTTTGACTTTGAAATTGATAAGGGTGAGAAGAATAGACAAAAGATAGACGAATTGAGTAGGAATAGTTAGAATAGACCACAAGGCGTAGTGGCGAAGTTGGTCAACGCGACAGTCTGCAAAACTGTTATGCACCGGTTCGATCCCGGTCTACGCCTCATTACGATTAAATATCTAAAATACCTCAAATAAGAAAAAGTGGAAAATAGAAGATCTAGTGAATGCAGTTAAAAACTCATTTAGTTATAGACAAGTAATATCAAAACTTGGACTTGTTGAAGCTGGAGGAAATTATGTACATATAAAAAAATATATTTCTGATTATAAACTAGACATATCACATTTTAAAGGAAAAGCTTGGAATAAAGGACACCGTGGTGGATACTTTCCACAAATAAAAACTTCTGATATCTTAGTGAAAGGTAGTTATTTTCAAAGTTTTAAATTAAAGATTAGGTTATTTAGAGAAGGTTTAAAAAATAAATATTGTGAAGAATGTGGTTGGGCAAAAGTTACAAAAGATGGTAGAATCCCACTTGAACTAGATCATATAAATGGTGACAGATATGATAATAGAATAGAAAACCTAAGGATACTTTGTCCAAACTGTCATAGTCTTAAACCAACTCATAGAGGAAGAAATAAAAAGAAAAAAATACGCCCGGGTGGTGAAACTGGTATACACGCAACACTTAAAATGTTGTGAGCAAAACTCGTGTGGGTTCGATTCCCACCCCGGGCACAAATAAGAAATATGATATAGTATGGAATCGAAAGCCGGACTGAGCGAAGGCGAAGGAGGCCGGTGAGCTTGGGTTTAGGGACCCAAGCGCAAGACCTTTTGAGATTGTAATCAATCCAAAAGGTGTACTGACCCTGTAAGGGTCGCGGGCTAGGCTAGCAAGCCGAGACCTGTGACCGATTCCCACCCCGGGCACAAAAAGTTGACAGATATGGATTATTTTCGAGTTTTCTGTTAGATTTTATATCGTGCTATATTTACTGTAATATAATCAAATATAGGCACCCGTTAAATATGCGTCCATAGCTGTTTTGGTAGACAAAGAAGTTTGGTTAGTTACAATTGAATATATGCGTCCATAGCTGTTTTGGTAGACAAAGAAGTTTGGTTAGTTACAATTAAATATATGCGTCCATAGCTCAGCTGGTAGAGCAGATCCCTCTTAAGGATAAGGTCGTAGGTTCGATCCCTACTGGACGCACAATACACTATAGTAAGTTTTTGAAAAGTGTATTATATTAGTTATATGCCGAGGTGGCGAAATTGGCAGACGCACTTGCCTTAGGAGCAAGCGGGGTAACCCATGGAGGTTCAAGTCCTCTCCTCGGCACAATTAGATTTTAGTGGAATAAATAGACTTGAAAGTCGGAGCGAGCGCAGGCGAGTGAGACGGGTGAGCTTGGGTTTAGGGACCCAAGCTCAAGACCTTTTGAGATTGTAATCAATCCAAAAGGTGTACTGACCCTGTAAGGGTCGCGGGCGAGGCTAGCAAGCCGAGACCTGTGACCAAGTCCTCTCCTCGGCA
>CAZQAQ010000036.1:0-5034 GCA_964591325.1 uncultured Candidatus Saccharibacteria bacterium | reverse complement strand
ATATCTAGAAAAGAAATAGGGGAGATAGAAAAAATGGGAAACTTTACTATCGATAAACACGAGAGTGAGGGTCCACAGTTTGAGGATCAAATGGAAAAAGAAGATATGATGAAAGTCATAGAAGAACCAGAAAATGTGGTTGAACATCTACTACCAAGTGGAGTAAGTGGCGGATCAAATAAAAAAGAACCGATCGTAATAAAAACTGTACCCGGACAAAAGTCTGATCCATATAGAGAGCCTTTAATATAATGCTATAATAAATACATGCGTTTTCAAGTTCCACAATTTATAGAAGTTGAGGACAAGATCTTCGGACCACTAACTTTGAAACAATTCATATATCTTGCAGGAGGTGCAGGTATATCATTTGCAATATACAGACTATTTTCTTCATTCTTATATTCAGCAATACCAATAATATTGATAATGGGATTTTCTTTTGCTTTAGCATTTTATAGAATAAACAATAAGCCTTTTATATTTGTGGTTGAAGCAGCATTTAAATACTTCTTTTCTTCTAAACTGTATATCTGGAAAAAGATTGACGTTAAAAAAGGGGACAGTGAAGATAAAAAAGATGCAAAAGAATATGCATCTATCATGGTTCCAAAGATTTCTGATAGTAAACTGAAAGATCTGACATGGAGTCTAGATATAAAAGAAAGTATGTATACAAATAAAAATCAAAAATAATGGCACAAGAAACAAAAACAACACAAGAGTTTGTACCTATCCAAGAGATAAGAGATGGGGTAGTTATACTAAAAGATGGATCTATGAGATCACTAGTTTTGGCTTCATCACTAAACTTTGCTCTAAAATCTACTGATGAACAAAACTCAATAATATTTCAATTCCAAAACTTTCTAAACTCTCTAGATTTCTCAGTACAGATATTTGTTCAATCAAAAAGACTAGATATAAGGCCATATATAGCTCTATTAGAGGAAAGGTACAAAGAACAGATGACAGAGCTTATGAAAATTCAGACAAGAGAATATATAGAATTTATAAAGACTTTTGTTGAAAATTCAAACATAATGACAAAAAGCTTTTTTATAGTTATACCTTACAATCCTCCAGTTATAAATTCAAAAAATAATCCTTTAAGAAACTTCGTTGGTAATAAAGATGGTGGAAAAATTCTTGAAAATAGTGAGTTTGATGAATACAGAAGTCAGCTAGAACAAAGAGTTGGGGTTGTAGAACAAGGATTAGTAAGATGTGGAATAAGGGTTGCTGAACTTGGAACAGAAGAGGTGGTAGAATTGTATTATAAAATATTCAATCCTGGTGAGACTGAGAAACCTATTCAAATAAATTAAATAAAAATATGAGCTTTTTTAGTAAAATACTAGGTAAAAAAGAAGAGAAGGATCCTATTGTATCTCTCATGCCACAAGAGATATATGAGGCTGGCGTTCTAGAATTAAAAGATGTTATAGCACCATCTGCTCTTAAAATAAGTCCAAAAGAGTTAAATCTTGGAGAAAAAGTTGCTAGAACATTCTTTGTAATTTCATATCCTAGATTTCTTTCAGAAAGTTGGTTTGCTCCTATCATAAACCTAGACAAGATATTTAATATTTCAATTTTCATACACCCAGTTGATACAGCAAAGGTATTGAGACACTTCCAGAAGAAAGTTGCAGAAGTACAGAGTCAGATATCACAAAGGGAAGATAAGGGTTTGGTTCGTGATCCTATGCTAGACACTGCGTATCAAGACCTTGAGGCTCTTAGAGATAACCTAATGCAAGCTCAAGAAAAGATATTTGATGTCGGTGTCTATATAACAATATACGGTGATACAAGTGCTGAGCTAGATAAATTAGAATCAGAAATAAAATCTATACTTGAATCAAAACTTGTATACTTGAAACCCGCCCTATTCCAACAAGAGAGTGGTTATAAGAGTGTACTACCTATTGCTGATGATCAACTCGCTGTTCATTCTAAACTAAACTCATCTCCACTATCATCACTATTTCCTTTTGTTTCTTTTGACCTCACATCAGATAAAGGAATACTTTATGGAATAAACAGACACAATTCTTCTTTGGTTCTTTTTGATAGATTCCTACTAGAAAATTACAATTCTGTAACTTTTGCAAAAGCCGGAGCTGGTAAGTCATATTGTACAAAACTAGAAATACTTAGAACCCTGATGTTCGATACAGAAGTTATTGTTATAGACCCAGAAAAAGAATACGAGTACATGGCAGAAGCTACAGGAGGGAAGTATTTCAATATTTCACTTAACTCTGAACATCATATAAACCCCTTTGATCTTCCTATTGCTAGAGAAGATGAATCTCCAGCAGATGTATTGAGATCAAATATCATAAATCTAGTGGGATTATTTAGAATTATGTTAGGTGGACTAACACAAGAAGAAGATGCGATTGTGGATAGGGCCATAACAGAGACATATGCTTTAAAGGATATTACAGCAGAATCAAATTTCAAAAATGTTGAACCACCACTTCTATCTGACTTTGAACTTGTTTTGGCTGGTATGGAAGGAGCACAATCACTAGTAGATAGACTTAGTAAGTACACAAAGGGAACATGGTCAGGTTTTATAAATAGGCCTTCAAATGTAGATATAAATAAGAAATTCGTAGTATTTTCACTTCGAGATATGGAAGATGAGCTTAAACCAGTTGCAATGTATATAGTTACACACTATATATGGAATGCAGTAAGGAAAAATCTAAAGAAGAGACTTTTGGTTATAGATGAGGCTTGGTGGATGATGAAATCAGAAGACACAGCATCTTTCTTGCTTGGACTAGCAAAAAGAGGAAGAAAATACTATTTGGGACTAGCAACAATAACACAAGACGTAGATGACTTCCTAAAATCACCTTATGGATTGCCTATTATCACAAACTCATCTATCCAAATTCTTTTGAAACAATCACCGTCTTCTATAGATAATATTCAAAAAACATTTAACCTTACCGACGAAGAGAAATATCTATTACTAGAATCAGATGTTGGAGAGGGAATATTCTTCGTAGGTCTAAAGCATGTTGCTTTAAAGATAGTTGCTTCATATACAGAAGATCAAATAATAACAACAAACCCAGAACAAGTTTTGGCTATAAAAAGAGCAAAGAAAGATCTAGAAGAAAGTGAGTCTGAAGCACTTGCAGAAGGAAATAGGATAAAATAAGTAGATGGAAGATAACAGTGTTAAAAAAGGTCAACTTAGTACGTTAAATAGTATAGCCTTACTATTATTAGCTTTAGTTGCTGATATTGCTACGGTAATACCTTTTGTTGGAGATTTTGTAGGACCTGTATTTTGGAGTTTAATAACTGTATATTTTTGGAAAAAAGGTATGGGTATCATAAATTGGAGGAGATTTGCTCCTTCTATAGTATCTTTTGTTGCAGAATTGATACCGGGTATACAGTCTCTACCATCAATTGTGGTTTGTATGTTTGCAATTATAGTTTTAACTAAATTACAAGCAAAAACCGGTATTTCTGTAACAAGTATAGTAAGCAAAAAAGCTGTAGTTAAAAGACCGATACCTAGAGTTCCTCTAAATATAAACGGATATAGACCACCAAGAATAACAAAGGATGCAACAGAGTAATAGAAAAGTAATGGAACTGAGGAAATCTCATTATTTATTGAATATAATGTGATAAAATATAATAGATGAATCTCTTCATTAAAAAAGTATTTATATTTATAGTATTTATATCAGTCATGTCTTTTCCTTTGATAGGAAAAACTCAGGCTCCAAACCCTATAGACAGCGTTAGTATAAGTATCGATCCTGAAACTCCAATTCCAGGTAAAAATGCAACAATAAAACTTGTTAGTTACAATATTGATCTAAATTCATCAAATATAGTATGGCAAGTTGGAGGGAAGACAGTCTCAAAAGGTGTGGGTATATATAAACTAAACATAATTGCTCCTCCAATAGGTAAGGTATCGAACGTGATAGCAACAATTTCAACAATTGATGGTAGAGAAATAAAAAAGGGTATAAATGTAAAATCGAGTGACACTGACCTTGTATGGGAAACAGATGGTTTTATACCACCATTTTTTGAAGGTAAATCACTATTTTCATATCAAAATACAATAAAAATAATTGCTATACCGCACCTAATAGGGGCAAATGGCAAAGAAGCAGATCCAAGATTATTATCCTACAAATGGACAGTTAATAGCAGAGTTATGCAAGATCAATCTGGTTACGGCAAACAAGTATTACAATTAAGAGATGAGTTGCCAGTAGATCTATCTGTAGAAGTAGAGATATTGAGTAGGGATGGAAATCAAAAGAGTGTAGCAAATATATCTTTAGCCCCAGGTGATCCAAATATTTCACTTTATGAGGAAGATCCTTTATATGGTGTTTATTACAATATTGCACTTACAGACAGTAAAGTACTTAAAAATAATGAGCTTAGCGTATTGTCTGTACCTTACTATTTTAATAAAAAGAAGAATACTGATTTATCTAGAGTATGGAGTATAAATGGCATAGAACAAACAGATTTAAAAAATAATGATAATATTACACTAAGAACAAACCAGAATTCTGAAGGAAAATCAAAAGTATCATTGGAAATAAGAGGTAGTGACAATATACTTCAGGGTGCAAAAAAGGAAATAGATGTGTTTTTCAATAAATTGAAAAAAGAAAGTAATATAACATTCTAAAACATGAAAAAAATACTTTTATTTATAACAACAATCACAATATTACTTATCGGAGCAAATAGTGTTCAGGCAAAAATAGTTGAAGACTATAAACTTCTTGAACCATTACCTTGTATAGACGGGGGAAGTGTAGATTGTAAAAATACTGGACCATTAGATACCATATCTTTTGAAGGATATGTGGGTTATGTATATAGATTCTCTATAGCTTTGGCAGTATTTTTGACTGTAGTTATGATAATAATAGGAGGTTTTGAATATATGTTTGCGGAATCATTTACTAGCAAAAGTTCTGCGAAAGACAAAATGACAAATGCAGCACTGGGACTAGGAGG
>CAZQAQ010000035.1:0-5087 GCA_964591325.1 uncultured Candidatus Saccharibacteria bacterium | reverse complement strand
AGTTTGACTAGCTCCTGTTTGAGCTTGGTTTAGGGCGCCGAGAGAGGTTAGTCCAGATCCTGAAGCTCCAGCATCTACTCCACAAAAGAATTTTCCAGTACTAGAATTGTAAAGAATACTATTTGCCTCATCGCTACAATCAGTTAGATTATCTTGAAAGAATCCAGATGAAACTCTTAGAGATGTAGTGGTTGAAAAACCAGAGACACTAAGACCATTTGCAGATATACCTCCAGCAAATGTAGAAGTTGCATTTGCTTCACCTCTTATAGTTGTAGTAGCAGTATTTCCAACCGATAGTGAATCTAAAATAGAAACCAAAGTAGATGATGCTTGGTTTATAGTTGTCAAACCAGAAACATTAACACTTCCATAAAAGTTTGATTGGCCTGAAACAGCAAGAGATGAAGAGGCCATTATTCCCCCATTTGAATTTACTGAGACTAAATTTGTACCATTTGAATCTTTTACATTAAACAGATCTGCAACCTGATTTAATATTCCTCTTATTGTTAGACCTGTAGTATTTGTTGATGTAGCTTCGATTGAAACAACAGTATTTGTAAAAGCTGTAGTTGTTCCGAATGATGACGGTGTTGTAGAACCACTTACAGCACCGCTAACTTGTGCAAAAGGTGTAGATGATATTCTTTGTCTTGGTGAAAGAGTTTGAAATGTAGAATTGTCAGAAGAAACTTCAACTTGCAAATATACATCCTTTGAATTTCTAAAATTATAATCTAGTAGATCTGGGAAACCACTTGATGTATCTCCAATATTTGCATTAAATACTCCATTTCTAACTGTTAGAGAAACAGAAGATGGTGATGCACTAGGCCAAAGCTTATTACCACTACCAACTGTAGGGCTATCCCATATAGAAAATTTAAAATAATAGCTTGTACCACTACCACCAAGAAGATTTCCTGATGAATCTGCCAATCTACCCTGATATCCGACTATAAATGGTACCCCTTGAGAAAAGGATACAGCAGGCACAAGTAGTATTAATAAAATTATAAAAAACTTTTTAAAATTCATCTATGATTTTTGTAAATAAAACAAAAATACGGCCAAGAATATGTCTGAATTTACGGGTAGTTCTGTAAACAGAAAATTATTTGGTATTTACTAATGAATTATAGCATTTTTAAAAGCAAAAAAACCTTGTGTTTTCCACATTAATTACCATAACATCGTAATATTCGGAAGACTATCTACTGTACTATAGGAAGCACTATTTCTGGTTCAATTCCTCGATTTGAATAATTAGAATTCCTCATTATAAAACTAACAATCCATAATAAGCACCCTACAAGAAATATAGAGGATATTCTAACAGTCCAAGTAAATATTTTTGATGGGTTTTCAGATTTTGAATTCTGATATCCAAAATATACTGAAATAATAAGAATCAGGGGTGGGAGAATATACCAAAGTAAGATAGCTAACAAGCTATAAGCACTACCAAATGCAACAATCGATCCGAGATATATAGACAAAAAACTAAATGTAAATGTGATAATTAGTGAACCTCCTATATAAATAATTTTTTTCATTTTTTTATAAAATTACTTCTATTCAAATCACAAATTGCACAGACTATTTTGAAAGTAGATTGTCAATTCTATTTATATCTCTTGGGAATAGAGTTGCCTCTTTTACAGACTGTAGACCAAGAAGTTTTGCAGTAAGTCTCTCTATACCAAAACCAAATCCCCCATGTGGTGGAATTCCATACTTAAATGCTTGTAGATAGAAGCGGAATTTTTCTGGATCAAGACCTTTCTTCTTCATTGATTCAACCAAAGTATCATAATCATGTATTCTTTGAGCCAAAGTAGTGATTTCTACCCCTCTAAATAGCAAATCCCCTCCTTTTGCATATCCTTTATCATTCTCATCTTCCATTGTATAGAATGGTCTCTTTGAAATTGGGAAATGTGTAATGAAAATAAAGTCAGAATTCCACTTTTTCTTCGCATATTCACAAAGCCATCTCTCATGTTGTGGTTCTAGGTCAGGTTCTTTTGTGCAATCCTCTCCAAATTCTGCTCTTATAACTTGCTGAGCCTCTCTAAGTTTCAAACTAGGTATATTTTCTGGAACTTCTGGTATTTCTGATTTAAAAAGTTCAAATTCAGAAGAACATTCTGCTTTTAGCACCTTCATAACATGAGCAAGAATTTTTGTTTCCATATTCATAACATCAGTATGGTCTTTTATGAAAGCCATTTCTATATCGAAACTTGTATATTCATTCAAGTGTCTTGTAGTAGCATGCTTTTCTGCTCTATAAACGTTTCCAATAGCAAATACCCTCTCAAACACTCCTGCCATTATCTGTTTATACAACTGAGGACTCTGAGCAAGATGTGCTGTATGACCAAAATATTCAATATTAAATGAATTTGCTCCACCTTCTGCATCTTCACCAATAAGTTTTGGTGCTTGGAATTCTGTAAAGTTTTGAGTTCCAAGAAATTCTCTTATTGCCTTTAAAATCGTTGCTTGAACTTTAAAAACCGCTTTGGCTTTTGTTGATCTTAAAGTCAAAGGCATATAATCTAGATAAGTATCAATATTTATCTCTGAATCTTTTTCGAACGGTAGTTCTTTTGCTTTATTAAGAACTTTTATTTCTTTTACTTCAATTTCAATATCACCATTCAATTTTTCTTTTTGAACATTTTTTGGAGGTCTCTCATTTACTTTACCAATTATTTCAACTATCCATTCAGAACGAATCTCTTTTGCAATTTCTAGAGCCTCTTTATAGCTTGGAAGAACAACACCTTGGACAACTCCAGTCATATCAAGAAAGTCAAAGAAGACCATTTTACCCTGATCTCTTCTTACTTCAATATGTGCATTTATAAGCACATCCTGACCCTTTTTTGAGTTTAAATCCTTGATATATGTTCTTTCCATTTATTTATAAATTAATTATATTGGCACTTTTTAGGATATAACTTTAGTATTATTACTTATATATTTCTTATTTAGACTAAATGTCACATACCCTATTCCTATGACTAAAAATCCTATCACAATAAGTGAAAGAGGCCAACCTATTGAATTTACGAAATATTTTGAGGTTAGTCTCACGATTTCAGCTATAAGAAAACCTGAAGTTACAACAAGCATAACTGTACTTCTAAGGAATATGCTTGCGTAAAATACTGCAAACAATAATCCGATATAAAGAATATCAAAAGAATCAAAACTATATGATGTTCCCAATACCAACATTGTTCCCGCGAAATATAGTATATTTCTAATTTTATTTTTCTCATTCAGATCAGTTTTATCAACTACCTTATCTGTATTTATACTGTGAGAAATTAATATGTAAGAAAGTCCCAAAACTATCATTGCCCATTTATATATTGTTGCATCCTGATTGTACATTTCAAGTATTTTTGAAAATGCAACTATATATGACCAAGAAAAATATCCTATTGTTGCAAGAAATAGTGTATTTCTTTTTGTTAAAAGATACGCAATTAAATACAGCAGTGATCCTGTGAGCGATATTGCTATATTTACTGTCCAATCTAGATTTATATTATTTTCATATATAAATACATAACTTCCCAATGGAAATATACAAGCAGAAATAACAAACATAACCTGAGAAACTGATCTATATTGAATTCCTTTAAACACAAAACCTAGAATATAAGTTAGTATTGCCAAACCTAGAGTTATCAATATTCTTACTGGACTAGATATAAGATTCCAATTTGTTCCAGCAAGTACTATTGCACCAAAAAGTGATACTCCAGATATAGCAAACAATACTTTTGAAAGATTTTTAACTTCCTTATCTTTTATTATCAATCCTGATCCAAAAGTAATTACAGAAATACCCAATGTTAGGGTCATCTTTACAGCAAAGCTTATAGCATCCCAATTTTGAGCAACAAATATTCCAATACCAACGATAGCAATTAGAGAACCTATTATATAAAGTATATTTGTAAGATTTAAATTTATATTTATCTTATTGGTCTTGTGTGGTAAATCTGAATTATTATTCACGCTTGAAGGCACATAACTAGCTCCAGAATATGCGCTGGTAACTTCATTTACAGCACCTATAACCTGCTCTTTTGTCACAGTACCGTCATTTATTTTTCCTTTTATAAAGGATATTACTTGATTATTGTCCATATAATATTTATTTTACCCAACCAATAATTCTAAAATTTCCACTATAGTAATTGTAAGGATTTGCCATATTTAGTTTTTTCTGTGAATTACCCTTTGTTATATAGTAACCATTATTTCTACTGCTACCGCCGAGCAAAATTTCATCAAATAAATTGAAGCTTCCATATACATATCCCACTGTATAACCATCTGGAGATGATGGACCTGCAATCAATTCATATTTTTGAGCATCAGAAAGTGTTATTTCTCTTGATGTATCATTTTTTACATCATGAATATACATAGTTGGATAATCTTTTATAGTTCTATTTGCATTGTAAGCATTATCCTTTGGTATATCTAAAGTTTTAGATATAACTTTTCCATTTGATAATTCATAAGTATTTTTATATTGATAATAGTAAGGATCACTATTATCAAATATATAAATAAAATTATGTTCTGGGTTTACTTTATTAAATGGTGCCGAAACCACAAAGAACATAATCACAATAAAAACTACTGGTAATAATATACCCAAAATAATAGGCAGATTTTTTGTATTCATGTGTTAATTATATTGCCTATACCCTACTATTGCAATGGATTCTTACCTTGAATTATCCTTATCAAAAACATAATAATCGCTACAACTAGCAATATATGTACAAACCAACCCACTGTATAAACACCAACAACACCTAGTATCCACAATACGACCAAAATAATTCCAATAGTTATGAGCATGTTTTTTTAAGTTAATACTAATACATGATTATACCATACTTCATAATATTTTATTTATTTTGTCTAATCCTCTTGCCCGTAGTTCATTTTAAATGTATTATAAAAACCTATTGCGGGATCGTCTAATGGTAGGACACGGCCCTTTGGAGGCTGGTATCTTGGTTCGAGTCCAAGCCCCGCAGCAA
>CAZQAQ010000034.1:0-5451 GCA_964591325.1 uncultured Candidatus Saccharibacteria bacterium | reverse complement strand
GGACACGTCCTTGCCAAGGATGAGGTAGGAGTTCGATTCTCCTTACCCGCACATTAACTATTTTTAGTAAAACTTTAGGTGGATAGTTGTGCATAACTGTGGATAACTTTGGGGATACTGTTCATAAAAGACAAAAAATATGGCTTATAATCGTGTCCATGACCTTTTTTGTCGGCAAAAAGCTGTGAAAAAGTCTTTATATAAAAATCCGATAAATACAAGAGAAATAGGGGATATTGGAGAAAATATCGCTTGCAAATTTCTTATAAAGAACAATTTTCTTATAATAGACAGAAATTATAGAAAAAAGTGGGGAGAAATAGATATTGTGGCTAGTAAAAAGGGTATTTTGCATTTTATAGAAGTAAAAAGTATAAATAGCAAAATAGGGTATAGGCCAGAGGAAAATGTCCATGAAGTTAAGATAAAAAGATTAAGAAGAGTCATACAAACTTACCTAGTAGAAAGAAAATACGGTCTTGATGCATTGTTCGAATTCCATATTGCAGTAGTATATATGAACACAAATACTAGACTAGCAAAAGTGTCTTTTATGGAAAATGTGATATTATAGCTTTTTGTAGGGTATTTATTTGTTTTATCGGAGTGTGGTGTAACGGTTAACATTCCTGTTTTGGGAACAGGCGACTCCGGGTTCGAATCCCGGCACTCCGACCAATATTGTTGACAGTATTAGTAATATTAAACATGATTTTTGTGTTAAAATAGTAATACATGTTTAAAAAGATAATAAATTTCTTTGATAAGTTTGAAGATAGAAATAGAAGTCAATTAAGTAGGTTTCCTATTGTCTACACACTTATCGGCGGAATTGCAATAGTATTATTTTGGAGAGGAGTTTGGCATACTGCAGATTTACTCCAATCAAAAGGAGGGATACTGGGTTTTATATTCTATGAACCTGTAAATATGGTACTTGTAGCAATAATACTTTTAGCAACTGGGCTTTTTGTTTCTTACTTTATAGGAGACACAATACTTATATCTGGTTTAAAACAACAAAAGAAAATATACGAAAAAACAGAAAAAGAGGTTAGGGAAGAAGAATCAACACTTGGGGATATTAGAGACGCAATAGAAGAAATAAAGAAAGAGGTTGATGAAATAAAGGATGAAGTTAAACATGATCATGATAACCATGACCATAGTTAAAATAAATAGGTAAGTAACAAAAATACGTATTTTTGATAGTAAATGTGTTTATTGTGGTTTATTTAGTTAAGTAGCTCATTAATATTTCGATCTTGAACTATTGTGATGTAAAATATAAAGAAATATGAAAATAAATAAATCTCCTTGGATACATCAACTTGATCCAGAAAGAAAACCCCTATCACTTGATAAAGATATCGATACTAATATTGCAATTGTTGGTGCAGGTATTGCAGGTATATCTACTGCTTTCTTTATTTTGAAATATACAAATAAGAATGTCGTAGTAGTAGATCAGGGTAAGTTAGCACATGGAGCAACAGGGCATAATGCAGGGCAAGTCGTTGCAAGATTTGAGAGACCCATATCAGATATTGAAAATGAATTCGGTTTTGAAATGACAAGACAAGCTTTGCACGATATGGAAAATACTTGGTTGTTGTTTGATGAAATTTTTAAAGATTGTAAGCTTGATATTCTTTTAACAAGAGTTTCTGGTGCTAGAGGGTATACGAGTTTATTCCAAGTTTTATTGGCCTTAAAAGATAAGGAATTAGAAATTAGATCCGGAATTGATAATGGAGATTTTTTAATTAGTGAAAACGCTCCTTTTATAAAAAGTATACCGAATATATTTTCAAGTTTATATAAAATAGTTCCACAACAAGAAATATTAAATAAACTAGAAACTAGCGATAAATCATATTATTCAGTTGTTACAGACAAGGTATCTTGTGTCAATTCAGCACTATTATGCCAAGAAGTAGTTGGGTATATGTCTAAGAAATATAAAGACAGATTTAGTATATACGAAAATACTTCAATAAAAAAAGTAGTTCTAAAGAAAGATAAAGCGATTTTAGATGCAATTAAACATACTGTAACTGCAGAAAGAGTCGTTTTATGTACAAATGGTTTTGAAAAGTTAGAAATTTTTAATGAACATGGTTTAGAAATTGATAAAAAGTTCCATCATTTAGTTAATGGAAAAGTAGGTTATATGTCTGGTTATTTGGAAAATATGAATAAAAAACCTACAGCTTTAGCTTACTTTAGTGATGATTCAGATCCACGTAGTGATGATCCATATTTTTATTTAACAAGAAGAGTACATGATATAAAAGATGAAAAACATAATTTAGTATGTGTTGGAGGTCCAGAATTATCGATTGAAGATAGGGAAGATTATTTATTTGATTATGATTATCCAGAAAAAATTCACCAAGATATTGATGAATTTATAAAAAAGACTTATCAAATAGATCCAAATAAGAAAATTGATTATCAATTTACTTGGCACGGACTTATGGGTTACACACCAAATCGCATTAGATTAATAGGTGAAGAACCAAAAAATAGGGTGTTATTGTACAATCTTGGCTGTAATGGAATCGGTATAATTCCTTCTGTTCTTGGTGGAAAGAGAATATCAAAGATTATTGCGGGAGATAAAGTCAGACCATCTATATTTGATCCTAAATAGGGGAGTAGCAAAAAAATAGAATTCTTGATAGTATAACCGTGTTCGATGTTTTATATGCGGGACTAGTTTATCGGTAAAATAACAGTTTTCCAAACTGTGGTGGGGGGTTCGACTCCCCCGTCCCGCACCAAAAAGAGTTAACTATTTAATTAAATAAAACGCCGTACTCACGGTACGGTCGTATTTAAGTTGTAAAAACTAAGCGTAATGCACATTTGGCATCCTGTTTCGATAATATATCCCTACAATTTCATTTTTCAAAATTTTCCAACTTGGTTTTGGCAAATCATTTTTCTTACAATACGTTTGGATTAGCCCGTTTGAATCAGAATATGAAAGTGAAACTAGCATCTTTCCACCCTCACGTCGAACAAATAAGTGAATTTTACGACCAAAATTCTTATAACCTTCTTTTTCCTTATTTTTCTCAACAAACAAATAGTAAGCAGCCGAGCAGGCACGATAAGGATCTGAGTCGCTCGCAGTTACTGGGATCTGATCAGGCCAGGATGCCGGTATTTCAGCCACAAACCGAATTTCAGGGGATTCTATATCGTCGAGTATTTCAATCGCCCTTCTGATTTCGGCCAATTTCTCATCCAGTACGACTAACTGTTTCTTTAATGCCTTAGTTGTCTTCATATTTACCTCTATTCAATGTTCATTGTTCAAAGTGATGCTATCATTTGTGACCTTGTATTGCAATATAAACATAAAAACCACCTTAACGGTGGTTTTTATGTTCTTAAGATAAAGTAAACTTAAATTTTATTTTACTGCATCCTTTAGAGCCTTTGCTGCTCTGAACTTTGGAACGTTCATAGCTGGAACCTTTATTGTTTCTCCTGTTCTTGGATTACGAGCATCTCTAGCTGCTCTTTGCTTTACTGAGAATATTCCAAGACCTGCTATAGAAACTTCTTCTCCTTTCTTAAGTGAGTCTATTATAGAATTCAACATTGATTCTACAGCTTGTTCAGCTTGAACCTTTGTTCCTCCTAAAACTGCGTGAACTGCATCTACAATTCCTGCTTTATTCATATTTATTATGATTAATAGTAATAATTATACTCTTGCGTATACGCCAGAGTTGTAACCTCTGCATAATTATATGATTGAGCCAGTTTTAGTGCAATAGCCTTAAAATGACACAATATTTCTTTACTATCTAGCAAATTCTATTGCTCTAGTTTCTCTTATGACAGTAACTTTTATTTCTCCGGGGTATTTTAAGTCTTTTTCAATCTTTATTGCTATATCCCTTGCCAATTTTTTTGATTCAAGGTCGCTAATATTTTCTGGTTTTACGAATATTCTTATTTCACGACCAGCTTGAAGGGCATAAGATTTCTCTACGGCAGGGAAGGCATTTGCTATTGCTTCTAGATCTCCCAAACGTTTCAAATAGTTTTCAATACTATCACTTCTTGCTCCAGGTCTAGCACCTGATATTGCATCAGCTGCCTGTACTATACGTGATTCTGGTGTTTCATAAGGGTATTCTTCATGGTGAGCTTGCATAGCCTTTACAATTTCTTCGCTAGCACCGAATTTTTGTAGTATTCTTCTTCCTATTTCAACATGTGTACCCACAACTTCATGATCCAAAGCCTTTCCAATATCGTGTAATAGGGCACCAGCCTTTGCTACAGCTACGTTTGCACCGATCTCTTCTGCTATCATACCTGCTATATGACTCATCTCTATTGAGTGTTGCAATACATTTTGTCCATAGCTTGTTCTGAAGTGTAAACGACCAAGTATAAGTAGTATTCTAGGGTCTAAACCTATTACTCCGCATTCATATGCAGCTTGTTCACCCTTTTCCTTTATAGTTTTGTTTATATTTTTCTGTGCTTCTTCAACAGCTTTTTCAATTTTTGCTGGTTGTATACGTCCGTCTTTAATAAGTTCCTCTAGAGCCATTTTTGCTACATGACGACGTATAGGGTCAAATGAAGATATTGTTATGGTTCCTGGAGTGTCATCAACGATAACTTCAACTCCTGACATTCTTTCAAATGCTTTTATATTTCTACCTTCTTTTCCTATTATTTTTCCTTTTATTTCATCATTTGGAATATTTACTGAGGTAGACATCACATCTGAAGCTACAGAGTTTGCCAATCGTTGTATAGAGCTTGCTAGTATATCTTTTGCTTTATTCTCTAGAACATCTTCACCATTCTGCTCAAGCTTCTGTATTCTTATCATCAAATCCTCATTTGCATTCTTTTCTATATTCTTTATGATTTCTTCTCTAGCCTCGTCTCTTGTCATCTTCGCTACCTTTTCTAGAGATTCAACTCTTTCAACTTCCATTTTATCAACCTTTTCTTTTATAGTTTTTATCTCTGCAACTCGATTCTTTATCAATTCAACCTCTTTATCTATATCTATTTGGCGTTTATCCAAAAGATCCTCCTTTTTTATAAGGCGGGATTCAATTGTTTGTATTTTTTCTTCTTTCTCTTTTACCTCTCTTCTAGCTTCTTCGAGTATAGAATTTGCTTTTTGTTCTGATGCTGCAATTATCTTTTTACCTTCTTCTTTTGCTGTCAAAAGCATCTCTTTTATCTCAAGTTCCATCGAACCTTTTTTTCCAAGAGATATGATCAATCTAAGATAATATCCAATAGCGAGACCAGAAACCCCTGCGAGAGAGAGGAGTACGGCTACTAATTTAAGTGACATTTTTTTATTTAATTAAAGAACTTTGTCGATTATTCCGTATTTTTTTGCCTCTTCTGCATCCATAAAGAAATCTCTGTCTACGTCTTTTTCGATTTTTGATA
>CAZQAQ010000033.1:0-5455 GCA_964591325.1 uncultured Candidatus Saccharibacteria bacterium | reverse complement strand
AGAATTTGACTTAGAAAAGTACGACATATTTACATATATTGTAACAAAGAATACAAAATATGACTATGTGTTTTATAGCTATATAATGTGTGAAAACCACACTATAAAGTATATACCTAGCATATTCATAATAAATGAAATAGGTATAAGTACGGCCAGTCTTACTTTAGAAAGACCCATGAGAGTAAGTGCAAATTCATCAGGTAAAGGAGAAGCAATTATAAGCGCCCCAACAATCGGAGATAGCCATTTCATAAAACCAAGGTGTAAGGAATGGAAGAAATGCTTAACCATATTTGGTTTCATGGATTTTATAAGATCATCAGCAAACTTATCTCGTATAAATATAAATAGTATCAAATCCCCCACCACAGCGCCCAAGGCTCCCCATATAGCTACTGTATTTATAGGTAAAGTTTGAGCAACATGAACTAAAAAAACCGAAGCGGGTGCAATAGTAAAAGCAGAGGTAAAAAATATTCCAGCAATAAAACTTGCAAGAATATTGCTACCCAATACGCTATAAACTACATCTATAATTCCCGTTTTTGATAAAACCAGAGCAATTACTATACCTATAAAAATGTACAGTAAATCTTTGTATAATTCCCTTTTTGCTACCTTACGACTAGATTTCATTTGTGGATATTATACCACAATAGATTTTTATTTTGATGAAAGATTTCCTATTTTAAATGTCTCAAGTTTCATTTCTACCTTTGCTTTTCCACCATGTTGTCCTTCAAAAGCTTTTGTACCATCTATACCACAGATTGATAATATAGCTTTATCACCACCTGGGTGTTGATTTATCCATGTTGTAAGATCAAAGACTTCACCACTTATAGTTGTCCAACAACTTGTACTAGCCTTATGTAGAGCAACTTCAGAAAGTGTATAAGTCTTAACCATCATATTTGTATTTGAAGCCATCATAGATGTTGAAGCCATCATAGATGTTGAAGCCATGTTTCCATTTGTATTTGATGTTGTACTTCCCATATTCATCATCATTCCTGTATTTACTATTTCATCTTTAACGGCTGGAGCGTTTGCATTCTTATACCAAACTATACCCACAACTACTACCGCAACGATTACTATAACTGAAATTATTTTATTCATATAAATATTTATTATATTTGGATTATATCATATCTGATATACCCTTATTTATCTCATTTTCAGCTTGAGTTGCCAAGTCCATAAAATCATTTATATCGTCCAGTGTCATAGTTCTAGGTTTTGTATCTTTTATACAAAATACTCCTATTGGTAGTCTATTTGATCTCTCAAAAAGTGATTTTCCTGCATAAAATCTAATAAAAGGTGAACCAGTAACCATTGGATTGTCGGCAAAAATAGGATCTTTTGATGTGTCTTCTATGATAAACAAATTTCTCTTCAGAAGTGCATGACCACAAAACGATATATCTCTAGGACCTTCATTCTTTGAAACACCTTCCATAGCCTTGAACCACTCTCTATCCTTATCTACTATAGTAATAGTTGATATTGGAACATTAAATCTTTTTATTGCTTGTTTTACTATGCGATCAAACCTCTCTTCTTTTGAAGTATCTAGTATCTTCAATTCTTTTACTGCACAAAGTCTATCGGCTTCATATAGTGGAATCGGAGCTTTTTTCATAATATTTATTAAATAAAATTATAATAGCTATTCTATGATAGTCTCTATACCCACATACATACTAACTTCATTATCCTTACCAAACACTGGTGATATCTTTAGATTTGCATTATAAAGTGTTCCATCTTTCTTTTTATTTTTTACATCAACAGATATTGGAACTTTTTCTACACTTATTTTATGCCACATTTCTTTATAAAATTCTTTAGGCATTTGTCCTCCCCATAGTGAAGGTTTTTTACCTAGTATTTCAGATAGAGAATAACCAGTGAGACTCTCAACGATAGGATTTGCATAGAGTATAGTACCCTCTTTATCTGTAATAACTACCTGATCCTTAATACCTTTAAATATAGAATTTATAGAACCACATCTATTACACTTTATTTCAAAACACATTTGGCTCTTACTACCTTTAGCAAGAAGTTTTCCACAAGAATTACACCTTAGATCTGCATCTTCAATATTTTCTTTTTGAGTGTGTAGATCCATAAATTAGTTTTGGATCTCGAGGATCTCCATAGAATTATTATAACACATTTGTTTTTTAAAATATAAAGTGTAATATTCGAAATGGATAACAAAAGCTATAAAAGGAGGTTTTATGAGCGAAATAGAAATAGTAGGTGCCATAGCGGTTGAAAGTGGAGTCACAGTACTCTCACTAGTAAACCTTATACACATAAGTGCACCTGGTGTTCAATTGAATACCATAAGGTTTGATCTCAATGATCGAGATTATATCCTAATCACTAAAGGCAACCCATACCTACCCTGTCCTCTAATTGACAGAGTTGCGTGGGAGTCTGTAAAAAGTACTAGGAGTCACGCTCTTATGAGAGTTTCAGAAGTACTCAGTTTTGAACACTTTCTCTCCATGTTGAGATTCAGATTTAAAGGAGTCGGTTTTGATTCCCTCTCAATGACACTGAGATATGGTGGAGTAATCAGTGTTTCGAAAATGTTTTAGTCGTAGTGCGCATAGGCCCAAAAGGCCTATTTTTTATTTATTATCAGAAAATATTCCAAAAAACTTCATAAAGATATATGGATCGATAGATATACCATTTATCTTTATGCTTATATGCAAATGTGGCGCTGAAGCATAACCTGTTTGTCCACTTAAACCTATGATATCGTGCGCTTTTACATAGTCACCTTGATTTACATTCATCTTATCTAAATGCATATAAAGTGTAATAAGGCCGTCACCATGATCTATGACTATAGTATTTCCATAAGTTGTAAAATTTCTTTTTATTTTTACGATTCCATCATTCATTGCATAAACAGGTGTTCCTACACTAGCTCTAAAATCAGTACCCTTGTGAACTATACTATAACCGACAGTATCTCTGTTATAACCATATCCATCTGTAACAAACATATTATCAAGTGGTTTTATAAAAGGCTTTACCCATAAAATTTTTGCTTCACTTTTAATATTATTTAAAATACTATTTTCATTACTTAAATTATTAACCAGAGCTTTTCCAGCTGTCTGAGTATTTCCACCTAGTTTCTCTGGTATTCCTAGAGGTTTGCTTACCTTTTCCCTGTTTAAAAGAATAATATCTTTTTCAATTTTCATGCCATTGTTCAAAGAGACCGAGACTTTGTGTTTCAAATCTTTTTCATAAAAATCTGTAGGTATAATTGAATTTTGATAATTATTATAATTAAATATTTTTAAAACTTTTTCATCATACAAAATACTCTTTATACTCGAACTTGCATTTATAGTTATAAATATAGGATCCCCAGGATATATAGTTTCAGGATAAATAGTAACTATAGGCTTATCATTTTTCTTATTTAAATTTATGTAAAAAATAGTGCTAGTTATAGCTAAAATTATTATTAAAAAATATGTAATTTTATTTTTCATTATTTTTCAATCAAAAATACTGAGATTATACCCAGCAATATTCCTATTTTATTTACCAAACTCAATTCTTCTTTAAATATAAAAACTCCTGCTAAAGTTACAATTATTAAATTTAGAATTGTAAATAAAGAAATAGCTTTTGATAAAAATTCATACTTCAGAGAATAAGCCCAAATCATTGTTCCAATAGTGTAAAAAACAACACCAATCCATAATAATATTTGTTTTGATTCTGTATGAGAAAATTTAAAGAGAACATCAGCAAAAGATTCAAATAAAATTGCCGAGAATATAAAGATCATAAACAAGATTTGATTCATATGTATATTATAGCAATAAAAGTGTGTGGAGTTTATTTAAATAAAAAAGCCGTAGAGATTGTTCTCTACGGCTGTTTAAAACCACTAAATAATTATGTGCCAACAAGAGCACTTGATTGTTTTTTCTTAAAAACAAAAACGACAGCCCAATCATTACTATCTTTATCACTCCTTTCAAAATCAAACCCACACGTATCAGCAACAACCAAAGCTAGCGTGTGAGCTGAAACGCCGTTCTGATTTGGAATGAATCTGAACTTGTCGTTATTATCAGAACTATTGTACAAATGTTGCCATCGTCCATTCTTATCTGGCCGGAAAAAAGCGGCAGTCTGATCATCGTAAATCCATCTCATAAGATCACCTGCCTGAAGAGTAGTTTCAATTCTTTTTCGCTTTTTACCAACTATCGAATCGATAAGCATTTATTTTCCTTTCTCTTCATCGCACCGTGAATTACTAATACTCGAGACTTGGTCTTGACAGCATCGGTCCACTCTTCACAGGAGGACACAATTCCCAACCATTTTGCAAAAACCTTTGTGTTGTCTTTTCAAGTGCCACACTATCATCTTTACGCCAAATTGTAATCTGTTCTTCCTGCGGAAGCCTTTTATGATCAGCCATTGCCTCATACTTAAGCCAAGGATCAAAAGCTAGCCAGAAATCATCTTTCAAGACTATGTATGGGATCTGTTTATCACCATCTTCAAAAACACCCGAGTCTATGACTGAAAAATCAGTTGGGCCAGGAGCCCCAGTTACAAGATCACATTCCATATAATAGGTCTGACCTGGAACCAAGAGTGTCGGCAATGAGATCGTTTTTACAAAACGTTGAACGTAAGGGTACGCTTTTCCAGCTTTTACTAGAACAGCTGGAGGTACCATCAACACATCGCAATACAAGTTTATTTTCATGGTACTGTATGATCAATTCATTTAACTCCGTACTATCGGTACGCCTTTATGAGTGCCTATAATTGCGCCAGAGTTAGCCGTGTTAGCTATCTCAGATGAATTTAATCCAAAAAAACATTATCACGCTTATACTATAGTAGTCAAATCTTAATGCACTTGTAGAGGGTGGTGAAATTAATTTTAAAATAAAGTACTCAAGTTCAAACCTCCCTCGAATCTAGATATTTCTCTATCAATTTAACATCCGCTCAAAATCCTTCACTATAGCTAATTCATTGCCCTCAGAATCTTTAAAGAATGCCGTTCTACCCCAAGGAAACTTGGTAATTTTAAGTAAATCAACTTCAATTGCATTTGGTTTATTAATTCCAGAAATAAACTCTATACCATTCTTGCTTAATCTTTTTACTTCCCCATCTATATCTTCAACATAAAATTCGACATGACCGGTAGTTCCACCATCAGTATATAAATGAATTTCAGAATCTCCGACAAGAATTGCTGACCAATTTTCTTTCTTGACGCGACATTTAAATCCGAGGATGTTCTCATAAAAATGAGTTGCTCTTTCTAAATTAGTAACTTTTATATCTATAATTAATTTCATATAAAAATACTTCAATGGGGTGGCTAGTGGGAATCGAACCCACAACTTCGGATCCACAGACCGAGGTT
>CAZQAQ010000032.1:3809-5721 GCA_964591325.1 uncultured Candidatus Saccharibacteria bacterium | reverse complement strand
TAGAAAAGAATATACCTTTTTTATAGAGCTAAGTCAAAAGCAAAAGCTCCTGCTCCTGTAACTATAAGTGAAAGGGATATTATAAACAGAATAAAGTAATAATTTACTCCATCAGTAAGAAAAGCTTTCTGTTTTATCTTACCGAAGAGTTTTACACCAAGGTATACCATAGATAGTATGCTTGCTAGTTGAACAAATAGACCTATTACATATAGTAAACCTGTTACAGATAGAAATACTGAAAGTACTATGTCTTTATTTGATTTCTTACTTTTCCAAGTTCTATATGCCCAGTGAATAAGTATTATTCCTATGGTTAATCTAAGTAAAAATGGAGCGAATTGTTCGAAAGCCAATAATCCAGGTAATAATGAAAGCATGTTGATGTTTATAAAAACTAATATATAGTACAGACATGATATCACAAAAGCCCAAAATCTGTCTCGCTTTGGATAATATAAGAAGTACCCATAATGTTGGGTCTATATTTAGAACGGCAGATGCTATAGGTGTAAATAAGATATATCTTTGTGGAGTTACCCCATCTCCAATAGATCGTTTTGGTCGTGAAAGAAAAGACATAGCAAAGGTTGCTCTTGGAGCAGAAAAGAATATTGAATGGGAAAATAGTGACGATATGATCTCTTTGATAAAGAAAATGAAAAAGCTAGGCTATAAAATAATAGCTCTGGAGCAGGATAAAAATTCTATAAACTATAAAAAAGTTAAAATTGATAGTGATGCTTTTATTATTTTAGGAGAAGAAACAAAAGGAATTAAAAGAGAGATCTTAGATCTATGTGATCACATTGTTGAGATTCCTATGAAAGGGAATAAAGAGTCACTAAATGTTTCTGTTGCTACTGGCGTGCTTCTCTACACATTATTCGACACTATTTGATCAGTTTTTGGTGGGTATTACAAAAGTGTGTTGATCTACCTCCTATAACTATTCTTTCTATACTGCCTTTGCATTTATCAATGAGACAGTTTTTTCCTTTTCTCTTGTAAACTGTATGTTCTTCTTGAAATTTACCTCTCTTTCCATGGATATTTCTATAATCAGACATAGAATCTCCACCAAAATCTATACCTTTTCTTAAGGTTTTCTTTATAGCATCAAATAAATTTTTTAGTTTATCTTCTCCAATTTTATTTACTATACTTCTTGGATCTATACCTGATCTACAGAGACTTTCATCAGCATATATATTACCTATACCTGCTATCACGGTCTGATCCATAAGTACTAGTTTTATTTTTCCATTTGGTTTTTTATTTATACAATGTAAAAACTTTTTGAAAGTAAAACTAGGTTCAAGTGGTTCTGGACCTATATCTTTTATATGATCAGATAAATGAAGCTTATCTGTATCGATCAAGGTTACTTTTGCAAATCTTCTTGTATCACATAGTTCTAGACTTTTACCATTAGACATAGAAAATTTTAGTCTAATATGTCTGTTATATGGATCGGATTTATCATAATCACCATATAGAAGGTGACCGGTCATCTTCATGTGCACCAGAATAGTTTTATTATTTTTAAGGTTAATCAAAACATTTTTTGCACGTCTAGTTACATTTAATACACTTTCACCAATAACTTCTTTTTTGAAATATTTAAAATAAGCAGGATCTTTTATATTATCCTTTCCTTTGAAATATGAACTATTGTAATCATTCCATATGTCGATTATTCTAAGTCTTCTTAGGACTTTATCTAATCCACTTGCTGTTGTTTGTACTTCTGGCAATTCTGGCATACAATTCTTATATCATATTTTACTATGAAGCACATCAGTATATCTTTTATTTCAATAGTAGTTCTATTGTCCCCATGGATAGTAAAGAGTTTTCCTAGTACGGTAGAGTACGTTAGTCAAAACTATATAGAGAATATAGATGAATT
>CAZQAQ010000032.1:0-3709 GCA_964591325.1 uncultured Candidatus Saccharibacteria bacterium | reverse complement strand
TTGAATGAAAGTAAAACAGATTTACTAAAATCTATTAGCGATGGTTCAGTACAAAGACCGAAGGATTCTACTGTGTATCACAATGATGCTCCCAAAAATGTTGCATATAGACTGTATGGAATAAATAAATGGAGTAATGAAAATGAAATAGATATTGCAATTCATATACATTTCAATGACTATCCTAGAAGTGATGCTTCAAAACCTGGTAAATATTCTGGATTGGCAATATATGTTCCTGAAAGAAGCTTTTACAATAGTTCAACAACAGATGCTATAGCAAAAACTGTATACAATAGACTTTCAAAATATAATGCAACCAGTAATTTACCAAATGAAGAAGTGGGAATTGTAGAAGATGATGATCTTATAGCGATAGGTGCATACAATACTGCTGATGCTGCTAGTATGCTAATTGAATATGGTTATATATACGAACCTCAGTTTGCTGATCCTACAATAAGGTCTAAGACAGTTAGGGAATTGGCTTATCAGACATATCTAGGTATAGAAGATTTCTTTGATCAAAAGGGTAATGCAGGAATCGCTTATGATACTCTAGTTTTGCCTTATAAATGGGAAAATATAATGGATGAAAAGAGTGATTCAAAATCTGAAATATTTGCTCTTCAAACAGCTTTGGCACACGAAGGTGTATATCCACCACAAGGTATGGATAAAAATTCTTGTCCTAGAACTGGAAAAATAGGTCCATGTACAAAAGCCTCGATAAATGAATTCCAAAAGAAGTATGGAATAAAAGGGGAGAATAATGTTGTTGGAAAAAAGACTTTGGAAATATTAAATAATAAATATTCTGTAAAAGGAGTTATTTAGTTTTATTATTTAGGATATATTCTATTTCTTCTTTAGCTATTTTTGCATCACTCCAAGGGGTATTTTTACCATTTGGTCCCATGATATATGGATCAGTTCCTTTTCCTGTTATTAGGACTAAGTCACCTTTTTTTGCATGAAGTAAAGCATCTCTTATTGCCAGTCTTCTATCCATGATTATAGTAGGCTTTTGATTTATTATTCCTTTTGCAACATCATTTATT
Source organism: uncultured Candidatus Saccharibacteria bacterium (assembly GCA_964591325.1). Taxonomy (GTDB): domain Bacteria; phylum Patescibacteriota; class Minisyncoccia; order Phycocordibacterales; family PALSA-1337; genus CAIOGI01. Next base: position 2,648 of record CAZQAQ010000032.1, on the reverse strand, counting down.
ATTTTTTCTGGATCTTCATCGTATGGATCTTCATTTGTAAGTACTATGTATTTGCAATATTTATCAGCTATTTTTCCCATTTCTGATCTTTTCCATATGTCTCTACCACCTCCTGTACCACCAAGTACTGCTATCTTATTTCTATCACCAAAAGTTTTATATAATTTTTCTAGAGAATCTGTAGTATGTGCATAATCTACTATTACATCAAAATCTTGATTTGCTTTTATAAACTGAACACGACCAGAAACTTCATTGAACTTACTTATTGCTTGTTTTATCGTTTCTTCTTTTATGCCTAATTCTTTACAAAGTTCATAAGCACCAGAAACATTGTATTTATTGAATTCACCAAGTAGGGGAGTTTGAACATTATTATTTATATAAAATTTAACTTTCTTTTCAGCATCATATTTCAAAAACTTTTCACTTTCTTTATCATCACCATTTACTACAAGTATTCTAGGTCTTTTATTTGATTTACTTAATTCATAAGCGATATCAAGCTTTGCATCTCTATAGTTTTCATATGAACCATGAGATTCTATATGTTCAGGTGAAAGATTTGTGAATACTAGTGAATTTAAATTTAAAAACTTATGTCTAAAGTTCAATACTCCTTGTGATGTTATTTCCATTACAACAAAATCACACTTTGCATTTACAGCATCTCTTAAGAATTTTTGTATAAAGAATCTACCCGGCATAGACATCTTGTACATATTTGGTTTTGTATCATCACCAATCTTAAACCTAATAGTATTTGAAACTGCTGTTTTATATTTTGCTTGTTCAAGAATTGCATTTATTATCTCAACTGTTGTACTTTTTCCTTTTGTACCAGTTACAGCAATTATATTTATTTCTTTTCCTGGAAAACGATATATGATTGCTCCTAATACAGACAGGGTATAGTGGTATGCAGGTTGAAAGAAACTATATGTACCTTTTGGAATGAATTGTCTTATGAAACTTAGTGTTTTATCTAGCATATTATTTTCCTAGTTCTTTTAATGCCATTTTTACTCTTGCACCTGTTCCTATATCTTTTGGTATTTTTCTTAGTACTTCTCTTGCTTGTTCTGGGGAATAGCCTAGAGCTTTCAATGCCTCTATTACATCTATATCGCCTGAGACTTCTATACTATCACCATCAACTGCTCCTAGTTTATCTCGAAGTTCTATAACTATTTTTTCTGCTGTCTTTTTACCAATTCCAGATATTTTTACCAAGTGTGCCACCGAACCACTTTTTATAGAATTTATAAGTGTATCTACACTCGCTAGGGAAAGTATATTTTGAGCTCCTTTTGGACCTATACCTGAAACACTTATAAGTAATTCAAAAAAGTCTTTTTCTCTTTTTTCAAGAAAACCATATATATCCATAGCATCTTCTCTTATCGCCATATATGTCCAAAATGTCTTTTCCGCACCATCTTTTAATGTATGTATGGTATCTGAAGTCAAAAATACCTTATATCCAACCCCAGATACATCTACGATAATGTACTTTGTATCCTTATAGGTTACTTTACCTTTTAGTGTAGCTATCATCCCACCATCATATCCCAAGTCTTGTGTTTTTTGAAGCTGTATGTTAATTTGTAGAACACATAACAAATATATGCCTATAACATCATCAGCAAAAAAAGCCCTAAGAGCTAGCTATAAAAAGAGAGTTTTTAACCTACGTCTTAAGGCCAATATGGATTTGAATATAAAGAAGTTTAGAAAGTTAATAGCAGAGAAGAAAGTAAGTGAAGCAAAGGCTCTTGTTCCATCTATTTACCAAGCATTTGATAAAGCGGTAAAGAAAGATTATATAAAAGCAAATGCAGCATCAAGATCAAAGTCTCGCGTGATGCACGCTCTAAAGAAAGCAGAGGGAGTTAAATAAATAAAACAAAAAGCCGGTAGTACCGGTTTTTTGTTTGATGCACTACATTTGTCTATAGATAATTTACTCTCTTTCGCTCGCTCCGGTTTTCGATTCCAACGGTTCCTCCATAGACGCAAAAAGTACCAGCATTAGCTGACACTTTTTGGTCTGGTGCCCCCGGTAGGAATCGAACCTACATCACAACTTCCGCAAAGTTGTGTCCTATCCATTGAACGACGAGGGCATATAAATACTTTGCTACACTACCATTAAAAACCAAATCTCTCAAGAATCTTCTGAAACACTGATTCATGATGTTCTTTTTCTGTAATGTAGTTTAAAAGGATGTCTCTAACTTCTTCAGGGTCAACTTCATCTATATGAACAATGATATATGGAGAAAAAGTCTTTAATGATTTTAAAATAATTTTTGAAGGATATTCTTCCGCATCAATCCAAAATGATTCAAGAGTCAAAAAAGGGTAGAGTACATTATCTACAACAACTCCTCTATCATTTATCTCACAATAAATATCTCGATTCTCTCTTTTACCATGTATTATAAGAGATACTACTCCAACAATGATTAGCACTCCAAAGATAAAATTACCAAATATAAAAGCAAGAGCAGAAGCTGTAATAGTTATGATACCAACTGACCAGTACCAGTCATTATTTTTCTCAGTATTGAAATGTTCTTTAGCTACCCAAGATATAAGGGGATTCATAGGAATATTATAACACTAGATTTGGTACAAATAAAAAA
>CAZQAQ010000031.1:0-6217 GCA_964591325.1 uncultured Candidatus Saccharibacteria bacterium | reverse complement strand
ATAAGATTTCATCTGCACCTGGGTTCGATTCCCAGCATCTCCACAGTAATAAAAAATGCCAGCTTTTGCTGGTGTTTTTTATTACCTGATTCTGGAGAGATGATGGGATGAGAAAGGCGGAGCGATGTGAGCACAGTAGTGCGAACCGCGAGCCGGGGTCGAGGAAATTTGCGAGCGACGGCGAGCAAATTATCCGTGACCAATTCCCAGCATCTCCACAGACAAATCAAAAAGCGTCCGCAAACATGCTTTTTGTATTTAACTTACTTTAAAGCTTTTTAAATAACAACTTAAAAATCTTTCTTTGAAATTCGGCAAAGATAGGATTTTCTATGGTAATGGATGTTTTTGTATTGTAATCAACAAAAGCCACTCTATCGGCATAAATAATCTGTGAAATATTGTATTCAAATAGATCAAAATCAGGAGGAATGACCTTTATTTCCCTACCTAACTTTTTACTGTGACGCTTCTTTGTAGGTTCATTTGTAATAATAAGACGTTCAAGACCTTTTCTATCTCTCACCTCTCGATAGTCCTTTGGTACAAATGTCTTTACATCCAATTCCTTTTGTGAAGAATATCGTAAATACATTTCACCTTTTTTGAGACGATGGACTACATCAGAAAAAACCTGAGTGATACCTTTTGGTCCTTCTGCAAAAGTAACTCTTGGCTTTTTATCTCTACTCTCATACATATCTTTTAGATCAAATATCTCTGAAGTAAAGTCGGCTTCAAGTTCTTTAAAAATTGTCTCTAAATGTTCTGGCGACTCAGCAACATACTTCTTGTATTTCCCTACTGGCATGACACGCACAAGACCCTTATCGATAAGAAGTGCTAGTGTCTTGTAAACTGTTGGGCGATGGATACCTGTTTTACGAACCAATTCAGAAACTGAAAATGAACCAGCCTCTAGAAGTGCTAGATATATTTCTTTTTCATGACCCAAAAAACCAATTTTCTCTAAGATATGTTTTGACATTTTATGATAAGTTGTAACTATTTTATACAACTAATATATCGTAAATAACTATGTTTTACAATATTTTTATACAAATAATTATAAACCTGTACAAGTTACAGTATAAACACAGCAATTCTAATGATAGTGCCATATAGTAGAGACAGAAAGGACATTGAATGAAAAAAATACCAAATATGGAGAGGATTAAGAACGATATGATCGCTATCGTCAGAAAGGCGATCAAGATCATTCGTAACGAATCACACAAAACAGTTATCCACGGCAAGATAGCCTACGATGGCGTCAAGGAAGACGTGGTAACCAGTGGTGATCTCAAAGCTCAGCAGATGTATATCCGGGAACTTCGGAAACACTTCCCCACCTTCGGTATTATTGCAGAGGAAAAGGAATTGGATATTCCTTGTACCGACAAGAGCCACGATTTCTGGTTTACCGTTGACCCAGTCGACGGAACCAAATCCTACGCACTCAACACATCGCAAGGAGTGACCACCATGTTGGGTCTTGTGTGCGATGGCGAAGTAATTGCAACTTACATTGGCGATATAAATACAGAAGAGATTTATGGTTTCGCCAAAGGAACCAAAGATACAGGAACTCGACTTCGTTTCGGTAAGAGACTTTTACTCAAACCAGATACGAGACGACCACTCAAGAAACAGTATGTCGTTCTCAAGGATCTACCCACCTTATACCCGACAGTCATCCAAAAAATGGTAGACCTAACCGAGCACAGCCTTTTCAAAAATGCTGAAGTGGTTGCAGGAAGTATCGGTGCAGTATTTGCCAAGGTTTGGAAAGGTGAAGTTGGAGCAGTGATTGTTCGACCACACTTTGAAACACCTTGGGATTTCACGGCCCCTCTCGGTCTATCGAAACAACTTGGATTATGTTTCCTACACGTAGGAGAGACTATCGAAGAATTTGATCCTGTACTTATCCGAAAAGTAACACACGATCCATACTGCACACTTGTTACTCATCGGCATCACCTGCCAGAAATCAAAACCTGGATGGAAAACTATGGAAATAAAAACTAGCTATACTCTTGGTATCGATCTAGGAAGAACAATAGTGCACCGTGTGAACGGTATACAGGTTCTACTCCCGGATGCAGATCGAGTCATTCGAAGGCTCGTGTTAGAGAAATTTGGTGATAAAGTACATATCATCTCACGAGTAACTCCTGAACAACAAAAGCGAGCTGAGGCTTGGTTACGTTCAACTCAGTTTCTCCAGTCTGTCGGTATCGCTACGGATCACCTCCATTTCTGCGCAGAGCGTCGTGACAAAGCTCCGATCTGTCATCGTCTAGGAATCACTCATTTCATTGATGACCGACCGGAAGTTATGAGTCATATGCCTTTTGTTCCCCATCGATTTCTTTTCCAAGCAAATCAGGAGGATATCGAGAAATGGCAAGCAGAACTCTCAAACATTGTTCGAGTCGAAAGTTGGATCGATGTCGAACGTCACATATTTGGTTAAATCTTGAAAGATATCCAACTCAGCCCTGCAGAATATTTGTGTTCTGTGGGGTTTTTATATTTAATTTTTCGTAAAATCAACACTATTTGACCGCACCTCCCTATTTCACATTATCCACCTCTATATAATCCCCCTGATCAAAATTTATAATTATTTTAGATGTCTTATAAGAAGAATTTCTTTGCTGTCCATATAGTCTTACCTTATTTGAACCTGATGTGGTTGTTGTAAATGGGTCAGATCTAGTTGTATGCATTTGTTTACCATCTTTAAATGCCACAAGTGGCCAAGATGTGTCTTCAATTGTCGACCATGAACTTTCCCCATCTACTACTTTTATATCATGTATTTTTCTATCAGAAGGTGTATTTATTGTTAAATCCCAGACCCAGTCATTTGAAATATTATTATACGATCCAGATGAATATGAATTTGCTGAAGCCTTATCTTCATTTACAGACACTTTTGAAGCACTAGCGCTTGGATCACCACCTTTTGAGACGAAACCATTTGTTGCTTTTGTATATTTATAACTAGAAGTATTATTTGTAGTTATATTTTGTGTATTTGAATTTGTGTTTGTATTAGGATTTGAATTGTTTATAACTGGTGCAACAGGTTGTGTTGGTGTCAGAGTTGGATTTTGTGATCCAATATCTGGTGCAGGCATAGAATCTACCGCTTTTGGTGTTTGACCTACTGGAACAGTTACTTGATTTATTTTATCTGGAGTTGTCTCAATCGGTTTATTTTCAGCTGGTTTTACCTCACCAGAACCTGATACTCCTTTATACTTTGTGAAATTTCCTTGAGCTTCTATCCATGAACCAGAATCCAAAAAAAGTACATGATTTGTTATAAACCTTATTTCTACCTGACCTTTATTTAAATAATCTATAAATTCTTCAAATGTTACAGCTTGAACTCCACTATATTTTCCTGGGAAATATCTTCCTGATTCAATATCTGCTTTTGTAACTGTGTATGAACCTGAATATTTAGTATTTTCTTGGGAAACCATAAATACTCTTTTTATTTTATCAGGAATAATTGCCGGAATACCTCTATCTCTTGATGGTACTACAACATCGATATTTACAAGTGGACTGTCATTTCCAACCATGTTCCATTTCAAGGTAACTGTTTGCTTTTCCTTATCTATATCTATACTTGCCCAACCTTTTAGGGAATTATCTTTATTTATTTTATTGAAGACATTATCATGATCAAGAATTGCTATAAAATTTGCATCTTTATTCTCTTTTATTGCTTCTTTAGTATATGTATCTTTATTTTTCTGTATTCTGTCTTTCTGTTTTTGTATAGAATCATAATAAATCTTTGCTCTTGCTTGTGGATTATTTCTCACATTATCAACTACAGAATCGACAATATTCATTGAGTGTCTGTCATAACTTATTCCATTTGAAAAGTTCTTTACTTCACTATTTATTAAAGTATAGTCTGTATCACCTGCGTCAATACCTATACCAGTACCATCACCATAAAGTTTAAGTCCAGTAAATGTTATAATTGTCATACCAGCCATACTTATACCCTTATGATATGCAGTAAAATTTGATACTACATTATGTGGATTTGTAGTTTCAATATCAGTTGAGCCTATATTTATAAGCATTAAAGACGAAGCTTTGTGACCGGATTCTGCATATGAGGTATTATTTTCAAATTTCATAATTCCACTTGTAAAACCTTTATGATTTGCAAGTTGTTCAGGCATACCAGGTATATTTGGAAATATATACTGATTTGAATTGTTTAATGAAGGAACTGCCCCATTTACATCGTATGGGTGATATACAACATATACACCAAATCTAAATAGACCATCTGCTATATTATTTGTAATTTCAGTTATCATACTTGCGTGCCAAAATGCTACTCCACCATATCCAAGATCAAGTTTCTTCAAACCAAAACCCCACCACCTTTTATCATCATGTTCCCCTGTACCTCCACCTAGCCCAACAACCAAGTTTGAATCTATTTTTCCAGATTCCAAACCTTCCTCTGTAGTTATACCTGATCCTTCTGCTCCTATAACAACATTGTTTCTAATATCTCCAAAACTATTGTGGCTGACTATTCCCCATTTTGGCGAAGCTATTGGAGTGTTTACTACTTGTATTCCTGTATCAACACTGCCATCACCATATATTTTTCCATTTTTTATAACTGCTTTGTATTTTATCCAACCAGTTTTTACCCAATTATTACTTGAATCTAAGATCTCAACATCATTTGAACTACCAATACGTGTCTTATATGGAGCAAAGCCTGTAGCTTCTGCAGTAGGTGCTGGAACTTCACCTATAGGATTGTAAAGTAACCACCAACGACCATTCGAAGAAGCGACAACGTCATGAGACGTTGGCCAAACTACAGGATCCATTTGATCCTCCAAAGGATCTTTACCTGTATATACATAAACAGAGATAGGTGTAGTGTTTACAACTCTTCTTGAAAGATTTTTATAATAAAATATATTTTCTTCTCTATTACCATACACAACATTTCCTTCAAAAATAAACTTCTTTTGTAGGTGATGGGCATGTATAGGATATCTTCCTATTTGATTGTCTCCAGGAATATATGTATCACCTACTTTCTTTACACTAACTGTTGCACTAGTTGTGGTTCTACCTAGATCAATTACTGCGATATTTTTTAAGGTAACTGTTGTGTCACCCAAAAACATCATGTGCCCCCTATCACCAATGCTATCACTTTGGAAAACAATATTTCTTGTAGCAAATATTGCGAATCTACCAGCACTGATATTTATTGGGTTATTTGTCGTAACCTGATTTCCTTGTATTGAATTTACTTTTAATATTTGTTGTTTTAAATTAACCTTATTTAAATTTGGAGTTTCATAAATAATTATGAAATCACCAACATTTAAACCTGACGTAGTTTCTAGACTAAGTGTATTTCCGCTAGCTGATATTATCTTTGAATATTCTTTTACATCTTTACCGACAACTTCAACAGTTCCACCTATTGAAACAAAACCTATAGTCATTTGGAAAGGATCAATACTTTTATCAACTTCACCTGAAAATATTATCTTGTGACTTACACTAGTACTTGGTCTATCTTCATATTTACCTGAAGGATATAGAACTATTGTTCCGATTTTTAAATTTGTATTTTTATTTTGATCAAAACTCAATCTTCCTTTTATAGCTATACCTTTTATTTGGACACCGCTATCCATATCATAATTTATATTTATACCTTCAGGGATAAGTACGATACTATTTTTATCAAAACTATATCCAGAAAATACATCACTCCAATTTCCACTAGACTTTGCTGCAACTGTAGCTATATTTGCATAATCAGGTACATAATCTTTTCTAATCTTATTATATTCAGAGCTCTTAAGCTGAGCCATATCGTCATGTTGTATAACTTCAATATAAGATATCTTTCCTGTAGCACTTCCATTTAAAGCAGTATAAGCACTAGATAGCCCTACTCTAGAAATAAGATTTGAAAGAAATGATGGCTGATAAGAATCTTTGAAAGTAACACTCATACCATCATGGTCCATAACACCATGAACCATAGCTTCATTATTTACACTTGTAGTATTTAATACCCCAATTTTAAATACAGTAATAAATACAAAAAAGATAATTAGAAATAATACTGGAATCAGAACTCGATCATTACTTTTATTCATTTATTAAATTTTAACACACAAAGACA
>CAZQAQ010000030.1:0-6239 GCA_964591325.1 uncultured Candidatus Saccharibacteria bacterium | reverse complement strand
TCTAACCTTATAATGAACTTATGAATGAAAATCAACAATCTCAAACACCAGAAAAACCAAAAATAAAAGAAAACAAAATTTCTTATGATGACTTTGTAAAAGTAGAGATAAAGGCAGGAACTATACTTTCAGCAGAGAAAATACCTGAAACTGATAAATTGTTAAAATTATCAGTAGATTTTGGTGAAACTGAAGAAGTTAAAAATATAGAAGAAGGGAAGACAACTCTTGTTTCAAAACCAAGACAGATTGTATCTGGTATATCTATGTATTTTCCTGATCCAAAAGTATTGATTGGAAAAACATGTATGTTTGTTACAAATCTTGAACCTAGAATGATAAGGGGGTATGAAAGCAATGGAATGCTTTTTGCTATATCAACTGATGATGGTAAATTTTCTTTATTAGAACCAAATTCAACTATACCTGCTGGAACTAAAGCAAGATAATAAATATGAACATACAAGACATACTAGATCCACAAAAATTAATAAGTCTGTTTGGACTTATCGGAGTCTTTGCAGTTATATTTGCTGAATCTGGATTATTTTTCGGTTTCTTTTTACCTGGCGACTCACTACTTTTTACAGCAGGTTTACTATCTTCACAGGGTTTACTACCATTTTGGATTTTATTGATCGGAGTATTTGTCTCTGCAGTTCTTGGAGATAATGTAGGATATTGGTTTGGTAAAAAGATCGGTCCCGCATTGTTTGTAAAAGAAGAATCTCTATTTTTTAAGAGAAAGTATATAGCTCAAGCTCAACACTTTTATGAAAAATATGGAAAGAAGACAATAATACTTTCTAGATTTATACCCATAGTTAGAACTTTTGCTCCTATAGTAGCTGGAATAGGTGATATGAATTATAGAATTTTCTTTATATACAATATCGTTGGTGGATTTATATGGTCCGTAGGTCTTACTGTTCTTGGATATGTGCTTGGCAATACTATCCCTGGCATCGATAAGTATTTATTACCCATAATACTCTTTATTATATTTGTATCTTTTCTCCCACCTATATATCAAGTATTAAAATCATATTTAGAAAAAAACAAAAATATAGTACAATAGTAGGAAAGTACTATATATGTTTACTAGGACATTTTTTAAATTATTTCCACCTCCGCACTATCTGAATATTCCATATTCTGGACTTGATATTTCTGAAGACGCCATAAGAGCTGTAGACTTGGGACAAAACTCAAAAGGTTTCTTTGTGAGAAGCTTTGGTGTAGAACCACTTGCAAAAGGGGTAATAGAATCAGGGCAAATAAAAGATGAAAAAGCTTTGATCCAAGGGATAAAGAATTTGAAAGATAGATTGAAGCTTTCTGTTGTACGTGCTTCATTGCCAGAAGAGAGAATGTATCTATTTAAACTAGAAGTACCAACTACAGATGAAAATGAGATTAGACAACTAATAGAATTTAAACTTGAAGAGAATGTGCCTCTTTCTCCAAGTGAAGCATTATTCTTTTTTGATTTAATTCCAAATATTACAAAGGTTAAACAGAGATTTGCTAGTGTATCGGTCGCTCCACAAGAATTAGTAAATGGATATTTAAATGCAATAAAAAGTGCTGGTCTATCAGTAATATCATTTGATATACAACCAAAAGCTATAGCTAGATCTGTAGTCCAAATTGGTTCTCTAGATACAGAAATGATAGTTCATATCATGAATAGAAAAACTGGAGTGTATATAGTTACTGGTGGTGTATTGTGTTTTACATCTACAATATCTTGGGGAAGTGAAAATATAGACAATACTGCAGATATAAAGAAAGAATTGGGAAGGGTGTATGAATATTGGAAAGACCGTGGTCAATCTACAATAGGTAGAATAGTAGTATCAGGTAAGACTGCTGTTAAAGACGGTTTATTGTCTTCTATAACACCAAATCCTTCTACACCGATAGAAGTAGCAAAAGTCTGGAGAAATGCTTTTTCAGTGGATAACTATATCCCACCGATATCATTTGAAGACTCTCTAGATTATTCTGTGGCTATAGGACTTTCATTACCAATACAATGATACATTACACATTATTACCAGAAGGGGAAATAAGGTTACTAAGAAAAGAATATAGATTCAGGCTTTTTGTTGTAGCATTATTCTTTATTTCTATATCTATTCTTATAGGTGTTACTTCACTCATTCCTTCGTATATTATTTCAAGGACAGAACAAAATAGGATATTGCTTGAAGTAAATGAAATGAAAAAGGAAAGAGAATCAAAAGGTATAAATCAGATTGATAAAGATTTTTCTTCAACACAATCAATAATAAATAGAATGGCAAGTATGGGTAATCCAACATCTTTTTCTGATTCTATAGAAAGAATAGGTGCATATAGAGTAAATGGTATATCTATACACTCATTTGATATGAGTTATTCATTAAACAATTCTACAACTACAAATGTGGTTATTCAGGGTAAAGCTATTAGTAGAGAGGCTCTTGTTTCATTTAAAAAGAAACTTGAATCTGATGCTAGTTTTAAAAATATAAATTTACCAATATCAGATTTGGCAAAGAGTAAAAATATAGAGTTTAGCTTAAGAATGAATATAATAAAATGAAAATAGGACATAAACATTACGTACTTATAGTGACTGCTCTACTTACTTTTATAGTATCTGGTTTTAGTTATTATATTTTATACAGAAATATAAGTATTCAATATGATTCAACTAGAAAAGCTTTTTCTGAATTGATCCATCAAAAAGATATAAAAAATAATGAAGAAAAACTTTCAGATCTATACAATAAATCAGAAAAAGATAGAGGCAGGATATCAAACTTAGTAGTTTCTCAAGATCAAATTGTTAACTTTATTGAACATATAGAGAAGATAGGTGATAGCGCAAATGTAAGTATATCGATATCTGATATAAGTTCTGAAAATATAAAGGATAAAGGTGGTGATCTATTACGTGCACGAGTTACGGCAAATGGTAGTTGGGCTTCAATAATGAAAGCTCTTATAGGAATTGAAAATATGCCTTATGCTGTTCTTGTAAATGATTTGAGGATAAGTACTGGTGGGGGAGATGTTTCGGTACCAACAAAGTCTAGTACAAAGATATGGTCGATTAGTTTAATAGTAAGAGTTTTGGCAAATAAATAATATGAATACAAAAGAAATACATTTACCAAATTTTGGTATAAAGAAATCGATACGAGAAATAACTAGAAATGCTAGGGTTGATTGGGTTATTATCTGTATAGTGAGTATATTTACTATAATTACACTTGTGACTATTGCAACACATGTATATTTTGATATGACTGCAGATGAATTTGCCGAACATAATACAAATATTTCGTCAGAAAAAACACTAAACCTTGATGATTTTTCAAAGACCGTATCCATACTAGATAATAGGGAAGAAAAAGTATCAAAGGTAAAATCTTCCTACAACGGTTTGCGAGATCCGTCCATATAGGTTATATTCTATCTGTTACATATATGTGTAATATGCCTTCGTAGTTCAATGGATAGAACAGAGCTCTTCTAAGGCTTTGATGTAGGTTCGATTCCTACCGAAGGCACAAGAACAAAAAATACCAGCATGGCTGGTATTTTTTGTTTAAATAAATCTTTTTAAATAAAAAACCTATCACGATGTGACGCGTGATAGGCCTACCGATTTCTCGATATTGCACATGACTAGTGATGTTCGAGCGAGTGTTCTACTCTCCATACCCCAGCCTTTAACTTGGCGGTTCCTAGGGATGACTAGATTTCGGTGCGAGTAATCCTCCAGTCAGTCACATTCCACATAATTTATATCATAAAAATTTAATTATTTTAAATGATCTTGAACTTTGGGTTTGTTTAGTGTATAAATAAAACACGCGCCCTTAGCTCAGTTGGTAGAGCAGCGCTTTTACACAGCGAAGGTCAGGAGTTCAAGTCTCTTAGGGCGCACAGAAATTCTTAATGTTAGAGTTCAGATTATGGATTATCAATTAAATAAAAAAATAACAATCCTCTATGAGGACGGTGATATTCTCGCTATAAACAAACCAGCGGGTTTGGTTGTTCACAGTGATGGTAGAACAAAAGAGCTAAGTCTAGTAGATTGGATTGAAGAAAATTATCCTGATACAAAAGGGGTGGGTGAGCCTACAGTTATGACATCTGGAGAGACTATAGAACGCTCTGGAATAGTTCATAGATTGGATAGAGAGACATCAGGTGTTATGTTGATTGCAAAAACTCAAAAAGGCCATGAACATCTAAAGAAACAATTCCAAGATAGAACAATAAGAAAAAAATATTTAACTTTTATACATGGAGATTTGAAAGATGATTTTGGAATAATTAAAAAGCCAATAGGAAAGAGCCCTGCGGATTTTAGAAAATGGTCAGCTACAAGAGGTGCAAAAGGAGAAATGAGAGAAGCGGAGACTTGGTGGACTAGACTCGTATTTAAGGATAGATTCTCTCTACTTTTAGTTGAACCAAAAACTGGTAGAACACACCAGATCAGGGTTCATATGAAAGCGCTAAATCACCCTGTAGTTTCAGACAAGCTATATTCAAAAGAAAAGCCTCAAGCACTAGGTTTTGATAGAACAGCACTCCATGCTTGGTCTATAACTTTTATGAATTGTGATGATAAAAAGACAACTGTAGTTGCCCCTATACCCGATGATTTTCATAATGCAATAAAAGAGCTAAATATAGAAGATATTGCTAAAAAAGAAGGTATATGTTAATTTAGTCTTACTATGTCAGTAAAAAATAATACTATAACACCAGCAAATACAGAGGAAAGATCAAAGCTTGATATGAGAGCAGGTGATACTATTCGTGTATGGCAAAAGGTAAAAGAAAAGGACAAGACACGTCTACAGGCTTTTGAAGGTCTAGTACTATCAAGAAAGCATGGAACACAGTCTGGTGCTACATTTACAGTTAGAAAGGTTATGGACGGAGTGGGGGTAGAAAGAATATTCCCATTATATTCACCAATGATAGATAAGATAGAATTGATACGTCGTGCAAAGGTTCGTCGTTCAAAACTATATTTCGTACGTGAAAAAGCTACAAAAGAGATTCGTCGCCAAATGAGAAGACTACTAGCAATCGAACCAGGACAAAACACAGATACAAAGATTGCAAAGGCTGAAGAAGTAAAAGAAGAAGTAAAAGCTTAAATAAAATAAAAATCCGCGAAAGCGGGTTTTATTTTTTAGTCTTTTTATTTAAAACCTTTTTACCATATACCCCCTCTAGCAAACCCAAATCTTTATTTGAATTTAGTAATAATTGAATATTTTTATCTTTCATTGCTTCCAAGACTTTATTACCAAAAGAGTCATTTGCATTTAATTTATAAAAATCTTTAAATGCTTCAAAGTCTTTAATAAAACAATTACCACCAGCTCCACGACCAGTTTTGTGAATAGGGGATGCATATCTATTTGGAATATAAGGATCAGATTTAAGTGCTTGCTCGATATTGCTCCAGTTTGCCCCTATAGTTTTGGCTGCATCATACATTATGTTAAAGAAAATAATCTGAGTATAACCACCACAGTTATGTGCGTATTTTATAAGTTCTGCTTCTTCATATGCCACTGTCTGATTGTTATTGGATTTTGGTAAAACAGAATGAACAAGTTTTGCAGCTTTCTTGTGAGTATCACTTTCCATATCAATACCAACGATATTCATAAATGGATCGCTCGCATCTTTTGCAGCTGTAGATTCGCTCAAAAATTCAGGAGAATGTATAACTATTATATCTGGAAAAGCTTTCTGTAACTGCCTTGTAATCTTTGGTTGTATAGTAGATTTTATTACAGCAATAGATTTTGGCGGAACAAGTGATAAGACTTCTTTTACTATACTGTAGTCATAACCCTTTGGATTTGTTGGGGTAGGGACTGCAATAAATATTATTTTGCACTTTTTTAATTTATCCAAATTACCGTCGTAAGGTTTTTCTTTGGCATATCTAACAATATCAAAACCTCTTTTTTCGAAGTTGTCAGCGTAATTTCTACCAATAAATCCTTGACCAATAAATCCAATTTTCATGGGGTGATTATATCATTTAATAATGTAAAAAATATATGACTATATACATATCCTAAAAATATGATATAAATTACTATGTCAATATATTATTGGCAATATGGTGGCTATAGTTTAGTGGTAAAACCTCGGTCTGTGGATCCGAAGTTGTGGGTTCGATTCCCACTAGCCACCCCATT
>CAZQAQ010000029.1:0-6529 GCA_964591325.1 uncultured Candidatus Saccharibacteria bacterium | reverse complement strand
GGGGAGCGAATCATTCGCCCCCCTATTCACTCTATCCACACACGGAAAAAAGGATTTCGTGAAGTCCAGTACCACAAGGCAAGGACTTTAAAACTATACACTAATGACGACCTCTTGTCAAGCGTCTATGTACCTTAGGTGGTTCGCTATGTTCAATAGAGATAAAGATTTTTTTGATCCTTTTCATACCTCTATTGGCTCGAATTTTACCGAGCTCCTCATGGCCTTTTGTTAGTTGTACTAGCCGATCGTACAGCTTTAACCCTTTGTCACATAATTCCTCATCACATTTTACATGTGTGAAGCAGATGCCTTCAAAGATGCTTGTGCTCTTAATGTCACCCATCTTTTTACTCAGATATTTAGCAAACTCTCCGATTAAAAAACTTACCTCGTATATACTTATTTTTTCAATTTCTCCCTCTTGTAGTTTCCGTCGTGCTTCCTGACAAAGTTCTATCCCGTCTTTTATGGTTCCCATATACACCTCCATGTATTGTTCGTGATTATATTATAATATAAAACACTATTAGTCAAATAAGTCATATGCTTCAAAAGCATAGTATTACTTTTATTATTTTATTCCAATTAGCTACTTAATTGATATTAAATTAACTTTAATATAAAGTTGTAAATGGAGGTAAAAATGAATGTTAAAAAATGTTCACACGTAGGTCCAAAAGATGGCGATTGGTACAACTATTTCGTTAGGGAGGGGGTGATTTGGAATAGGAGGAATGGGAATAATCAGGTCAAACATAAAGGTGGTAAAAAATCTCATGACATAAAGCCACATGTTCGGCTTAGTGGAGGAAAACATGCCGACATGTACATGAATCCGGACATGGTATGTGACCCTGGACTCATCCAGAGTATAGCTGAACAACTCATTGTCCCGACAAATAGCAGTATACCTGCTTCAGAGGTGTATAGGATCAATAGGGTGGTTGCGCCACAGAAAGGTGGTTCAATACTAGCTTATGCACTTGCAACGGCTATAACCAATCTTCATGATCAAGACTCTGAACCTTGTAAGTTCACACTTCTTCAAAAGGAAGGTGTAAATAAACAAGGGCCGAAGTTCAAACAAATCGGCAATCCCATTCAGACAGGTGATGCCATACTGATTTGTAACGATGTTCTAACAACGGCAAGAACAGTCTTGGCAATCGATAAACTTGTTCAGAAATGTGGTGCCAGAACAGTCTTTGTTGCTGTGCTCGCAATCGACTCTAGTTTTGTTGCTTTACCAGGTTTACCGGTAAATGCTCTCTGTATAAAGAGAACAAAACTATATGATCCAGACAATTGTCCATTGTGTAGGAAAGGGTCAAGACTTATAACGTCTCCCAAGGAACATTGGAAAGATCTTGTAGGTGTTTGATTTACAAAAGCGCTCCATTGGGGCGCTTTATTTTATTGTATTTTACAAATTTGATGAATTTATAATAATTGCATACTGTGCCTAATATGGTACAATTTTTCGTCAGAAGGAGGTCTTATGGGAAAAGTATTTAAGATGTGTAAGAAGTGCCACCAAGGTTTTGATTTAAATCATGGTGGTGAAGAATTGCCGGTGCATCACTGTAGTAACCCGAACAATGGAGGGGTCAATGCACACAATACACACACTCACCAGCATGCGGCTGGACAAGGTCTTGCCACCACTGGGTGTGGTGGGATCGGACACGGCTCAGGAGGAAAGTAAAATAACCAAACCTGAACCAGATTTTTCACAGAGTTCAATACAAGTCGAATTTCCTGATGATGTGACAAAAGGTGATCACTTCCCAGGAAGATTCCGACTGGGCGATCCATACGCCTAATTTCAAAAACACGCTCTTCGGGGCGTGTTTTATTGTGTGAACAACTTCTGTGCTTTAGATTTTTTTATGACATATAATGTATACATAATAAAAAAGCTCTCCATATGAATTTCTGGTTTAAAAAAAACAATAAAAGATGGAATACTCCTTCTATAAAAGCAATAGAAGATATAGTCCTACGCTTAAAAAGTGAGGTGAATAGAGAGGATTTGATAAAACATATAACAGAACCGTACAAGAAGTTTCTGTTTGAATCAGAAAAAGAACAAATGTTCTGTTTAATGAATCTATATACAAATATCGAAGATTTTATAGAAAAAAATAAAATACCTGTATTAAAGAGAAAAATAGATATAAAAGCTATAAGATCTGAACTTTTAAAGAGGCAGTCTTCAAATAAAATACCTTCTTATTTTGAAGCAATACTGCATGAAGAACCAAAAAGAAGTCTGATACTAATACTAAACATAGCAAATGAGTTTTTGAATTTTTGTAGGAAATCAATAGGTGAAGAAAAAGCCGAAAATATATTTTCAGATTGGTTAAAGAAGCACAATATGAATTTACCTAGGTATACCATAAAAAATATCTTTATATCCGAAAAAGCTTTTACATCAGGCCTATATTCAGATACAGAGATTGAATTTGTATTCAGAGATCTATTTGAACTCTTTTTTAATAGCCTAAAAGAGAAAATAGGTGATACATATTCTATAAATGAAATAACAAATATATCTCTACCGGTGCTAAAAGCTATAGATCGTCCGACTTCTATAAAACTATTACGAATGTTACCAAGCAATATATTTGAAAAAGAATTCGCTTCTTTTCTTACTAGAGAGGAGCTTGAAAGACAAGTAATGGAAAAGACAAAAAATCTTGAAAAGGAAAAAGAGTCTGTAGATGCAAAGATAAGAGAAAGAACGTTCGAATATAGAACTGAAAGAGATAAACTAAAACTAATAGCAGAGAATATGTCTGAAGGCGTACTCTTACTAGACCCATATAGAAGTGTTTTGTTTAAAAATACAAAGTTAAATAATATATTTGCGATACCAGAAGATTCGACTGAAGAAATTGTTTTGGCTGGTTTCGATAGGTTAATATCTAGTGCCGATGCTCGTATATTGATGGATGAATCTCTAAAAAAAGGAACTTACTCTACAACTATAGAAAATAGTGGAAGGGTATATAGCGTTTCTTGTATTTATATTAGCGACAAAGATAAGGGGAATAATATATCCGGTTTTTTGTGGTGGATTAGAGATATAACTGAAGAAAAAAGTTTAGAAAGGAAAAAAAGTGAATTCATATCAATCGCTGCGCATCAGCTTAGAACACCGCTTTCAGGTATAAAATGGACATTAAATATGATGGTTAATGAAGAATTGGGTCCACTTTCTGATGATCAAAAAGTATTTTTACTTAAACTCCAAGAATCAAATGATAGAATGATTCACCTCGTAAACGACTTATTGCAAGCAGACAGGTTGGAAACAGATAAAACAGAATATACATTTGAAAAGGTTGATTTTGGAAGTATGGCAAAAAATATATCTGAAGATTTAAAAATTACTGCAAAAAATAATGGTTTGAATTTATATGTTTCAGTAAAACAAAATAATGACTTATCGGTATATGGAGATAAAGAAAAACTGCACAGTGTTATTCAAAACCTTGTAGATAATGCAATTAAATATACTTTGAAAGGTGGAAGTATAAATGTTTCTTGTGAGACTAATAAAGAACGTAGGGTAATGTTATCTGTTTCTGATACAGGTATAGGTATAATCAAATCACAACAAGAAAAGATTTTCGGCAGATTTTTTAGAGGTTCAAATGCACTCAAGATAAAAACTGATGGTACAGGTTTGGGTCTCTATATAGTGAAACAGATTGTAGAAAGACATGGGGGAAGTGTTAGTTTTGAAAGTACAGAAGGTATAGGTTCTAGGTTCGTTGTCACACTTCCACATTTCGATGATAAGAGTAATAAGAAAAATAAATGATAAAAATAGTTTTAGTAGAGGATGATTTATTGCTATCTAATTTACTAGTTGAGAGACTAAGTAAAGAGGGATTCCATGTTACTTCTGTAACTGATGGGAGGTTTGCTATAGAGACAATAAAGAAAGTAAAACCAGATTTGTTATTACAAGATCTTATACTACCTACGGTTGATGGATATGATATCTTGGATATAAAAAGAAAAGATAATTCGATAAAAGATATACCTGTGATTGTAATTTCAAATTCCGGTCAACCAGTTGAGATTAAACATTTGGTTGAGAGGGGAGTAAATGATTATTTTATAAAGGCTGAACTAGATCTAAATGAAATAGTGGAGAGAATAAGAATAGTTTTGGATTCAAAGTTTAAAAATAAAGGTAATATTTCAAGGTGGCATGATCTCTCAGGTAAGACTCTTCTTTGGATAGAAGATGATCCTCTGGTTGATGATGTTCTGAATCAAAAACTGTCCGGTTTAAATGTAAAGATCATTCAAGTTCCTGATGGTAAGAGTGCTTTTAAGTTTTTAAAAGATAGGAAACCAGATATTATAATCTTAGATATTGTTTTACCTGATATGAGTGGTTTAGATTTTCTAGAAAGAGTAAAGATCGCTTCTGATACTAAAGATATACCGATACTTGTTTTATCAAATATGAATAGCGAAAATGAATATGAAAGCTCAATGAGACTAGGTGCCTCAGATTATCTAGTTAAGTCTACGCACTCAATAGATCAAGTTATTACAAAAATTGATGATATTATTCGTATCTCAGAGCCTCAATAGGGTTAAGGTTGGATGCTCTTCTAGCAGGGTAATAACCAAATACGATACCTATAAATGCTGATACTCCAAAAGCCAAGAAAATAGAAGGTATAGATATAGATGTTTGAATTATTCCAAGTTTTGATACTGTAAGTGCAACTGTTATGCCTAGTATTACACCGATAACTCCACCAGTGAATGTAAGTGCGATGGCTTCAGCCAAAAACTGAAGATTTATATCTTTCTTTTTTGCACCTATAGCCTTTCTCAAACCGATTTCTCTAGTTCTTTCTGTAACTGTTGTTAGCATCATATTCATGATACCTATTCCTCCAACCACAAGAGATATACTTGCTATAGCAGATAGAAATAGGGTAAATGCAGTAGTAATCTGAGTCAAAGCACCAAGTATATCTGCTTGAGATATTATAGAAAAATCGGGTTCACTAACTCTGTGTTTTTCGATTATAAGCGCAGTTGCTTGTGCTTGGATACTAGGCATATCATCTTTATTTAATACACTAACAGCAATTGATGATAGATAATCAACTCCTGTTAAAATCTTTTGCATAGTAGAGAGTGGTACAAAAACCATATCATCATGATTTGCAAAACCTGCTCCACCTTTTACCTCCAGTACTCCTATTACTTTAAATATGACACCATTTATCCTAACTGTTTTTCCTATTGCATCATTTTCTCCAAATAAGTCTTTACTTACTGTGGCACCCAAAACTGCAACTTTTGAAAGACCATTCATTTGATTTTCATTGTAGTATGAACCAGTACTCATTTTCATATTTCTTATAACTGCATACTCAGGAACAGTACCGATAACGGTTGAATTTGTATTGTTTCCCGAAGATGAAACTATCTGAAATCTTCTATCTAATTCCGGTGCTACCATAGAAACACCGTCGATGCTTTTTATAATCTCTGCATCCTCATTTTTTAAACTTTGTGCCGCACCTCTACCAGAAGAAACTATTCCTCTACCTGGTTGCAGGGCTCCTGGATATATAGTTAAAAGATTTGAACCCAGACCTTCTATACTAGTTTGTATAGAAGCTTGAGCACCCTGACCTATAGATATCATGGCAATAACAGAACTAATTCCTATGATTATTCCAAGCATAGTCAAACCAGATCTGACCTTGTTTGCAGATAGGGAAGTATAAGTTTCGTGTAATATATCTAGTGTTGTCATTTTTTTAATTTATTTCATTAAATTTAGCTACTCTCTTTGCACTATTCTTTTTGTCTTCAAGTATTTCTCCATCTTTAATAAATATTATTCTATCTGCATGTTCAGCCACGTCATGTTCGTGGGTTATGAGGATTATAGTTCTACCTTCTTTTTCATTTAGTCTTTGAAATGTTGCAAGAACAGTTTCTCCAGTCTTTGAATCAAGGTTTCCTGTAGGTTCATCTGCCAGTATGAGTCTAGGGTCATTTACCAGGGCTCTTGCTATAGCAACTCTTTGTATCTGACCACCAGAAAGTTCATTGGACATATGATTGAAATGTGTCTCGGGTAGTCCTACAGAATGAAGAGATTTTCTTGCTCTTTCTTCTCTTTCTTTTTCTGGTACACCTGCATATACAAGAGGGAGTACAACATTTCTCATAACGGTTGTCCTTGGTAAAAGGTTAAATGCTTGGAAAACGAAACCAATCATATTTCTTCTTATGTTTGCCAATTCATCATCGGTTAGTTTTGATAGATCTTTATTATCGAGAATATATTTTCCAGTGCTTGGTGTATCTAGTGCGCCAAGTATATGCATCATTGTAGATTTACCAGATCCAGAAGGACCCATAATCGCCACAAATTCTCCTTCTTTTATATCAAAACTCACACCTTTTAGTGCTCTAAAACCTTTATCACCTACACCTTTGTATGTCTTTGTGACTTTATTTATTTCTA
>CAZQAQ010000028.1:0-6826 GCA_964591325.1 uncultured Candidatus Saccharibacteria bacterium | reverse complement strand
TGAAAAACTGCTAGAATCAGTTAATTATGAATAATAAAGAATTAGCCGATCTACTATTTGATGATAATGTAAAACCGATACAATTTTGGCTTGATAAATATCCTGCTAGAGATTTGCCAAAAAATGCTGAAGTGACAAGAATTGGGCCAAGTCCAACAGGTTTTCTACATATAGGTGCTATATATATGGGTTTGATAAACCGACGTATATCGGACGATACAAAAGGTATTTTTTATTTGAGAATAGAAGATACTGATACTGAAAGAGAAATACAAGGTGCTAGAGAACTTATAGTAAAAGGCTTTGAAGAGTTTGGAATAAAGTTTGATGAGGGAATAGATAAAGATGGAAATGAATTTGGAAATTATGGTCCATATCTTCAAACAAAGAGAAGTGAAATATATACAAGTTTTGCTAAAGAGCTAGTGTTGCGCGGAAGGGCATATCCTTGTTTTATTACAAAAGATGAATTGCTTAATCTAAGAAAAGAACAAGAAGAAAACAAAGTCCGCCCTGGATATTATGGAAAATATGCAATTTGGAGAGATGCGCCTATAGAAAAGATAAAAGAAAAATTAAATGCAAAGACCCCTTATATTTTGAGGTTGAAATCTCTAGGAGATGAAAATGTTAAACAGTCATTTAATGATGAATTTTTGGGTAGTATACAAGTACCAGAAAATGATGAGGATTTTGTCATTTTGAAGACAAATAGAATTCCTACATACCATTTTGCTCATGTTATAGATGATTATTTGATGAAAACGACTTTTGTTATACGTGGAAGTGAATGGCTTTCTTCACTAGGCAAACATATAGAATTGTGGAAATCACTAGATTTTCCTATTCCAAAATATGGACATATTGCTCCAATAAATAAAAAAGATGGAAATTCAGTTAGAAAATTGAGTAAAAGAAAAGATCCTGAAGCAAATATAATGAATTATATAGAGCAGGGTTATACAACAGAATCTATCGTTGGATATTTGTACCGTCTAGCAAATCCTTCTTTTGATGATTGGTGGAAATCACGGTCTCGTACTTCTGTATGGGATTTTCCATTTTCAATTAAAGAATTGCAAAAGAGCGGTCCGGGACCACTTATAGATGTAAAGAAACTTGATGATATAAGTTCTGATGTTGTAGCTATGATGAAAGCAAATGAAGTTGCAGATAGAATGATAGTTTGGGCAAAGGCTTATAATGTAAATTTTGCTGACGTTATAAGTAAAGAACGTAAATATCTTGAAGATATATTAAATATAGAGAGAGATCATAAAAATCCTAGAAAGGATATTATAAATTGGTCAGTAGGTAAGGAGAGTATATATTATTTCTTTGATTCACTTTTTGTAATAGAAAATGCAAAAAAGGCTATGGCAGATGAGAAAATATATACTGTATTTCAAGAAATTTCAAAAGAGCTTTTGGAGTATATAGCTACAGATAAGTTCTATGTTTCAGAGAGTTTGGAGGAGTGGCTTTTAGAAATAAAAGTTTTGGCAGATAAACTTCGTTTTGCAACCGATAAAAATAAAATGAAAGAGAGTCCAGATAAATACAGAGGAGATTTTGCTACATTCATGAAGATCTTGAGACTTGCAGTAACTGGAACAAATAGAACTCCAAATCTATTCTATGTTTTGAAAGTTATGGGTAAAGATAGAGTAGTAAATAGGATTAAATCTCTACAGCTTTAAGTTTTGCACTTATCTGCTATACTTAGCATAAGTTTATTTAATTAATTTTATGATCACAATATTTATACTTTCAGTAGCAGGAGCCATATTATCAGCTGTTATTGGAACTATTTGGTATTCAAATGCAACACCAATGGGTAAGATCCATATGAGATACCTAGGTTTCGACAAACTTACAGATGAAGAGAAAAAAGCAAAGATGGTAGAAGCAAAGCCTATGATGCTAAAGATGTATTCTGGACAAATGCTTTTGTCACTACTTACATCATTTGCTGTCGTATTCATAATAACTATGAGTATAAAAAATGGTCTTTCTACAGGAATGGCTTTTGGTTTTGTAGTATTGAATTGGCTATGTTTCATGGTGCCAATCATAGGTTCTGGAATAATTTGGAGTAATTGTGACAGAGCTATAGTATGGAAGAAATTCTTTTCAGATATATTTTCAAACCTTGTTACGGTGTTGATAATAGGTCTATTGGCAAGTTTGTTTGCTTAGTAGGTAGTTGTGGACCAATTCAGTGTGATCGTTTGTGTCGTACACGATACGTAATATAGTAAAAACCGCTGAGTGTTAGCGGTTTTTTTACTATATCTCTACCGAATCTCCAGCGACAAAGCCTGTTGTCCAGCACAACTGTAAGCTATATCCACCCGATGGTCTGTCTATATTTAGAATATCTCCAACTAAAAATAGATTGTTATAAATCTTTGATTTCATAGTTTTAAAATCTACTTCATTTAGATCTACACCCCCAGAAGTTACGATAGCTTTTTCCACACCCAATAGACCCTGTACATCCATAGGTATATTTTTTAATAATTTTATAAGTGAAAGTCTTTGTTCTCTTGTGATGCTATGACACCAAGTGTCACCATGTATACCAGATAGGGTAGATACAGCTTCTGCAAAACTCGGTTTAAATATTTCAGTCAAAGCATTTTTAAATTTCTTATTGCTATTTTCTTTAAAAATATTTTGGAGCTTTTCATTTAACATTCCATAATCTAGATCTGGTAGTACATCCAAAGATATTTTTACATCACCATATTTTAAAAGTTCACTTATATCTCGACTCATGTTTAGTATTGTGGGACCCGATAGTCCAAAGTGTGTAAACAATACTCTTCCTGTATTTGAACCTTGTTTTTCTTCATTTTGATAAAGTGTAATCTTTGCATTATCTACAGTCACTCCCTGCAGTCTTTTAACCCATTCATCTTTTATAGCTACAGGTACAAGAACTGCATCCTGCTCTATTACTTTATGTCCTATTTCTGCTAACCATTTGAAGCCATCACCAGTAGAACCGGTTTCGGGACGAGACTTTCCACCAGTAGCTAAAATAAAGTTTTTCGCATATACAATTTCTTTATTTTTTAGTTTGATGCCTGTTATATTGTTTTCTTTTTTTATAAAACCTTTTACTTCAGTATTTGAAACTATATTTACATTATTCTTTTTTAAATCATTTACCAATACATCCCAAACTGATTTTGCACTATTTGAAACAGGGAATACTCTAAGATTTGCCTCTACTTTAGTCGGCATATTTCTTTCGTTAAAGAAATCTAGAGTATTTTTTACACTCCATTTTGAAAAAGCTGAAAATAAGTATTTATCACTATCTTTAAATTTTGATAACAGTTTTCTATTATCAAGTTCGGCATTTGTAACATTACATCTACCACCTCCAGTTATAAGTAGCTTTTTACCCAAAGTATCATTTTTTTCTATAAGCAAAACCTCGGCACCTCTTTCGCTTGCCCTTATTGCAGACATCATGCCAGACGGTCCTCCTCCTATTACTACCACATCCCATATTTTAGGTTGTGTATCCGTCAGTATATCTACAGGCTCTTTTGCCTTATCTGTTAATACATATTTCGCTTTATCTATTGTGTCTTTTGTCTTTCCACCTATTGTTTTGTTTGGGCTCTGCTTATCCATAGAACTATCCTAGCATAATATTTAAAATAGTAGTCATAAGTCATTTTTAATGGTAACGTGAATGTCATGTCTAAAGACGAGGTAATAATCAGATTTGAAGATGTAAGTTTTGAATACGGTCACAATAAACCCATACTAGATGAGGTCAGTTTTTCTGTGCGTAAGGGTTCAAAGATAACCATCATGGGTCAAAATGGTGCTGGAAAGAGTACTATATTTAAACTAATAACAAAAGAATTGAAACCTGAAGAAGGGGATATACATATAGGTAATGGAGTAAGTATTGCTATATCAAAACAAGTAATACCTAGAGAATATATGGATCTTACTATAAGAGATTTCTTCCAAAAGAGTTTCAAAGACAAGGTATATGATATAGATCCAAGAATTGATGAAGTCTTGGAAGTTGTAAATCTTCATGCAACACACGATAGAATCGTAAGAAGTTTTTCTGGTGGACAACAAGCAAGACTTTTACTCGCTTCAGCTATTATTCAAAATCCAGATATTTTACTTTTAGATGAGCCGACAAATAACTTGGATAAATCAGGTATCGCTCATCTTACTGATTTTATTAAGAACTATAAAAAAACTTGTTTGGTAATTTCTCACGATGCTGATTTTCTAAATTCATTTACAGATGGAGTTTTATACCTAGATGTTTTTACTAGAAAAGTAGAACAATATGTTGGAAACTATTTTGATTTACTAAAAGAAATTTCAGCTAGAATTGAAAAAGAAAATAGAAAGAATGCACAATTGGCAAAAGAGATTCAAGAAAATAAAGATAAAGCCAACTTTTTCTCAAATAAAGGAGGACAGATGAGACTAGTTGCAAAAAGAATGAGAGAAAAAGCAGAAGAGCTAGAAGAAGAGAAAGTTGATGTAAGAAGAGAGGATAAAACAATAAGACCTTTTATTATTCCATGTCAAAAGGATTTGGTAGGGGAGATAATAAATATAAATAGCTATAAAATAGCTGACCCTAAAACTCATAAAATAGTAAATAGAAAAACCAATAAAAAATTAAATAGAAATAATCATTTATTATTGAAGGGTCCAAATGGTATAGGTAAAAGCACACTACTAGAATCTATTGCTACAGGTACTGCACTAGGTTCAAAGATAACTGAAGGTATAAAAGTTGGTTATTACAGACAAGATTTTTCTACACTTGATTTTAATGACACAGTATACAACTCACTTTTTAAAGCAATGGAAAAACCAAATGAAGAAGAAATGAGAAGTACTGCTGCAGGTTTTCTTATTACTTCAGAAATTATAAAAACAAAAATCGGAGATTTGTCTGAAGGTCAAAAGGGTTTGGTAGCTTTTGCCAGACTGGTCTTGGAAAGACCAGGTTTGCTTATACTAGATGAGCCAACAAACCATATAAACTTTAGACATTTACCGATAATAGCTGAAGCTCTAAACACATACGAAGGTGCAATGATTCTAGTAAGTCACGTATCAGAATTTGTTGAGAAAATAAGGATAGACGATACACTAGATCTCGAAAACAAATAATCTATAGGTGGTATAATAGACAAATGACAAAATATAAAATATTTCTATTATCTATTTTTTCTGTATTTTGGATATGGGCAGCTATAAATCCAGTTTACCCTCATGATTGGGTGCTTGAAAATATCCTAGTTTTTATAGCAGTACCTCTTATTGTTATTCTCGGTAGGTATTTAAAACTATCAGAAACTTCATATACTCTTATTACAATTTTTATGATTCTTCATGTCATAGGTTCACACTATACTTATGCAGAAGTTCCTTTTGGAGATACTTTGAAGACTTGGTTTGGTGAAGATAGAAATATGTATGATAGATTGGTTCACTTTAGTTTTGGTCTACTTTTGGCATATCCAGTAAGAGAAGTATTTATGAGACTTTCTGATGCAAAGGGATTTTGGTCATATTATTTTCCAATTGATCTAGTGGGAGCAAGTTCAGCGGCTTATGAAATAATGGAATGGTTAACAGCAAGAACTGTAGATCCAGTGGCGGGTTTGGCATTCTTGGGATCACAGGGAGATATTTGGGATGCACAGAAGGATATGTTAATGGCAATTATTGGTGCGGTGCTTGCTATGATTATTGTGTTTATTTTGAATTCTATTTTTAATAAAGATCATATAAAAGAAGTAAAAGAGAGTTTGAAAATAAAGAAGGGGGATAAACCACTTGGGGAAGAGAGACTTGCAGAATATTTTAAGAAAAATAAATAATTGATAATATTTTCACAACCCCAATTAACGTTGGGGTTTTGTTTTACCCAAATTTTATTATTTCTTTATTTCGATTCGTTATTATTTAGACATGGAAGAAGATTTAAAAAGATTTGATATCTGGAATGATGTAAAAAAGATACTAAATGAAAAGATTATAAAAGAGACTACCCATTTTTATGAAAGGGAGGTCTGGTGGACTTCGCTCGGTAAAAATATAGGTAGCGAAGAGAATGGTAAAAATAAAGATTTTGAGAGACCGTGCCTAATTTTTAGAATTTTTAACAAAGATGTACTATGGGTAATACCTTTAACTACAAAGTTAAATATTAAGAATTATAGAAATGAGTATTTAATAAAGAATTACGATTCAAATTCTGTTGCAGACATTACTCAACTTAGACTTATAAGTTCAAAAAGATTATTAAGATACAGAAATACTATTTCATACGATGATTTCCAGAATATTAGAAAAATGACTATAGATTTAATATAAATTTCAAAGCCCGCTCTTCAGCGGGCTTCACGGCTTCTCTCTATCCAAAAGGAGAGTACCTCGGTGGCCAATCATTGGCGATCAAAAGTAGTTTAATATTATCAAAATGATTTTTAATGTCAATTTTAAAATGTTTTACCCAAAATAGGTTAAATCTGCTATATTGTATGGACAAAATGTCAGCCTTTATAAATATAATAAAAAGATACATCGGCTTAGCGAGTACGGTTATAGTACTTGGTATTATTTCAAATGGACTAGCTCTATATGTCCCAACTCTTTCGGCTTATATAATAGATGATGTAAATATCATAAAACAATTCACTTTTTTTGCTTGGTCAAAGACTCTAACCCTTGTAACCATATTTGCCGTAGTTTCATTTATTTTGGCTATTATTCAAATACAGGTTTCTACATTTTTCTCAGAAAAAGTTGCTTT
>CAZQAQ010000027.1:2891-7021 GCA_964591325.1 uncultured Candidatus Saccharibacteria bacterium | reverse complement strand
TTTTTATTACTGTGGAGATGCTGGGAATCGAACCCAGGTGCAGATGAAATCTTATACTGATTCTACATTGTATAGAATGCTTTTGCGTCTATCTATCGACAGACTTTTTAACCTTTATACTTTAAAGTAAACAAAATATATAAAAGCGATTCCCAAGAGATTCGAACTATAAACAGGGAAGAGAATATAGTTCTAGTTTAATTTATATCAATCCACCACCTCTCTAAACAAAGGAGTAGCGACCGTCGCCCGAGCCTAAGCTAAAGCGAAAGCAAGATTTGTACTTCCAAAAGGAGATACAACTGCCTTTGCAACTGATTTTGCAGTTACGATTTCCGTCAGATTTAAGAGTTAACGGTGCTCTACAATGCACAATATGAAGTACCTCAACTGTCGAGGCCTTTCATCCCCATATAAAAATTTTCAAACAACTATAAAAAGAAAAATAAAGTTTTTATAAAGAAAGCTCGCGTCGCATATCACGATCTGAATCTCTCTTTTTTATATCCTCTCTTTTATCAAATTTCTTTTTACCTTTGACAATAGCGATTTCTACCTTTATTTTTCCTGATTTATTATATATCGAAATTGGCACTATTGTCAACCCCTTCTTTTGCTCAATGCTAGCTAGTTGAAAGATTTGTTCCTTTGAAAGTAGTAATTTTCTATGTCTTTTTGGATCATAGTCTGCACTTGTATTTTTTTCTTGAAATGGAGGTATTTCACTATTCATAAGGAAAGCTTCGCCTCCTCTTATTGTTACATATGATCCAAGTATAGAGCCTTGTCTTTTCTTTAAACTCTTTACTTCTGTACCTAAAAGCTCTATTCCAGCTTCAAAACCCTCGACAATGTCGTAATTCATCCTTGCTTTTTTATTTTCTATAAGGGTTTCGTTCATATTTAAAGTATAGCGTATTTTTCACTTTTGGGTATAATCACTCTATGAAAGAAACATCACATATAAAGCCCCCACAAAATGGGAACAATAAAGGTAATAAAAAGGGTAAAGCACCTAGAAGGTTTGGAATTATTAATTCTCTAATGTTCGGTTTGATAATACTATTTCTTTTGAGTGGTTTATATTCTGCAATTGTAGAAGGGGTATCTAGTACTCCAGTTATTCCTATATCAGAATTGGTAAACAATATTGGTATGGGAAAAGTTAGCTCTATAACTGTAAGTGGTGATGATCTTACTGTTAATTATTCTGACAATACTATAAAGAAATCAAAAAAGGAGACTGATTCTTCTATAACAGAAACATTTACTAGATATGGACTTACTCCAGAAAAATTAAATGCTGTAAAAATTACAGTAGAAGGACCAAGTGGTTTTTGGTTCTGGGTAGGACAACTTGCTCCATTTATTGGTCCGCTATTTTTGCTCTTACTAATAGTTTGGTTTATGACTAGACAAGTAAAAGGTGCAGGTCTACAAGCATTTTCTTTTGGTCAATCAAAGGCACGTATAACTTTACCTGATGATAAAAAGCAAAGAGTTACATTTAAGGATGTTGCAGGTGCAAAAGAAGCAAAACAAGAATTATCAGAAATTGTAGATTTCTTAAGAAACCCAAAAAAGTTTCTAGAGATCGGTGCGGTTATTCCAAAGGGTATATTACTTATGGGTGCTCCAGGAACAGGAAAGACACTTCTAGCTAGAGCTGTTGCAGGAGAAGCGGGTGTGGCATTTTTCTCAATATCCGGTTCTGAATTTGTAGAAATGTTCGTTGGAGTTGGTGCTTCTCGTGTTAGAGATCTATTTAAATTAGCAAAAGAAGCTTCACCATCTATAATCTTTGTTGATGAAATCGATGCAGTAGGAAGAGTAAGGGGTACAGGAGTTGGAGGAGGAAATGATGAAAGAGAACAAACATTAAATCAGATTCTAGTTGAAATGGATGGTTTTGAGCCAAATGAAAAAGTTATAGTTATGGCTGCTACAAATAGACCTGATGTTCTAGATCCCGCACTACTTCGTCCTGGAAGATTTGATAGAAGAGTAACTATAGATCTACCAGATAGAAATGATAGAGAAGAAATACTAAAGATACACTGTGCAAAAAAACCTTTAGCGGAAGATGTTGTTCTGAGAGTAATTGCTGAGAGAACTCCAGGTTTTTCTGGTGCTGATCTATACTCACTTATGAATGAAGGTGCTATATTGGCAGCGCGTGAAAATCGTACAAAAGTGTCTCAATATGATTTGATAAGAGCAATAGAAAAAGTAATGTTAGGCCCTGAAAGAAAAAGTCATCTTCTTTCAAAAAAGGAAAAAGAGATAACTGCATATCATGAAGCGGGTCATGCTCTAGTGGCTTCTGTACTTCCTTATGCTGATCCAGTTCACAAAATATCTATAATATCTCGCGGAAGAGCGGCTGGTTATACTCTTCATTTACCTATTGAAGATAGAAAGATGCAATCAAAGAATGAATTTCTGGATGATATTGCTGTTTCACTGGGTGGTTATGCAGTAGAAAAAATGATGTTTGGTGATGTTACAACAGGTCCATCAAATGATCTTCAAGTTTCAACTGCTTTGGCTAGAGATATGGTTACAAAATATGGTATGTCAGATAAAATCGGTGCTCTTGCTCTAGAAGGTTCAGGGGGAAGAGCGATGTTTGGAAAAGGTATAGAGGATAAAGAGTATTCAGAAAAAGTAAGTGCAGATATTGATGCTGAGGTTTCAAAAATCATGTCAGAAGGTATGGCAAAAGCAAATGATATTATTTCAAAATACAAAAATGCTCTAGATGCTATAGCAAAAAGACTTATAGATGTTGAAACTATAGAAAGAGAAGAGTATGAATCCATAATTATTTCGCATGGTATTACACCGAAGCGAAAGCTGGATATTGAACATCAATCATGATATAAAATAGGGGTATAAATAAAATATACCCATATGCGCGTGTAGCTCAGTTGGTTAGAGCATCGAGCTTATACCTCGAGGGTCCCTGGTTCGAGTCCAGGCACGCGCACCGAGCGTAGTGAATAAAAAAGAAAAACCGCGTCCAAAAGGGCGTGGTTTTTTCGAGGAATTTACAATTTACATCCAAGCAAGTTTCGTACTCAGTCTTTTAGAAAGCATTTTTACGTATCCTTCAGAAAAACAAGAGCCGATGAAATTTACTACCAGACCAATGACTGTACCTGACATCATACCAATTACTACATGTCTGGCCACCACACCGATGATAGTACCCATACTCGCACCAATGAGACTGGATAGTCTTCCGTTATTGTGTGCAAGTAAAAAGGTTTTTGCAATTACAAACCATATAATTTGAACTGCTGTTGGGATTTGGTGTAATAGTTTCCAGATAAACTTTAAAACACTGACTGCTGTCACTACCAATTTCCACGTAGCAGTGAAGGGTAGAGATATGGGATTTGTGATAAGCAGTATTTTAACTTGATCCTTTAAATCTGGAGCTGCCCAATCCTTCAATAGTCTATAGTTTAAAGCAAGCGCGCGCCTGCTATCTTTGTTTTTAACAACTGTATTTAAGTCAAGAAAAGAAGATAAGATTCCAATTATTGTAATTAACAGATAAAGGAATAAGCCAGTTATTGAAACATTTTTAACTATATTTACCGGGCTTTCCGGTAATTTACTACGTATAAATACTATAATTATTAAGCAGTGCCAGGCAATTGCACCCAAAGCTTGGCAGCATACGAATAGAGCGAGTGAGTGTTTAAGTGCTCTCGGCAAAATACTTTTCCAAGGTTCATCCCAGAGTTCTCGAATTTGAGAACATTTGTCACTGATTTTTTCTTTGAGTACACTGAAAAATGTACTAATAAGAGTTATTGGGCTGAATGCAATCCAGCCACAAACTCCACCGATCAGTGTAGCTAGAATAAGCCATGCCCCTGACATAAATGTCGTACCCAGACCATAACCAATCGTCGCACCACAAGCACTTGCGATTGCAATTCTTTGATTTGTTTTCATCGATATACCTCACTTTTATGCTGTAAACTCAAAAAACTTCTTCAGTATTTATATAACTAATAAAAAACTATGTCAAATAGATTTTATTTAACAATTACCATTACTATTATCCCAAGAATTATAAGTGACAATAGAGCACTGTATTTTCCAATATTTTGTTT
>CAZQAQ010000027.1:0-2791 GCA_964591325.1 uncultured Candidatus Saccharibacteria bacterium | reverse complement strand
CCAGAAGTGTTACTAGGTCTCCATGTTGTACTTACGTTACAGTTTGTACAATCAAATTTTATTCTTCCTCCATTTGTATCAGCAGTACCTGCTGTGCCTGTGAAAGTACCAGATGAATTTATACTTACTCCAGTCATATCTATCCATCCCAATTGTTCTGACCATGCACTACCGCCTAGTGTACCTGAAGTTGTATTTGTTACACCTTGGCCTGAATTTGTAGGACTAAAATTTACCCAACCATAAAGTGAACTCCAAGCATAACCTGTAATAGCAGAGTCTGTGATGGTTAGCCCTACATAGTTATTTGAAGAATCTCTAGGTGCAAAATTTATCCAACCTAGATTTTCTCCCCAAGCGTATTTATTTGTAGAATCTATAGTACCTGTAGCACCTAAGGCTATATTGAAGAAAGATATAGCTAAAACAATAAACAGAGTTTTTAAGATTTTATTCATAGTACAATTTTATCATTATATTATGTGTGACGATAGTTGTGGATAATACTACTCTAGATGGGTTTCTCTATGGGATTTTTCTATAATTTCCTTTAATTTTGGGTATTTTCTGAATATATTTTCATCCTCAAATAGTTTTTTCGCTTCTTCTTTTGCCAGTTCTACCATCTTTATATTTTTTAGTGATTCCATTGCTATATCTGATACACCCCATTGTTTATTGCCCGATAATTCTCCAGCACCACGAAATTTCAAATCATATTCAGCTAGTTCAAAACCATTCTTTGCATTTTTTAACGCACTCAATCTTTCAAAAGTTTTTTCACTTTCTTTTTCTGTGAATATAAAACAATAAGGTTTATGTGTAGACCTCATAACTCTACCTCGCAATTGGTGTAATTGTGCCAAACCAAATCTTTCTGCACCTTCTATTATTATCATAGTTGCATTTGGTACATTTACACCAACTTCCACTACTGATGTTGAACAAAGTATATCTATTTTTCCATCTTTAAAATCCTTCATTACTTTGTCTTTTTCATCAGGTTTCATCTTGCTATGCATTATCCCTATATTGAATTCTTTGAATACATCTTTCTTCAATCTTTTCGCTTCTTCTTTTACAGATTTTAATTGAAGAACTTTTTCTTTATCTGGATCTGGTTCGTCTATCCTAGGACATATTACATAAGCTTGTCTTCCATTATTTATTTCTTCACGAATCTTTTCATATACATTTTTTCTATCATCTATTTTTACTATTTCTGTAGTAATAGCTTGGCGACCTTGAGGTACTTCATCCAAAAGTGTTATATCCAAATCTCCGTATATCGTAAGTGCAAGAGTGCGGGGAATAGGTGTTGCTGTCATTGATAATAAATGTGGTGCACGTGTCACACCCGTTTCATCTCTTTTTATGAGAGCTCTTCGAGTATTTATACCAAAACGATGCTGTTCATCTATGATTGCATAAGCTAAGTTTTTGAATTTTACAGTCTTTTGTATAAGTGCATGCGTACCTATAACAACAGATATTTCACCCTCTTTAATCCATTTCAAAAGTTGTGATCTAGATATATCAGTCCAGCCTTTTGGGTTTATTTTAGATGGAAACTTCCTACAACCACTTCCAGTTATAAGGGCAATTTGAATTCCTAAATATGAGAAATACTGAATAAAAGATTCGAAATGTTGAGTAGCAAGTATTTCTGTAGGACACATATATGCTACTTGAAGATGTCCTGGTCCAATTAAACTCATTTTACTTTTTATATCTGGTTTAATTAAATCGTCTTTTTCTAGACTAGCCTTTGTGGTTACTATTGCATATGTAGTAGTTGCTGCGACTGCAGTTTTTCCGGAACCCACATCACCTTCAAGCAAACGTGACATTGCATATCCTTTACCAAAATCATTTATGATTGCATCTGTAGCTTTTACTTGAGCATCAGTAGGCTTGAATGGAAATCTTTTTATAAATTGTTGTATATGATCATAACCCGGTTTTATGATAAAGCTCGGATTTTTTCTATATTCTTTTCTTGAATATTCATTTTGAAGTTGTATAAAAAATATTTCTTCGAAAGCAAATCTTTTTCTGGCTGATTCTGCATCTGCTTTTTTCATAGGAGTGTGTATCCAGATAAGAGCAGTTTTTATGCTAGGTAGATTGTATTTTTTCAATATATCTTCTGGAATGGGATCTTCTATATTTGATAGTAAATCACTTTTGAATATTTCATTTATCTTATGATAAAACCAGTTTGAAGTTATTCCATTTGATTCTTTGTAAATAGGGTATAGGATGTGAGCTTCACCATCTTTTCCAAAAAGAGAATCGCCAACACCAATCGGCAATTTATTCATTACCTCTATCTTTGGGTTTGAGAAATATATCTCATTATCTTTTTTTCTTTTTGAAACTTTACCTTCGATTCTGACCATACTCCCATCATTTACCATTTTTGCCATATATGGTTGATTGAACCATACACACTTTATCCCTCCAGTTTCATCTTCTACATAACCATTTGCCATAGTTATCTTTGTCTTAAATCCTTTACCAGTTTTTAAACCAGATATCTTTCCAAATATAACTGCATTTTCACCAGCTATGAGATTTCCAATATTTTTTGTTTCAGATGTATCTCCGTATCGAGTAGGGAAATGATAAAGTAAATCAATAACAGTATTTATACCAAGTTTAGATAGAGCCTTTTTTTGAAAAGGGTTTAGTCTAGATATTTCTGATATTTTGGTAGATATGGTCATTTATGACAATATATCAGAGTCATATAGAAAAATGAATGAGGGTGTGGTAATGTTTATGTACT
>CAZQAQ010000026.1:0-7187 GCA_964591325.1 uncultured Candidatus Saccharibacteria bacterium | reverse complement strand
AGGTATTCTAGGAAAGCTATTGTTTCTTCTTCTTTCTTAGAAGATACTACAAAGGTTACTCCCATTCCGAATACATCCTTCAAATCTTCATCTGATGTTTCAGCAAATATTGTATGTTCTTTTATTCCAAGATGATAATTTCCCATTTCATCTATAGCTGTTCTTGATATACCACGGAAGTCCTTTGTACGAGGAAGAGCAATATTTATAAGACGATCAATAAAATCACACATTCTCTTTCCTCTTAGTGTTACTTGGTATCCAACTGGATCTCCCTGACGAACTTTGAATGATGCTATAGACTTCTTCGCACCTCTTACAGCAGGCTTTTGTCCAGTTATTTTTGCAAGACGGTCTGCAATAAGTTCCATCTTCTTTTTATCTTTAAGTGAACCAATACCTGTAGAAACTACAACCTTTACAAGATGTGGAGCTTGCATCTTATTTTTGAAATCCAACTTACCCTTTAGATTTTCAAAAGAGTTCTTATTCAATTCATATGTATTTTTTACTGTTTCTTTTTTCATGTTTTTATTTCTACCTTACAATATCTTATTTCTTCTTTCCTTTCTTATATTCTGATTCAAGTGCAACATTTGAAATATGAATTGGCATTGAAACTTCTACTGTCTGACCCTTTTGTCCTTTCTGTCTTGGCTTTTGATGCTTCTTAACCATATTTAAACCTGAAACTATAAGTTTATTTTCTTTAGGAAGCATTTTCAAAACCTTTCCGGTCTTACCCTTATCCTTTCCTGTAAGCACTATTACATTGTTGTCTTTCTTGATATTCATATAATTTTTATACTATTTCTGGTGCACGTGATGCAATAGTTTGGAAACCTTCTTCAGCTATTTCACGTGGTATAGGACCAAATATACGTCCAGCAACAGGTTCCTTCTTACCCTTTTCTACAATTACAACTGCATTTTCATCAAACTTTATATATGATCCGTCCTTTCTTCTAAAAGGCTGAACTTGTCTTACAACTACAGCTTGAAGAACGTCTTTCTTCTTTATAGTTTTTCTAGGTTCTGCTTTTTGTACAGAAAGTACAACTAGATCCCCTATTGTTGCATATCTTTTCTTTGAGCTTCCTAGCACCTTAAATATACGGCCTATTTTTGCTCCGCAATTATCTGTTATTCTTACTATTGAACGTGGCTGTATCATGGAAGTTTATTTAAATTATTATGCTGAAATTTTGAAAGACTTATGTCTTGATATAGGTCTGCACGACTCTATAACAACCTTATCGCCTATCTTTTTTGTATTACCAGCATCATGAACCTTATATCTTTTTCTAAGTTTCATATACTTTTGGTATTTAGGATCTTTAACAAATCTTTCTACCAGCACAACGACTGTATCTTTCATTTTGTCAGATACAACAACCCCAGAAAGTTTCTGTCTCTTTGGTGCTGATATATTGTTTTGTGTTGTTTTTGTTTCCATTTTGTTTATAATCCTTTATTTCTTTGACTCTGCTTTCCTTCTTAGGGTAAGTTCAGTCATTATTCTAGCTATGTCTTTTCTAAGAGTAGCTGATAGCTTTACGTTCTTTGTCTTGCTTCCTGTAGAGCCGAAACGAAAATCACGTATTGAAGCTCTCTTTTCATTTATTAGCTTCTTTAGATCTTCTATTGTTTTATTCTTATACTCTTTCATATGTTTATACTATATTAAGTTACGATTTACAACTTTTGTCTTTACTGAAATTTTTGTACCAGCTTTTCTAAGAGCTTCTGCAGCTACTGCATCTGTAACTCCATCTACTTCAAAAAGTATTCTTCCTGCTCTAACTTCAGCTACGAATCCTACTGGATCTCCCTTTCCTTTTCCTAGTTTTACTTCAGGTGGCTTCTGAGTATATGGTCTATCAGGAAAAACTCTAACCCAAACCTTTCCAGACTTTGTTGCATAACGAGCCATAACTTTTCTTGCAGCTTCAATTTCATTTGAAGTCAATCTTCCGTATTCAAGAGCTTTCAATCCAAAAGATCCGAAAGATAGTTTTGTACCGCGTGTCTCAACAGCAACAGCAAGTTTCTTTGCATTCTTACGTCCTGTGTGCCACTTTCTGAATTTTACTTTTTTAGGGAAAAACATGGTATTTAAATAAATTATGATCTGTTATTTACAGCCTCTCTCTCACGTGCTGTCTTTAGATCTCTTTCAAATATTTGACCTTTATATATCCAAACTTTTATTCCAATTCCACCGTATGTCATATTTGCCTTTTCACGAGCAAAATCAATATCAGCTCTTAGAGTTTGAAGTGGAATACGACCTCTCTTTAGATCTTCTGTACGAGCCATATCTGCTCCACCCAGACGACCTCCAAGCTTTATCTTTACTCCTTGAACTTCTCTATTTGCCATAACTTTTTCTATAGTCTGCTTTAGTACTCTTCTGAAAGGAAGTCTCTTTTCTAGTCCTTCAGCAACCATCATAGCAACTATAGCTGCATTTGCTTCTGGGTTTCTTACTTCTTCAATATCTAGTTTTAGTTCTTGTCCTTGTAGATCTACTTTATTCTTATTCAAAATTGAAAGAATTTTTTCTCTAAGTTTAACAACTCCATCCCCACTTCTTCCTATTATCATTCCGGGACGTGAAGTTCTTATTATTACCTTTAGAGATTTCTGATTTCTCTCTATTTGAACATCAGATAGATAAAATGTTCTAAGTTCTTTTGTAAGGAACTGTCTTATAAGTAGGTCTGCTTTTAGTGAATCTCTGTAGTCTTTGTTCTGTCTAAACCAACGACTCTTCCAATCGCGTATTACTCCTAGTCTATGTGAATATGGGTGGACTGATTTTGACATGTTATTTTTGTTCTTTTTTAACCTTTACTTCTTTTTTATTTTCTACCTTTGAAGCAGCCTTTGTCTTTGGAGCTTTTTCTGGTTTAGGAGCCAATGTTATATTTACATGGCTTGTTCTCTTATTTATTCTATATGCCATACCACGAGCTCTTGGCATATTTCTCTTCAATATAAAACCAGAGTCTATTCTTATATCCTTTACTATTAAACCTTCTTTTTCCATATTAAAATTATTCTTTGCATTTGAAACTGCTGAAGCAAGTAGAGCATATAATGGGTCCCCTGCTTTCTTATTTATATGTGCCAATGTATCTAAAGCAATTGTAACAGGCTTTCCTTTTATTAGATTTGCCACGCCTCTCATTTTACGTGGTGATTGTCTGTAGTTTTTTAGTGAAGCGTTGATCATGGCTTTTATTTAAATTATTTTTTTGCTGGTGAAGCAACAGCCTCCTTAGCAGCTTTTGCAGCATTAACTTCAGCTTCCTTTGCTTTCATTTCAAGCTCTTTCTGCATCTTTCCTCCGTGTCTTATGAATTTCTTTGTAGGAGAAAATTCACCAAGGCGGTGTCCAACCATTTCCTCGGTGACCAAAACTTCTATATGTTGCTTTCCGTTGTATACACCAAAAATAAAACCGACCATTTCAGGAGCAATCTGGCTTCTTCTATACCATGTCTTAATAACCCCAGTCTCTATTGGCTTTTTACCTGCTATCTTCTTTAGCAGTCTTTCTTCGATATATGGTCCTTTTTTTAGTGATCGTGACATGTTTTATTTTTGTTTGAAGTCTTCAAATACTAGCAAATCATTGATTAAAGTCAAGAAATATAAGCTTTTTTTGATATTATATCTGATCATTTGCTGACTTTTTTCCAACCTTTCTTCTTGAGACAATGAATACGTTTGAATATTTCTTTGGTGTTCTTGTCTTCTGACCCTTTCCTGCTGGTTTACCCCAACGAGTTTTTAGTCTACGTAGACCTCGACCTGTTCTCTGTTCTCCTCCTCCGTATGGGTGATCCACAGGGTTCTGAGCAGATCCTCTAACTGTTGGACGTATACCTAACCAGCGTGAACGTCCTGCTTTTCCTATGTTTACTAGACGAGATTCTTCATTTGAAACTGTACCAACACTTGCCCAAGCAGTCTCATGAACTTTTCTAACTTCTGTTGAAGGAAGTTTTATATGTGTATATCCTGCATCGTTTGCAATAACTTGTGCAAAAGTACCTGCTGATCTTACCAATTTTGAACCACCGTTTGGTTTAACTTCTATATTGTATACAAATGTTCCAACTGGGATTTTCTTTAGAGGTAGTCTGTTTCCTGTTTCTATAAGAGCATTTTCTGAAACGATAAATGTATTTCCAACTTTCATAGTCTTTGGTACAAGTATGTATCTTCTCTCTCCATCTGCATATTGAACTAGTGCAATGTATCCTGTTCTGAATGGATCATACTCAATAGTCTTTATTGTAGCTTTCATATCCTTCTTGTTGTAGAAGAAATCTATCTCTCTATATAGTTTCTTATGTCCACCTCCTTGATGTCTTACTGTTATACGACCTT
The DNA here is from genome assembly GCA_964591325.1 of uncultured Candidatus Saccharibacteria bacterium. GTDB lineage: Bacteria > Patescibacteriota > Minisyncoccia > Phycocordibacterales > PALSA-1337 > CAIOGI01. The sequence goes on along the minus strand of CAZQAQ010000026.1, from coordinate 2,786 downwards.
GGCTATTTCTACCAACGTCTCTCTTCATACCTTTTGTAAGTGGCTTATAAGGTTCAGATGTAGTCAAATACTTCTTGAAAGGAAGTGTTGTCATGTGACGTCTTGATGGTGTTGTTGGGTGATAGTGTTTCATATATTTATTATAAATTTATTTATGCAATTTCTATCTTATCTCCCTTCTTTAGATAAACTAGAGCTTTCTTTATTGATGATTGAACACCATGTTTTCCTCTTACGAAAACTGCTTTAGCAGGAAGATGTACTGTTCTTACCTTTATTGGAGTAACTTTGTACATATTCTTTATAGCTTTTGCAATTGATTGTTTTGTAGCATCTTTCTTTACTTCAAAAGTATAAATATTACTTGATTCTATAGCTAGACCGGACTTCTCTGTTATTCTAGGTCTTATGATTACATCACTCTCAAGTGTTGTTCCTTTATTTACTCTTTCAGCAACAGCTTTAACAACAGCCTTTTTTGTAGTCTTTGTCTCCTTTGTAACTTTTGAAGTAGGCTTTTTTGTCTCAACCTTACTTTCTGTATTCTTTTTTAGTCCGAATAAAGCCATATATTTTATTTATTAAAAGTTTTTAGACTATCCTTTGGGTTCACGATAACCACATATTTATGGTTAAGGATAGAAACTGGATTTATATTTCTAAATTCTTCTATAGAAATATTTCCAAAATTACCAAAGCTCTTTGAAACATTTTCTGATTTCTTATCCATAGCTATGATAGCCACATTTTTTGGTTTTGTTGTGAACTTTTCAAAACCTTTTATCTTTCCAAATGATTCAACTGTAACCTTTGCATCTTTTGTTTTTGGTTTATCAAATGATATTGAATCAACAAATAGTAATTCACCGTCTTTAAATTTCTTTGAAAGAATAGTATATAAGGCTTTTGTTTTAGTCTTCTTATTTATCTTTCTATCATAATTCTTATCATTTCTTGGACCGTGCGCTATACCTCCACCTACCCAGATAGGAGATCTTGTAGAACCGTGACGAGCACGACCAGTACCCTTCTGTTGCCATGGCTTTTTACCTCCTCCACTTACTTCTCCACGAGTCTTTGTATGAGCAATAGGATCACGACTAGATGACATCATAGAAACAACCACTCCATGAACTAAGTTTGAATTCCATGGTAGACCAAATACTTCTGCTGGAAGATTTATCTTTCCAACTTCTTCTCCTCTCTGATTATGTATTTTTGTTTCTATTTTTGTTTCCATTGTTTTGTCTTTCTATCATTTTTATCCGATTATTTCAACCAGTGTTCCTCTTTTACCAGGAATTGCACCAGAGATATAAAGAATATTTGAATTCTGATCTACGTGTAATACTTTCAGATTCTTTATTGTTACTCTATCACTACCCATTCTTCCGGCCATTCTCATTTTCTTTGGAACCTTATTTCTAAGACCTCCTCCGATAGATCCAGGCTCTCTTTCTGAGTGCTTCTGACCGTGTGTACGAGGACCTCCGGCAAAACCATGTCTCTTCACAACACCTTGGAAACCCTTTCCTTTTGAAATAGCACTAACTTCTATTGAGTCACCTTCTTTGAACTGAGCTAAATCTATTTTATCTCCAACTTTATGATTTACTTCATTTACTCTAAATTCTCTAAGAGAAGCAAAAGCACCTAGATCTTTCATATGTCCCTTTAGAGCTTTATTTAGTCTTTCTACCTTTTTTGCTCCACTTGCAACTTGTACAGCATTGTAACCATCAGACTCACTTGTCTTCACTTGTGTTACAACTATAGGACTAGCTTCAACAAGAGTTGTTGGATGAACAACACCATCTTTGTCGAATATCTGAGTCATATTTAGCTTTCGTCCAAGAATAAATTTCATTGCAGTATTAATTAATATAATGATTACATCATTTTTACATCTATGTTTACTCCCCCAGGTAGACTAAGGTTTGTAAGAGCTTCGATGATCTTCTGATTTGGATTTATTATGTCTATTAGTCTCTTGTGCACTCTCATTTCGAACTGCTCACGAGTATTTTTATATACGAATGCAGCTCTGTTTACAGTATATTTCTTTATTTCTGTTGGAAGTGGTATAGGACCATAGAACTTCATATCATATCTAATTGCAGTATCCATAATCTGCTTCAAAGAAGCATCGAGAATCTTGTGCTCATAAGCACGTACACGTATGCGTAGTCTTGCTCCATCACCTTCTACTGGTGCCTTTATAGCTTTAGCTCGTGTTACCTTCTTTTTTACTTCTTTTGTAGCAGTAGTCATAGATTTATTATGCAACTATCTTTGTTATAACTCCGGCACCTACTGTCTTACCTCCTTCACGGATAGCAAATCTTTGCTTATCTTCTAGAGCAACTGGTGCAACTAGTTTTACCTTGAATGTAACTGTATCTCCAGGCATAACCATTTCTACTCCTGCAGCTAGTGTTACTTCTCCTGTTACGTCTGTTGTTCTGATGTAGAACTGAGGCTTGTATCCTGTAAAGAATGGTGTATGTCTTCCTCCTTCTTCCTTCTTTAGGATGTATACTTCTGATTCAAATTCTGTGTGAGGCTTAACTGAACCTGTCTTTGCAAGAACCATACCACGAGTAACATCATCCTTTGATGTACCTCTTAGTAGAAGTCCAGCATTGTCTCCAGCCATACCTTCCTTTAGAGACTTATTGAACATTTCTATACCTGTAATTGTTGTCTTTGAAGTATCTCTAAAACCAATAACTTCAACTTCTTCTCCAACCTTTATCATACCTCTTTCAATACGTCCTGTTACTACA
>CAZQAQ010000025.1:3119-7287 GCA_964591325.1 uncultured Candidatus Saccharibacteria bacterium | reverse complement strand
TACTTAGTTGGTATTTTATAAATTATGCTGAAGGACCCAGAGCTTTACTTAAATGGAATATTTTAGATGGTGTAGATCTTATTATTCATGAAGCTGGGCATACTATATTTAGTTTCTTGGGAGAATTTATATATGTTTTATCAGGTTCATTATTTCAGATCATTGTACCTATAGTTTTTGTTATTTATTTTTATGTATTTAGAAAAGAGTACTTATCTGGATCGATTTTACTATTTTGGGTTGGGCAAAGTATATTAAATGTTGCTGTTTATATTTCAGATTCAATAAAGATGGAATTACCTCTTTTAGGAGGTGATTCATCCATACATGATTGGAATTATATATTGTCAGAATTAGGTTTATTAAAGTATACATATTTAATTTCAACCACATTTTATGATTTTGGTCTTATGGCCATAATAACTGCCACTGTCTTGTCTTGTTATTTCTCTTGGTATGGTGATTTGTACGAAATCAAAGATATAGATAAAAAATAGTTTTATCGTTGATTTTAGGGCTAGTTTGGGATATAATCCTTTTACATTTTTATCATTAAATACATATACAACAGATGAAACCAGCAAAGGCAATTACTACAGTTAAGCCAATAAGAAATACAAAGATTTTAGCTAAAATAGCGGATAATAGAGCATCAACAGACTTTCTAAAAATGGTTTTTGATGCAGGAGCAAATGTTGCTTGGATGAATACAGCACATCAAAATGAAGAGGACACACTAAAGGTTATAAATACTATAAGAGCTATAAGTACAAAGATTCCAATTGCTATAGACACAAAAGGTCCTGAAATAAGAACAAAAGATATAGAAGTACCTATAGAGGTAAAGAAGGGGGATCATATAATATTTACTGGTGATCCTCAATACAAAGGAAAAAATATAGTTTTGGTTTCATATCCAAATTTTCATAAGGAAGTTTCAGTTGGACAAGTTGCGTTGTACGATGATGCATCTATAGAAGCTGTTGTAATTGAAAAAGATTCAAAAGGTGTAAAGTGTGTGATAAATAACTCAGGACTATTAAAGAGCAAAAAGAGCTTGAATATTCCAAATGTCCATATAAATCTACCTGCACTATCAGAGAAAGATAAAGGTTTTATAAATTTCTGTGCAAAAAATAATGTAGATTATATAACCCACTCTTTCGTAAGAGGTAAAGAAGATATATTTGAAATAAAGAAGATTACAGATAAATATCCAAACTATAAACCAAAGATCATAGCAAAGATTGAAAACAGAGAAGGATTTTTGAATGTAAAAGATATATTGAAATATTGTGATGGAATAATGGTTGCAAGAGGAGATCTAGGTGCAGAAGTTCCAATACAAGAACTACCATATCTACAAAAGAAGATGTTGGAAGTTTCATTATCTATGGGTAAGTATTCTATAGTTGCAACTCAAGCTCTTGAAAGCATGATAAAGAATCCAAGACCAACTAGAGCAGAAGTTTCAGATATTGGAAATGCTGTACTTGATGGTTCAGGCGCTATGTCTATGTCAGGAGAAACTGCATATGGTGAATATCCAAAAGAAGCTACAGTTATGATGGGTAAAGTAATGGAATTTACTGAATCAAAGAGAGATGAACTTATCCATTTCAATTCACTACCAAAAGCAAATTCTGGCGTATTGAAGATTGCTTCAGATTTGATAAAGAAAGCTCAAAAAGCAAAGGTTAGAGCAATATTTACTTTCGGAGTAAAGATAGATGTGCTAAAAGCTATATCAAGCTTAAGATCAAATGTTGCAGTATTCTCTGTTTTGGATGATGAAAATGATGTACGTGAACTAGGTCTTGCTTATGGTATACATCCAATATCAACAAATGAATTAAATTCAAAAATGTCTAGTCTAATAGGGGATGTATTTGCAAAGGGTGAAAAAGTTGTAAAGTTTGAAGCAAAAGGTAAGAAATTCAATACAAGTACTGTATCAGTAGACACTATAAAGTAGTTATCCACACGAAATAAAATCTCGATAAAATTTTAATGGTTTTTGTTATTGTTTGATATCATATCGTGTTGTTATAATCGAGAAATGATATCAAATGATTATAAATTAAAGGATAATGATTTCTTGATAGATGGTTCTTTTGGAGAATTTATCTATAAGATTAGAGATTTACCTATAGACAATAAACCTAGAGAAAAACTCATAAAACAAGGACCAGAAGCTCTATCTGTTGCTGAACTTTTGGCCGTAGTTTTAAACGTAGGTAGTAAAAAAGAAGATGTCTTGGCAATGTCATATAGGATAATAAGAGAATATGGAGAGAAAAGCATAGTATCTGAAAAGAACCCAGAAAAATTATCAAATGATTTGAATATACCCATTATCAAGGCTTGTCAGATAATAGCTTGTGGGGAAATGGGTAGAAGATTCAATTATAAGGATAAATTTGGCTCTACAGTCATTAGAAATGCTAGGGATGTATTTGATTACCTATATGACATGAGAAGCCTTCCAAAAGAGCATTTAAGGGGTTTATATCTAAATAGCCACAATAGGATCATACATGATGAGGTTATATCTATTGGTACCATAAACGTCAATATAGCCCATCCTAGGGAGGTTTTTAGGCCTGCAATAGAGTATTCTTCAGGAGCTATAGTTTTGGCACACAATCATCCTTCGGGCGTATGTACACCAAGTGCTCAAGATATAGAGATTACAGAACAACTCATAAAAGCAGGGAAGATTATAGGTATAAATATTTTAGATCATGTGATTATCACAAAAGACTCATTTGTGAGTATAAAATCAAATTATTAATTTAAAAATAAAACATGAATTATTATCAAAAAGGAATGCCAAGTCTGTACGGAATACTTTCAGACGATCAAATATATTTTGAAGGTCTAAGTAGACCATCACAGTTTTATTCATTTAGAGATGAGCCGGTAAATGGAGAAAATATAAATATATTAGAAAAATACTTTAATGATCTATATAATCTCTTTTTAAGAAAATTATCTACTTATGTAACTTTAACAACAAGTTCTGATGATGAATCTTTGAAACTTCAAGCATTACTTCAAGAATTGATCAAGGTTAAAGAATTGATTGAAAAAGCCGTATCTACAGATATAATAGGTAGGTGAACTACAAAGAATACTTCAAGGATAAAAATATAGCCGTAATAGGCCTGGGATTGTATGGGGAAATGGTTCCTGATATAAAGTTCCTTAAAAATCTAAAATCAAATATAACTATTTTTGACACAAGGAGTAAATCCAAAATAGAGTCTTTCATAAAGAAACTGGGTCCAAAATATAGTGATTCGATAAAGATAGGTAAGATAAATCCTGATGACCTAATAGATAAAGATCTCATAATACTGTCTTCAGATATACACTCAAAATCTCTTTTTTTAAAAAAGGCAAAAGAAGCAAATGTGCCAATAGAGTATCAAGAAATAGTATTTTTGAAGTTTTCTCCAAACATTACTCTCATCGGCGTTGCTGGATCTTATGGAAAAACAATGATTTCAAAATTGATTTATTCCATATTTAAAAGTGATCCAAAGAGCATATCTCCACAAAATTTCTATGCCATAGATCATGAATCGGGTAATGGATATATTTCAAATCTTAAAAAGATTAAACCTGGAGATATAGTTATATCTGAGATTCCTGAGTATATGATAAATGAATATAGAAATGCGAATATCAACCCGCATATAGCAGTCATAACTTCTCTAACTTCAGTAGGTAATGGTGGTGAAAATGAAGTCTTCGGTTTACTCGAAAGACAAACATACAATAACTTTATAATTGCACCAGATAGCGTTATAGATGTCTTGAGAAATAGATTTGGTTTTACTGCTAGAGCAAAGATATTTAGAACAAGAAAAGGTCTGGTGCCTGCAAATTGGAATATATCTATACAATATCCTCAATATAAAGAAAATTCTTCATTGGCACTACAAGTAAGTGAGATATTTAAGATTGATAGAGATATTGCTCAAGGCGTAATAGAAAGTTTCAAAGGGGTAAAAGGCCATATGGAATTTGTTAGATCCATAAAAGGTGTTGATTATTATAATGATGCAGGTTCAACTAGCCCCGAAGCCACAAGATCTGCAATTATGAATTTATACAAAGATAATCCAAACCCAGAAGATAAAAATATTATTTTGATAATAGG
>CAZQAQ010000025.1:0-3019 GCA_964591325.1 uncultured Candidatus Saccharibacteria bacterium | reverse complement strand
ATTTATACAAAGATAATCCAAACCCAGAAGATAAAAATATTATTTTGATAATAGGTGGTGCTTATACTGGTTATGAGTATCAATCGCTCATAGAGACTATTGGTCAGAGCGTTAGATTGGTTATATGTTTACCGGGAAGTGGTACTGTAGGTTTTAGAAATCAATTACTCTCATTAAAAAAAGTTGAATTTAAACAAGCTTTGGATATAAGAGAAGCATTAACTTTCGCAAAAGAAAATTCAAAAAAGGGTGATAAAGTTATATTTAGTCCAGCCTGTATTGCACTTGGAGTATTTGAAAATAGACTAGATAGAATAGATAAATTTACAAAGTTAATTAAGGGTTTGAAGTAGTTATATACCACAGACAATACATACATTTGTACCAGATAGTTTTCTAGTATAAGAATCTTTCATTAGTCCAACAATTGATAAGACTCCATTTGGTGATATATCGATTCCGGTATTGTTTTTTACTATATCAATAGCATTTGAAATTTCTTCATTTGTAGCGATAAAGCATTTGCTTTCCGTATCTTTTATAAGTTTTGATATTTTATCTTTTCTAAAAGCAGTTTTATCAACTATTGCATCAGCTATAGATATTTCATCTTTTGGAATATCTTCAGATATACCATCAACCATGTAGTGACATGAAGAAGTTTGAACTATATTTACTTCAATATCTTTTTTATTTTTTATAAAATACTCGAGTAATGCCTGCGCAGTTGTTCCTGACGATGAGCCAATATAAACTCTTTTTACATCCGGAATATTTATTATTTCTTGAGCTAAGCTCTCATAACCCAAAAGGGCATTGTCATCAGTAGACTGTCTTAAACCTTTTATACTTTCATCTTTAGTTCTTTCAAATAAAGATTGTAAAGGTTTCTCAACCTGACTTAATCTTATATTTTCATCCAGTATATCGTTTATCTTTTTTAATTTAATTTTATTTACTTTATTGCCAACTAAGATTTCAAGCTTAATTTTTTCCTCTCTATTTTTATTTATTTCTTTTATATACAGACCCGCAGCTAGACCCGCATTTCCAGATGATGATATAACAAATTCTTTTATACCTTGTTCCATGTAAATATCTATCATTTTAGGTATAGACCTACCTTTGTGTGAACCATAAATGTGTTTATCCTCTCTTTTTAGGATTATGTTTTTTACCTCTAAAATCTCATTTAGAGCGCTATATTCTTCGTTTGGAGTTGTAACTTTATCTATATGCATATTGATATACTACACTCTTTTGTGTACTATTAGAAGTATACAGAAATATATGAAATCAATTTGTCCAGAATGTAAAAACAACATAGATTTATCAAGATACACAAATATCAAAGAGGGTATGGTTATTGAGTGCAATCACTGCGGTATTACTCTTCTTATTAAAAATATAAAAGATAACGCTATTAGTACAGATATAGTTGACGAGGGTAAATAGTCTGATTGAAACTAAATTATTTTAGTTTATTTACTGTTTCTTCTATCATTCCTCTAAATCCATGTGATCCAAGAAAGGCAATAACATCGCCTTTTTTTGTGTTGTCTATAAGGAACTTTACTAATTCATCATCATTATCAATGTATTTTGTATTTTTATGAGTTTTTGAAATGGTGTCTGCGAGTTCGTTTCCTTCCATGGGTTTTTCTGTCTCACCTTCATTTATTTTAAGTTTTGAAAGTCTCGGTATTATTACTACATCAGCACTACTGAATGCATTATCATAAAGTGCACTAGAATTTCTTTCTCTACCACCAATGTTTGGTTCAAACACAGCTATAATTTTACCTTCATATATTGATCTTAAACTATTTAGAACTGAAATTGCCTTTTCGCCAGAATGTGCAATATCATCAAAGACTTTTACATCACCATCAAGTCTTTTCTCTAATCTTCTTTTCATACCTTTAAATTTTGCAATTGATTTTATTATTCTATCTGGTTCAAGACCGATACTATTTGCCATTGTAAAAGCGCCAGTTATATTTTCTGCTTGAAAACTTCCTAGTAGATTTGACTGGATTTTATATACTTTACCTTTATTCTCAATATCAAATATTAGTCCTTGCTTTGTTTGTTTTATATTTTTGTATATATAATCAGCATCTGCTTTTCCATAAAATATTGCATTTTTAATTACTTTTTTTATTCCCTCATCATCTTTATTAGCAACTATTATGCCATCCTTAGGAATACTGTTTACTAATTTTTTAAACACATCAAAATAGCTTTCTTCAGTGGGGTAGAGATCTGCGTGGTCCCAAGATATTGCGGTAAGTAATAAGTGGTTGGGCTTATAGTAATAAAATTTAGGTCTATTATCCCAAATTGCTGTTTTGTATTCATCACCTTCAACTACGCTTATATTTGAATTTGATATCATTCCTGATTTGTGAGAAAGGGAAACTCCGCCAGTAAAATAGCTTGGCTTCATTTCATTATCCATTAGTATAAAAGATAAAAGTGATGATATTGTTGTTTTACCCCAAGTACCTGTAACTACGATTGATTTTTCTTTTACAACATATTTTCCTATCGCTTCAGCAAAAGAGAGTACTTCTATACCTTTCTCTTTTGCATATATTATTTCGGGATTATTTAGACTCGTACCACTTCCTCCAGCTATTATAACTTCAGGATCTCCTATATTTTCTGGGTGCCAGCCGGCATAAAATTCAACTCCGTTTTTTTCTAAATCAGTAGATACAGGAGGGAAGAATCCCTTATCAGAACCTGTTATTTTGTAACCATGATCTTTTAGAGCAATAGCCAAAGCGCTAGTTGCTACACCGCAAATACCTACAAAATGAATATGGGCTTTTTTATATTCCATTTTGCTATTATACATTAACTAATAACTTCTTTACCTCCTCCAAATCTCTTTTCCATTCTTTACCATCGAACCATTCAATTCCTTCAAATTGTAATTTGTACACATCACTAGGTCTCTGTAGGGAACCGAGGTAAACGTATTTATAATTATTTTCTTTTGCAAAGTTTATAG
>CAZQAQ010000024.1:0-7407 GCA_964591325.1 uncultured Candidatus Saccharibacteria bacterium | reverse complement strand
TACAAAGGTCAGATATTTGATTTTATTGAAGAAGCTGAAAAAGTAATTAAAAAAGGTGAAAGAGCTATAGCAACTACACTTACAAAAAAGATGGCAGAAGATCTTTCTGCATATTTAAAAGAAAAAGGAATAAAGTCAGAATACTTGCATAGTGATATAAAAACAATAGATAGAATAACTATACTTACAGATTTTAGAAAAGGTAAATACGACATAATAGTAGGTGTTAATCTATTGAGAGAAGGGCTTGATCTACCCGAAGTTTCTCTTATTGGAATCCTAGATGCAGACAAAGCTGGCTTTTTGAGATCAGAAACATCACTTATACAAATAATCGGTCGTGCAGCTAGAAATGTATTTGGAAGAGTGATTTTGTATGCAGATATTATGACCAAAGCAATGGATTATGCAATAAAAGAAACAGAAAGAAGAAGAAAGATTCAAATTGAATACAATACAAAGCACGGCATCACTCCAAAAACAATAATAAAGAAGATACATGATATAACAGACGAGCTACGTAGTGAGCATGATAAAACTGTCAGTGAGCTTATAAAATTGGATAAGAATTTACTTGATGTTGATCCAAAGAAATTGATAAAAGAAAAAGAACAATCAATGGAGCAAGCAGTTAAAGAACTAGATTTTGAAACTGCAGCTATTATAAGAGATGAACTTGTAGAAATAAAAAAGATTTACGAAAATAGTAAAGTAAAAGTGAAAAAAGTAGGTAAGAGTAGAAGAAAAGAATAGGGAATAGTGGATAGTATAAAAAGTTATTATTAAATTTTAAATGAAAAACGACCCCGTCCAATTGGCGGGGTCGTCTGCTAGTGCTATTTAGCACTGTGTCTGAAGAGATGAAGAAGACTTCTAACAGTGTTCCTTCTGTCACCATAGTCAGTGTCACCGTCACCGTCATCTTGATCGACGATGGGGGTTGTTGGTTGTGTAACGGGCATTCGAGGGTGTTGATCCCTCGAAACAATTCCTTTTGCAACGTCAAGTGATCTCTGATCGATTTTATCTGGCATACATACCTCCATATGTTTTACCGTCTGACAAAAATATACATAATATAATCGTATATGTCAAATATTATTATGACATAATCATAGTATAGGTACTATTGTAAACATAGAAATACACATTGCTTATATTTAGTAATAGTTTAAAATAGTGTATATATGAATGAAAATAAATCTCCAAAAAATATTATTTGGGTAGAAGATGATGCCTTTCTAGGATCTATTTTGATGAAAAAATTTGGTGCTACAGGACACAATGTATCACTAGCAAAAAGTGGTGATGAAGCATTTGAATTAATTAAAAATATAAAACCAGATATTTTTGTTCTAGATATTTTTTTACCAGGTATGACAGGTTTTGATATTTTACAGAAGATCCGTATGGATCAGACTATGAAAAATGTTCCAGTTATCATGCTTTCAAATACAAGCAAACAAAGTGATGTAGATAAAGCAAAGCTACTAGGTGCACAAAAGTTTTTGGTTAAAGCTGCAGTATCTCTAGATGAGATAATAAAAGAGGTGGAAATGCTGACAAAATAGCATTGTTCAAATATTTTCTTATTTAAGCATTTTATATATAAAATTGCCTATTTTATAAACCTTGATATAGTTAACTATTAATGAATAAAAAAGACGAAAAGACCAATAAAAAAGGTGGATCTGAATCTTCAAAGATAGTGGTGAAAGGAGCAAGAACCCACAATCTAAAGAATATAACAGTAGAAATGCCTAGAAATAAGATGATAGCAATAACTGGTCTTTCGGGATCAGGTAAGTCTTCTCTTGCTTTCGATACTATATTTGCAGAAGGACAGAGAAGGTATGTAGAATCACTTTCTTCATATGCAAGACAGTTTCTAAGACAAATGCAAAAGCCTGATGTAGATGAAATAGAAGGTCTATCACCAGCAATATCGATTGATCAAAAATCTAGATCAAATAACCCAAGGTCAACAGTTGCAACTATAACTGAAATTTATGATTATTTGCGTATTTTATTTGCAAGAGTTGGTACACCACATTGTCTAATTTGTGATAGAGAAATAAAAAGAATATCAAAAGAAGAAATATTGGAAACTGTAATATCTCAAGTGCTTTCATATAATAAAAAGGGAAAAGAGATAATGGGTGTTGTGATAGAAAATCAAAAAGTGGGTGTCTATGCTCCTGTTGTACTAGGTAGAAAAGGTGAATACTATCAATTACTTTATGATTTACTTGGAAAAGGTTATGAGAAAGTAAAGGTGGACGGAAAAGTATTTAAATTAAGAGAGCAAATTACTCTTGATAAAAATAAAAAACACAATATAGATGTTTTAATTGATGAAATATATTTAAGTGAATTCAAAGACAAAAAGCAAATAGAAAATGCAAAAGAGAGACTTTCTGAAGCTCTTGAAAAAGCTATAGAAGAAGCAAATGGTCTAATAAAGATTGAGTATCCAGATGAAGAAAAACTGATGTCAGTAAAGTTTATGTGTCCATACGACGGTTTTTCTTATCCTGAGATTGAACCTAGACTATTTTCTTTCAATTCACCATATGGAGCCTGTGAAGTTTGTAACGGTTTGGGTACAAGAGAGTTTATGGGAGAAACACCGTGTGACTCATGTAATGGTGCAAGATTGAGAAAAGAAGCTCTAGCTGTAAGAGTTGATGGAAAAAATATAGTTGGAGTTACATCTCTTTCAGTTGAAGATGCAAAGATTTATTTTGAAAAAATAGGACTAACAGATACTCAAAAAGAAATTGCAAAAGTAATATTGAAAGAAATTGAGTCTAGATTGCAGTTTATGGTAAACGTGGGCATAGAATACCTAACACTAGATAGAAAAGCTCAAACCCTTTCAGGAGGAGAATCTCAGAGAATAAGACTAGCATCTCAGCTTGGTAGCGGACTTGTGGGAGCTTTGTATGTACTAGATGAACCAACAATAGGATTGCATCAAAGAGATAATGATAGACTTATAAAAACACTTATTCATCTTCGTGATATAGGCAATACTATTATCGTTGTAGAACACGATGAAGATACTATGTATGCTTCAGACTATATAGTGGATATAGGTCCAGGTGCGGGTGTTCATGGTGGAAATGTCGTAGTTTCTGGATATCTAGATGAATTACTAACTGCAAAAAAGAATGATTCAAATTCATTAACACTTTCATATTTAAGAGGGGAAAAAGAAGTAGAAATACCAAAAGTTAGAAGAGAGCCAAAGGGTAAGATAATGGTGCGTGGAGGAGAGGTGTTCAATATAAAAAATATGAATGTAGATATTCCTCTGGGATGCTTCAATACTATTACTGGAGTTTCTGGATCTGGAAAATCATCTTTTATGTATGAGATATTGCATAGAAATCTAGAAGCTAGATATGAAAAGAGAAAGCGCTCAAATGAAAATATAAATTGTAAAAGTTTTACAGGAAGTGAATATGTGGGAAGAGTAATTCTGATTGATCAATCTCCGATCGGTAGAACACCACGTTCAAACCCAGCTACATATACAGGCGCTTGGACACATATAAGAGATATGTTCGCAAATAGTCCTGAAGCAAAAGCTAGAGGTTGGGGACCAAGTAGATTTTCTTTTAACGTAAAAGGTGGAAGATGTGAAGCGTGTCAGGGTAATGGGGAAATTGCAGTTGAAATGCACTTTCTACCTACTGTATATGTTCCATGTGAGGTCTGTGGAGGAAAGAGATTCATGAAAGAGACTTTAGAAATAAAGTATAAAGGAAAAAATGTTCATGAAGTTCTACATATGACTATAGAAGAATCTATGAAATTTTTTGAAGATATTCCAGCTATAAGTGATAGATTAGCTACACTTAATGAAGTAGGTCTTGGGTATTTGGAATTGGGTCAATCAGCTACAACACTTTCTGGTGGAGAAGCACAAAGAGTTAAAATATCATCAGAACTATACCGAGCTCACCTACAAAAAACTATATACCTACTCGATGAACCTACTGTAGGACTACATTATGAAGATGTAAATAAACTGATAGAAATACTACAAAGACTAGTTGATAAAGGTAATACTGTAGTTGTTATAGAGCATAATCTAGATTTGATAAAGTGTTCAGACTATATAGTAGATATAGGTCCTGAAGGTGGTATGAGGGGAGGAAATATAGTTGCAAAAGGTACTCCAGAGGATGTTGCGAGAAATGAAAAATCCTACACAGGAAAATATCTAAAGAAAGTATTGAATAAAAAATAGATTAAAAGAAAAACCCGTCAAGCTAATTAGCGCGACGAGTTTTTTGTTTTCTTTCTTTGTTGATGATGTAATATGTCGCACCAACAAGGACGTGAATACCTGCGAAAAAAATAAGAAAAAAGGGAAGATATGGTAAAGCGTATGCTATTACCAAAGGTTGAAGTTTCTCTTTCATTCAACCTTCCTCCATTTGACGATGTTCTTGATTGCTTGTATGGTCGATGGCAGTGATACAGCTGTTACAAAAACCACCATTACGATTTGAGCCCAATCCGCAGACCTTATCATTTCAGTCATACAACCTCCATTGCATGTAGCATGCACCTATTTAGTGCTTGCTAAAGTCCTATGAGATGATATCATTTTATACATGTCAAGTCAATCCAAATATTCACACCTACCAGATGCACCAGGAGTGTATTTTTTTAAGGATAAACAAGGAGATATCCTGTATATTGGACGTGCAACATCACTAAAAGATAGGGTTAAAAGTTATTATTCTGATAAGCTCATACTATCTAGAGGTCAGCTACTTGTAGAAATGCTTGAAAAAGCAGATAAGATTGATTTTGAACAAACAGATTCAGTCTTGGAGGCTATTATTCTAGAAAGTAATTTAATCAAAAAATATAGACCTTATTTCAATACCAAAGAAAAGGATGATAAAAGTTATTCATATATTGTTATAACAAAAGAAGATTTCCCAAGAGTATTTACTGTAAGAGGTAAGGATATAACTACACTAAGCTTTGAAACCAGAGAAGTTTTTGGTCCATATCCCCACGGTTCATTGCTTAGAGAAGCGTTAAAAATAATTAGAAAGATTTTTCCATTTAGAGATGAAAAAGCAAATATGTCTCATTATGAAAAGTTTTATATAGCAATTGGCCTTTCACCCGATTTAAATAAAGATGAATATGAAAAGACAATAAAAAATCTTACATTATTCTTTAATGGAAAGAAAAAAGAATTGATTAAAAATCTCGAGGCAGAAATGGAAGGTTATGCAAACTTACAACAATTTGAAAAAGCAAATGAAGTTAAAAAGACCCTTTATGCATTATCACATATAAGAGATGTTGCACTTATAAAAAAGGATATTGAGGAAATACATACAAAACAAGGACCATATAGAATAGAGTCATATGATATAGCTCATTTATCAGGAAAGAATACTGTCGGTGTTATGACAGTAACTGAGGGTGTAAATACTTCTCCAGATCAATATAGAAAGTTTAAAATCAGTAAAGATGCAAACAATGATGTTGCTGGTATAAAAGAAATACTAAAAAGAAGGTTCAATCATCCTGAATGGAGAATGCCGGATCTTATAGTTGTAGATGGGGGCATTGCACAAAGGAATGTAACAATTGAGGTACTTAAAGAGTTAAATATAAATGTACCTGTAGTATCAGTTGTAAAAGATGATTCGCATAAACCAAGTTATTTCTTGGGAGATGAGGATTTGATAAAAAATCATAAAGAAATGATATTGAGAGCAAATTCAGAATCTCACAGATTTGCAATTACTTATCATAAAAAATTAAGGGGAAAAACATTTTTAGCAAAATAGTAAAACAAGGTATAATTAACCTATGCATAAAATCAGAGTAGGAGTACTTCGTGGAGGTCCAAGTGATGAATACGAAGTCTCTCTAAAATCAGGAGCTACTGTCCTAAAAAATCTAAAAGAAGATAAATATATAGTTAAGGATATTTTTATATCTAAAGACGGTAAATGGCATCATAATGGTATGGAAAGAACTCCGCATGATCTATTGTCAAATATAGATGTTGTTTTTAATGCACTTCACGGAAAATACGGTGAAGATGGAAAGATACAGCACATGTTTGAAATGCACAATATTCCTCACACAGGTTCAGGGTCATTTGCTTCAATACTTGGTATGAATAAAGTTCTTACAAAAGAAGTTTTTGAAAGGGATAATATAAGAACACCGAGTTATGTAGTTTTTGAATCTCCAGATGATGTGGTTGAAGAGAGTCTAAGAACCATACTTAGTAAATTTCCACCACCTTTTATCGTAAAACCTGCAACTAGCGGTTCATCAGTAGGGGTAAATATGGTAAAAAATCTATCTGATTTAGACTCTGCAATAAGACACGCTTTTGATTTTAGTGATATGGTAATAGTTGAAGAATTTATAAATGGTACAGAAGCTACTGTAGGAATAATTGATTGGTATAGAGATGAATTCCTATATGCTTTACCACCTATAGAGATCAGACATAAAAAAGATTTTTTTGACTATGATGCAAAATATAGTGGCGAAAAATCAGGAACAGAAGAGATAGTTCCAGGAAATTTTGATTTTAAAATTAAAAAAGATCTAGAAGATATGGCGAGGAAAGTACATTCATCACTCGGTCTCGAACATTATTCAAGAACAGATTTTATAGTTTCACCAAGTAGAGGAATATTTGTTCTAGAAACAAATACACTACCTGGATTAACAGAAGAGTCACTTTTCCCAAAAGCACTTTCATCCGTAGGCTCAAACTTGCCACATTTTTTTGATCATATTATCACTCTTGCTTTAAAACGAAGAAAATATTGATATAATAGTTGCGGAGAAAAGAAAATATGAGCACTCGAAATGAAGCTAGAAGAAAAATTGAGATTGCTATATCTGCATTGTGTCATAGGTTTTGCACCAAACCAACAGAAAGATTTAAACTAACTAATTTTGCAAAAGAACACGGTATCGGTGGTCCAAGAATTTCCAAAGAGTTTAAAGAAAGATTTGGTGAACCACCGCTACTTTATATCTCTATCGAAAGACTTGGAATAGCAATAGCTGAAATTTTAAATAATCCAGATCTTTCACTGGAAGAAGCATCAACAAGAGCGGGTTTTAGAGCCAGACAACATATGGCCATCATATCTTCGCATGTTCTTGGAATGAATTTACTTGAGCTCAAGAGGGCCATAAAGAATGGGGAAATATAAACACAAAGACACTGCCGAATAGGCGGTTCTTTTTATACTTTGATTTTATACAGAATATAAGTTATAGTATTTTCTGTATTTGTATAAGTCGGTGAAGGACAGCAGCTTTTTTGGCAGAACTGAGCCCGTTTAGTGTGTAGTGTTCAAATTGAAATTAATATAGAATGGGCCCGTAGCT
>CAZQAQ010000023.1:2842-7435 GCA_964591325.1 uncultured Candidatus Saccharibacteria bacterium | reverse complement strand
TTATAAATGACGGTTGGTTATCTCCGTCGCTATAAATTATAAAGTAAGTTCAAGCACCATTCCGTTTCCCTCATTTATTTGACACAGGGTCAAAACCACATATATAAAAAACCATATAAAATCATACTCTTTTGGTATGGTGTAATTATAACTAAAATAACACAATATAAATTAATACAAAGCAAGGAAATTCTTGTTTTTTAAAGTATTTATTTAATTTATCACTTTAAACTAAACCAAAAGGCTATTTCCAGACATATCTTTTGTCTTTGGAAGTCCAAGTAGATCTATTACAGTTGGAGCAACATCTGCAAGTCCTCCACCTTTAATCTTATAGTTATTTGAAGTTAATATACATGGAACTGGGTTTGTTGTATGAGCTGTATGTTTTTCTCCTGTAACTGGATCTATATTTACTTCTGCATTTCCATGATCAGCTATTATAACTGCAACACCTCCCTTTTCTTCAAGTGTGTTTATTACCCTCTTTAGTTGCGTATCAACAGTTTCAATTGCTTTTATTATTGCAGGAACATTTGCGGTATGTCCGACCATATCTGGATTGGCGAAATTTATAAATATAAAATCTGTTCCTGATTTTATCTCTTCAATTGCTTTATCTGCTATACCTTCAGCACGCATTTCTGGTGCTTCATCATGTGTCTTTATATCTTTTCTACTGTTAAGTAATATATCTACTTCTCCATCATATGGTTTTTCCCTTCCACCATTTAAGAAATATGTAGCATGAGCAAACTTTTCTGTTTCTGCTATATGAGCTTGTTTCAGACCTGCTTTGCTTATCTGTTCCCCAAGTGTTGTCTTTACTGCCATAGGTGGAAATACGATCTGGCAAGTAAAATCCTTACAGTATTCTGTTAGAGTAATGAATAATAGATTCTTTAAATCTTTTTTATCCATCATTTTTTCAGAAAGCATACGAGCTCTATCTGCACGGAAGTTAAAGAAGAACACAGCATCATTCTCTTTTATTGCACAACCGTTTCCATCTAGATTTGTACAAACAATAGGTTCTAATAACTCATCTTTTTTACCATTTTTATATTGATCTTTAAGATAAAGTGATGGTGATATTTCACAAACATTTCCTTTACATTCAAACATCGCTTGTTCTACCTTTGCTAATCTATCCCAGTTATTGTCTCTATCCATTGCATAATATCTTCCAGATATTGTTGCTATAAAATAATTTGGACCAAATTCCTTTAATACATTTTCAAGTTCATTTATATATTCACTAGCACTTTGTGGAGGTGTATCTCTTCCGTCTGTAAAGACATGTATAGCAAGCTTTTTTACATCTTGTTTCTTTGCTAGTTTCAAGAAAGCAAAAAGATGGTTCATATGACTATGAACTCCTCCAGGACTTACTAGACCTTGAACATGTAAAACAGAATTATTTTTCTTAACATGATCAAATAGAGATAGTAGTACCGGATTTCTATCAAACTCTCCTGTTTCAATCGCTTTATCTATTCTTACTAGATCTGTATCTATAGGACAACCGGCACCGATGGTCATATGTCCAACTTCGCTATTTCCCATTTGACCTTCTGGTAGACCAACAGCATTTCCTGATGCTTTCAATAGTGAGTGAGGATATTTATTCCAAATACTATCAAAAAAAGGTTTATTTGATGCTAAGACTGCATTATTATCCTTTTCTTCTCTATATCCCCAACCATCAAGAACGATTAGCATTACCGGTTTATTTTTCATGTTTTGAAATTAAATATCTATTGTTGCTTTCTTTGCATTTGACTGAATAAACAATTTTCTTGAAGGAACATCAGTACCCATGAGCATATCAAATACCTTATCTGCTTCTTGAGCATCAACAACATTTACCTGTTTCAATATTCTATGCTCTGGATCCATAGTTGTTTCCCACAATTCGTCTGGGTTCATTTCTCCAAGACCCTTATATCTCTGAATTGAAATCTTTTGCTTTTTACCTTTTACCTCTTCTTCTTCAACTTCTGCATCTTCTGGAGCTTCAGCTCTATTTAATAGATCTTCTCTTTGAGCTTGATTGAGCATAGCCTGAGGATCTGACTCTTCGATCTGATTCATTTCATCAATTTCTTTTCCAAGAGCTTTTACTTTTTCTTCTTCAGAATAAAAATATAGTAATTCTTTTCCTCTTTTTACTTTATATAGTGGTGGCTGAGCAATATAAACATATCCTCCATCGATTATTGGTCTGAAATATCTATAAAGTAGAGTTAGTATAAGTGTACGGATGTGTGCACCGTCAACATCGGCATCGGTTGCAAGTATTATCTTATGATAACGAAGTTTTGATAGATCAAATGTATCACCTATAGCAGTACCCAGAGCTAGAACCAAGTTCTTGATCTGTTCTGAACCAAGCATACGATCTAGTCTTGCTCTTTCAATATTCAAAATCTTTCCTCTAAGTGGAAGAATTGCTTGAGTTCTTCTGTCACGACCTGTCTTTGCACTTCCTCCAGCTGAATCTCCCTCCACAATAAATATTTCTGATTCTGCAGGGTCACTAGACTGACAGTCTGCTAGTTTTCCTGGTAGTGTCATACCTTCCAAAGCTCCTTTTCTCAAAACACTTTCTTTTGCGGCTTTTGCAGCTTTTCGAGCCTTCATTGCCAAGACAACTTTTGTAACTATAGCTTTTGCATCATCTGGATTTTCTTCCAAGAAAGCACTGAATGCTTCTCCAAAAACTCCAGCTACAGCTCCTTGAGCTTCTACAGATCCTAGCTTTGCTTTTGTTTGTCCTTCAAACTGAATTTCACGAAGTTTTACAGATATTACTGCAGTAAGTCCTTCCAGAACATCATCTCCAGTGAAGCTATCTTCTCCATCTTTTATTAAATTATTATTTTTTGAATATGTATTTAGAGTACGAGTAAGTGCAGTTTTAAATCCTGTAAGATGTGTACCTCCTTCTGGGTTATAGATATTGTTTGCAAAAGCCAATATTCTAGGACTTATATCATCTGCATACTGAAGTGCTATTTCTACAGATTCAACTCCTTCAACCTTTTTCTCAACTGCAAAAATATTCTTATGTACAGGTTTTAATATCTGATTTGTAAATCTAACTAATGAAGAAAGTCCTCCTTCAAAATAGAAAGAATGAGAAGGAACATTTAAATGTAATTCTTCTAGATAAAATAGACTTTCATCTAGATCTGGTTTAAGTCCTGATTCACGTGCATCTATAACTGTTATTCTAAGTGATTTTGTAAGATATGCTTGTTGTCTAAGTGAATTTACAATTCTATTGAAATCAAATTTTATTTCTTTAAATATCTCTATATCTGGTTCAAAACTAACTATTGTTCCGTGAAGTTTTGTACTTGCTATCTTTTTTACATTTGCTTTCTTTTTACCTTGAGAATATTCCTGCATATATACACCACCGTCTTTATGGACCATAACTTGTGTATATACAGAAAGTGCATTAACCACAGAAGCACCCACACCGTGTAGACCTCCTGAAACTTTATATCCTTCACCACCGAATTTTCCTCCGGCATGCAAAACTGTCATGATAGTTTCAAGAGCAGAAACCTTTGTTTGTTTGTGAACATCAACTGGTATACCTCTACCATTGTCTGTAACTCTAATTCTATTGTTTGGCAAAAGAGCAACCTCTATATGGTTTGCATGACCACCCATAGCTTCATCTCTTGAGTTATCGAATATTTCGGTTATTAGGTGATGTAGACCATCTGGTCCAGTTGTACCTATGTACATTCCAGGACGCTTTCTAACAGGCTCTAGACCCTCTAGAACTTGTATGGCATCAGCACCATAACTATCCTTCTTTTTTGCTTCGTCTTTAGCCATATATTATCTATTTTTATGTATTTTAAGTCCATTTATTATATCAGATTTGGCCATTTTTTCCTCTATTGACATATATGTTTAAAGTTATATGATATCCGAACGTGGCCTACCCAATGAAAGCGTTGAAAAAGGGGCAGAACTGTATAGGCCATAAGACCTGGGTTATTTTAGGATGATCTCCGAGGATGATCTAGGGGGCGCCATCGTGTGATGGCGCCTTTTTTGTTTCTATTCCCTAGCTTGGTATGTATTTTTATTTATTATAAAAAATATCGTCAAGTATATTCTTTTCAATCTCTTTTTCTAACACTCTGTATATTTCGAGTAATATCTTCCTCTTTATTTCTTTATGTAGAGGTATTGTGATTGATATTTTATTTAACTTCATCCTTACATGACTACCAACTATTCTTACAGTAACAAAACCAAAACTACCGAGTATTTTTATAATACTCTTTCCGGAAAGAACTTTTAGTTTAGGCATTTAATAATATTGGATAATTTAAACTGATAGTTGGATTCCAGTTTTTTGTTTCAATTAGATCAGAAAAATGACAATTTACTGCTTCTAGAATATTTTTTTTTAAATCTTCAAATGTCTTCCCTTGAGTAAAGATATTTTCTTTTTCGCAAATAGCGACGTATGAACCTTGTTCTTGGTATATATTAAATTTTAGATTTTTATTCTTCATTATCAATGAATATAGCATATTTTTATTATTATTTTAATTACTAATA
>CAZQAQ010000023.1:0-2742 GCA_964591325.1 uncultured Candidatus Saccharibacteria bacterium | reverse complement strand
ATTCTTCATTATCAATGAATATAGCATATTTTTATTATTATTTTAATTACTAATACAGGCAATATAACAAACCGAGATAAAATCTTGATAAAATATTTACATTAATCGTCATATAGTTTTACTCCCACTCTTTTCTAAAAAATCTTTTTTGCTTATTTTTGCCTGACGAAGGATGTTATGAAATGTACCTATTGCTACTTCATGATGCAAAGGAATAATAACAGTAACCACCTTACCTGAAACACTCTTCCTCATTTTTAAATGACTGCCAAGTATCCTTATTTCTTTAAAACCATACTTATTTGAAAGAATATGAGATATTGCTTTGCCAGAAAAAAATCTAGGCATGAATAACCTCAAAAGTACCTAATATTGGAGATTCTGATTTTGCTTGTGTGTATGCCACAAGTTCTTCTTCTGATAAATCTTCTATATACAACTCCACAGCTTCACGTATATTGTATTCTGCTTCTTTAATATCTTTGCCTTGAGTAGCAACACCTAATTCTGGGCACAAAACGCAGTACACATTACCCTCTTTTGTATAAACAGCATTAAATACATACTTCATATATTTACTATACCACATATATTTTATTAATTAATTACTAATATACGCAATATAACAAACCGAGATAAAATCTAAATAAAATTTAAATTGAGAGCCTTTTTTACTGCCTCCTTAATATCTAAATTGTAATAATACTCATCAACTTGAATACTATTACCGTTTGCATAAATTGATAAATCCTGGCACAAATCTCTAACTGATCTTGATAAAAATGACAATTCTGACAATACAGCAAAATAGTTAACAATCACTTGTTTATAATTCTTTAAATTATCTAGATTTTTATTATTACCCATACCAATATCTGGAAGATATTTAATACCATAGGAAATTATTTCAGCGATATCAGTATTACTATTAAAAAAATTCTTTAATGCAAGCAAATTTGCATCTGCCCCAGATGGATCTATATCTTTTATAACTTTTTCTATTTCGATTATTTTATTATTGGTATTCATAAAATAAGTTTTATCTCACTTCCCAACCTTTTATTTTTACGAAATCGTATAGTTTTGTCATATAAGAATTTACCTCATCATCAGACAAAGTTCTTTCATTTGATTGAAATATCATTCTAAATGCCAATGATCTCTTTCCTTCTTTTTCAAATTCATCAAATAATTCTGGACCTTTTACCAATATTTCCCCAGCTTCCTTTTTTATTACACTGTAAATACCACTTTTTACTGATTCTGTATCATCTTGTTTTGAAACAAACAATGCTATATCTCTTGTAATAAACGGATAAACTGAAAACTGTTTAAATTTAACTCTACTTCCCTCTTTAATTTCAATTGAATTTAGATCAAGTTTTTTATTTATATTTTTCACCAAAAGATCTAGATCTATTTCCATTACTCCCTCTACTTTATTTGTAAAACCAACAGTAATTCCATTTACGGTTATTATTCCACCAGTATCATCTATACTGCAAAGTATATTTGCTTTTATATTAAGCTCATTTATAAGCCCATCTCTTAGAACTTTTATTTTTTCTTTCTCTTTTTCCTGTTTCTTCTTTATATTTTTTATATAGACTAAAAGTGAATTCTTTTCTCCTTGTTTTGTAAATATTTTTCCAATTTCAAATACCTTAACTTCATCTATTTGTAGAAGTGGAGCATTTTTTATTGCTAAGTTTACACTTGATTGTACTCCTTCATAAAGACTTGTTCTTAGATATCCTTTATCAGAAGCTACAGGATAACTAACCTCAACATCACCCTTATTGGTAAAGGTTCTAGTCATTACTTCAGAAAAACCTTTTTTATATAGGAAATCTTTTATCTTTTCATTTAGTAAAAATTCTTGTGAAAATTCATTTGTAGTCTTTAACTTTGGAACTATGCTCTTGATCTTATCTAAACCATATATTCTACCGATTTCATCGATGATGTCTTGTTCAATAATCAAATCTAGTCTTTCAAATGGTGGTTTAATTGAATAAACACCATGTTTTACTTCATTTTTACAACCAAGCTTATTTAGTATATCCAAAACCTGTTTTTCCTCGATTTTTATATTTAATATATTTTCAACATTTTTATGATGAAGTGTAACTATCCATTCTTGTGGTAGTGTTTTATATTTATCATTTACCTTGCCTATTTTTGAATCAGGGTTAAATTGTTTTAATATATTTATAAATGATGATATACCTTTTGGTATAAGATATGGAGTAATCTCATTTTCAAATCTTTTTGATGCATCATTCCTAATACCAACTTCTATTGATGTTTTTCTTATACTTACGGAATCAAAATTTGCTGCTTCTAGAATAATTTCTTTTGTATCATTTGTAACCTCAGCTCTCTTTCCACCTTTTATTCCAGCAATATCAAGTGGGCCGTTTTCATCTGCTATAACCAGATGATGCGGTTTTAGATTTATATTTTTACCATCGAGTGTTTCTATAGTCTCACCTATTTTTGCAAATCTAACTGACAAACTACCTTTTACTTTTTCTTTATCAAAAGCGTGTAATGGTTGTCCTGTATCAAAAGTGGCATAGTTTGTTGCATCAACTATAAAGTTTATAGACCTTGCGCCTATAGCTTCCAATCTTTCCTTTAGCCAAGTTGGTGAATTACCATTTTTTATATTGGTAATTAATGTCGCTGTATTTCTTTTGCATATATCAGACTCAATTGTAAACTGTATATCCTCACCTT
>CAZQAQ010000022.1:0-8134 GCA_964591325.1 uncultured Candidatus Saccharibacteria bacterium | reverse complement strand
ATATAAAGAGAACAAACCCAGATGAATATAGAAAACAAAAGAGAGGAGGAATAGGGGTTGTGGATCTAGATACGAAAGAAGAGGATTTTATAACTCATCTTGTTTATGCTACTGCACACAATGATCTATTATTCTTCACAGATCTTGGAAAAGC
Source organism: uncultured Candidatus Saccharibacteria bacterium (assembly GCA_964591325.1). GTDB lineage: Bacteria > Patescibacteriota > Minisyncoccia > Phycocordibacterales > PALSA-1337 > CAIOGI01. Next base: position 7,980 of record CAZQAQ010000022.1, on the reverse strand, counting down.
ATACCAAATAAAGATGTATGATATTCCAGAAGGAAAGAGAGCAACAAAAGGAAAATCAATCATGAACTTCCTTTCACTTTCAGAAAATGAGAAAGTTACATCTATACTTCCTATGCCAAAGAATAAAAAGGAAGCTGAAGGACTTGCTCTACTTATGGTTACAAAAGACGGTACTGGAAAGAAGAGTTCAGCAAAACATTTCCATGATGTAAGAAGATCAGGACTAATTGCAATTACTCTAGATGATAAAGATGAACTTATGTCTGCACAGTTTGTAGGTAAGAGTGATGATATTGTTATAGCCACAAAAGATGGACAATCAATTAGATTTAAGGAATCTGATATTCGTGAAATGGGAAGAAATGCTGCGGGTGTAAGAGTTATAAAACTTGGAAAAGGTGATGAGGTAATAAGTGCAGATGTCGTTTCAAAGGATGCAAAGAATCCTGCTCTGTTTGTAATGGGTTCAAATGGTTATGGTAAAAAGACAAAACTAGATGAATACAAGGTTCAAAATCGTGGTGGTTCAGGAATACTAACTATGAATGTCACAGATAAAACAGGTCCTCTGATGTCTGCAAAGGTAGTAACAGATACAGATGAAGAGATAGTAGCTATGAGCAAAAAGAGCCAGGTTATAAGAGTAGATATAAAAGAAATACCAACTCTAGGACGCTCAACTCAAGGTGTTCGTGTTATGAAACTTCGTGATGGAGATACATTAGCAAGTCTGATTTGTCTGTAGAAAATAAAGGAAGATATATAAAAACTATATAAAATATCTATAAGGTTTTTTATATAAAAAATTTAATTTAAATAGAAAAACTAGTTACAACCAGAAGGGTTATTACAATAGTTTGTATATGTATCTTCTGCTGTACCGCTGTATAGACCGGTATTTACATTTCCATTAGAATTTGTACTCGGGTCTCGGAATTTCAAATTATTTATTGATGAATCAGGTCTCTGGTCATTTGTTACAAAGGATCCCTTGAGTATCGCTACCAAACCCCATATTGAAAGTATTACAAATAATCCTATTACTCCATACAAAACCATCATACCAGCTTCAGATTTACTAGATTCTGAATCTATAACAAAATATCTTACTGTATTTACTACTATAAATATAACAGCAATAAAAATTGCTAATTCTATTACTAGATTCCCGATATTTCTTGCTTTAAAAGTTACAGAGTTTATATTGTTCAATCTTCCAGTAGCGTTTACGATTTCTCCAGAGTTTATATTATTTATATTACTTGCTCCTTGCGCATAAGTATTTTTTGGTAGAGATATGACAGATAAAAGAATCAGTATCGAGAATGATAGTGTAAATAATGAAATAAAAGATATGGTGATAACTCGTTTCATTTACATAAAGTAATACAGTATAATTATATATGATGTTCTCAAATCCTCAAAGTAATATATCAGCTTTAGGAATAGATATTGGTATGAAGATGGCTGACCTCGGTGCAGGTTCAGGTTTTTATGCTATAGAATCAGCAAAAAAGGTGGGTGCTAGAGGTATGGTTTACGCAATAGACGTACAACAAGATCTTCTTGATAAGATAAAAAATGGTGCAGGAATACTTGGTTTACATAATGTAGAAGTTATATGGGGAAATATTGAGAAAATAGGTGGTACAAAACTCCGTGAATTTCTTGTAGATAGAGTAATAATTTCAAATGTATTGTTCCAAATTGAACAAAAAGATTTAGATAATGTAGTTCTTGAAATAAAAAGAATATTGAAAAGCGGCGGTAAGGTTTTGGTTACAGATTGGGAAACAAGGAGTGATATTGGTCCAGAAAAGACTATTTCCAGTTCTGTAGTTACAAGTTTATTTGAGAAAATCGGTTTTAAATTAGAAAATAAATTTGATGCAGGTGATCATCATTACGGTCTTATATTTAAAAAACCATGAAAACTAGCAAATTCCAAATAATTTTTATAGCAATATTTGTAGTATTTATAATACTTGGAGTAGTTTTATTTGCTACATATAGAGGGAATACTGACGAAGTCCAGCTACCACCTATAGTTGTTTGGGGCACATTCTCAGAAGAAAATTTTACAAAATACATAAGTGAAATAAATTACAATAGAAATACTCCACTAGTAGTAAATTATGTTAAAAAAACTGAAGCAAATTTCGATAAAGATTTTATTGAAACATTGGCTAGAGGTCAGGGTCCAGACGTAATACTTATACCTCAGGATATGATACTTAGACATTCTGATAAGGTTGTGCCTATACCTTATGATATTTTTACTGAAAGAGATTTTAAAAATACATATATTGAGCAAGGTGAACTATATCTAACACCAAAGGGTATTTCAGGTATACCTTTTATTGTTGATCCTATAGTTATGTATTGGAATAGGGATTTATTTACAAATGCAGGTTTAGCTAGTTATCCAATGTATTGGAGTGATTTTGGAAATATAATAGATAAAATTACAGTAAAAGATGTAAATTCAAATATAAGAAAAAGTGCGTTGGCACTAGGAGATTTTACAAATGTAACAAATGCAAGAGAGATACTTAGCTCATTACTTTTACAAGCTGGAAACCCAATTACAAAATATACTGAAAATGGGGTGGTGAGTATGCTAGCAGATGGACAAACTTCCGGAACAAAAAAGACTAGTGATGCAGTTTCATTCTTTATAAGATTTACAAACCCACAAGATAAACAATACACATGGAATAGATCATTGCCAAGTTCAAAGAATCTATTTTTGAGTGGAAATCTGGCAACATATTTTGGTTTTGCTTCAGAATTGTTTGATATTAGAAATAAAAATCCAAATCTTGATTTTGATATTGCACCATTACCTCAGATCAAGGATACAAACAATAGAGTTACATACGGAAGAATGTACGGTTTATCAATAGTTAGAAGTACAAAAAATGAACTAGGTTCATACAATACGATTTCAGAACTAATACAACCTCAAAATCTATCTATATTACAAAAGATCACATACTTACCTCCGGTAAGAAGAGATTTGTTATCAGTTGGTAGTAAAGATGCTTATCTATCAATATTTTTTGATTCAGCTTTGATATCAAAAGGTTGGCTTGATCCTAACAGGGAAGAATCAAATAAAATACTTTCAAACATGATAGAAAATATTACAAGTGGAAGATCAGGAAGTTATGAAGCTATACAAGAAGCTCATAATTCACTCGATATAATCATGGGTAGAAGTCAATAATATGAATAAAATAAAAAATAAAATATTATTTTTCACAGTTCTGGTTGTATTATTATTTCCATTAAAATCAGTATTTTCTGCAACAAATACAGATAAGACATTTGGGTACGGACTAGTTCAATGTGATGGTGTATTGAACCCAAATGAGCCACATAGACAACAAAAATGCAATTTTGCTTATTTAGTAAATAGTATAAATTACATAATATACAGAATGATTGCTATATCTATACCATTAGCTACAGCACTTTTTGCTTATGCGGGTTTTCTATATATATCAGGTGAGCAAGATAAGATAAAACAAGCAAAAAATATTTTCATAAATGTGGCAATAGGGTTTATAATAATGATAACAGCTTGGTTTGTTGTGGTAACAGTTGTAAATTGGGTAGTAGATAGTAAGACCGGTGCAACTAGTTTAATAAAATAAAAATATGGCAAAGATAAAAATAGCAATAACAATATTTACACTATCGTCGATCTTTCTTTTCAATCTTATATTTACAAATACTGTTTTTGCTGAGACTGCAACTGTAAATACTGGTGGTACGTCTGTAAATGAAAAGCCAGTTAGTCAGCCAATACCAAAACTGATTAACCCCCTAAAGTCTGATTTCGGCGGAAGTATAGAAAATCTGATTTTGAGCCTTGTGGATTTAGCTATATTTGCTGGTACTATACTGGTAGTATTTGTATTTATATGGATTGGGTTCAAGTTTGTTATGGCGCAAGGTGATCCAGGTGCTATAAATGAAGCTAAAGAATGGTTTTTGTATGCAGTTATAGGCACTGCGTTACTTATAAGCTCAAAGGTAATAGTAGAAATAGTAAAAAATACTTTGATATCAGCCGGAGTGGTTGATGAAAGAATATTTAAAAGATAAAATAAAAATATGAAAAAAAGTTTATACACAAAATTTGTAGCACTAGTTTCCTTAATGGTCGTTTTCCCATTTATTACATTTGCACAAACTCCAATAGGTAGCAATGTAAATGTAAACTCAGCTGTGCAACAAACTAGAAATCTAAAAGGTCTAGTTGCATTATTTACTGAATATTTAAATATTGCTATCGGTCTTATAATAGCTCTTGCTGTAGTTACCTTTATTTGGAATGTTTACTTATACTTTTTTACAGAAAAAGAAAAAACAGAAGCGGGTAAGTATGTTATGTACAGTGTTATAGGATTCTTTGTAATACTTTCATTTTGGGGTCTAGTGGCGATATTGAGTAATACCTTCAATCTTCCTACACAGAGACCAAATTTCCCATTTGGCGGTGGCTCCACAGATACTAAAACAACATTTCCTGGAATGTAGTTTTATATACATTTTTATAAAATACACAATACAGTTTTTCCACAACTGTTTACACTTCACAATAATAAAGTGGTATAATTTGTACATAGGTTTTAAATTATTATTAAATTAAAAATATGAAGAAAATATTTGCTTTTGTTTTAGCATTCCTACCTCTTGGAGCATTTGCCCAGATAAGAAATATAAATGATGTTGCAGGAAAAGCAACAAATATAGGTAACCTTATTATAGAATTGGCAATAGCTCTAGCGGTTATCTGGATAGTTATAAATGTTGTTAGATATCTAATAGCAGGAGGTCCAGATCAAAAGAAGGAAGGTGGTATGGCTATACTATGGGGAGTAGTTGGTTTGTTTGTTATATTATCAATCTGGGGTCTAGTAGCAATACTAAGAAATTCATTTGCAACTCAAGACAATATCCCAAGAGAACAAATAAACAATATAAAGGTTCCAGCTCCAACTCAAATACCTTAATATTTTAGACTTTAAGTGAAAACTGTATTTGCTCAGACATTTAGTAAAGTAGCTTCCAATTCTATAGCCGGTCCACTAATCATAAGAATTGTAGATGTTATAGTTATACCTATAATGGAAGCTCTGTTTCTAGTAGCTATACTCATGTTCATATTTGGAGTTTTCAAAATGATAATGAATGGTACAGATGCAAGTGTTAGGGAAGAGGGTCAAAAAACAATAATGTGGAGTATTGTAGGAATGTTTATTATGATTTCAGTTTATGGAATAATCAGACTTATAGCCAATACATTAGGTTTAGGTGATCCATTTCTATAGAGTAAATATAGAATAAAATCAGACTCGAGTATAAAAAATAAGGGCTAAAAAGGATTAAAGGGCGACATGCAAGCATGTCGCCCTTTCCGTTGAACCACTAAGGGTTCATCTCTGCTTTGTGCTTACCCAGAATTCAGCAGGGTTGCTTCCTTCTGGTACTGCTACATGGATTGTTCGTACTCCCATTCCAAGGTTGTTTACTCCTCGGGTACCTGTCACAAGACGTGACATGGGCCTAGCATGGGCAAAGTCGCCATTTATGACGACTAGCCAATCAACTTGGGACTCCTTAACGGGCCCAAATCGTGCCTTGCCGGGATCTTCGATCTTATACCATTTTCCTGGATATACCCAGAAATTGGTATTGCTATAACTTTCAGTTTTGGTTTCAGTGATATCAACATTGCTGTTGTCATCACCTCCAAAACTGAAGGCCTTTTGGTTCGATACGAAGTATACAATGATACTTAGTACCAAGGCGATTATAGCGAGGATTTTGACTTTCATGGTGTTGAGCCTTGTTGGCTTGTAGTGTTAACGACGTTTATACCACCCTTATTTCCAATAAACTGGTACTTACCATCGTTTACTGCTTGCTCCTCAATTAGCTGTGCTCTTACTCTTGCAAAAACAATATGGAAATCTTCTCCACGAAGCTTTTTGGGTATATCACCAATAAGCTTCCTATCAGCATCTAGTTTGATTTCATTGTAAGTTTCCGACATCCGCAAGAGGACTCTTTGATTCATTGTTTTGGTATCAGCCAATTGCGAAGCTCTCTGGGCTTCCTCAACTGCGATTTCTGCCCTAGCGTCCCTTACGTTTTTTGGAGCAGTGATTGAAACCGCAATCTTGGTAACGTCCACACCGAAGTCTGATAGTGTAATCAGATCTTCTTGAGCCGTTGTTGTCGCACCATTTACTCTAGGTACGCCTCTTTCAAGATCAGTTCGTATATTTTCACCAATCTGTTTAGACTGGGTTTCCATATACTCAGGGTCCTTGCCTTTTGCGATCTCTTTTATCGCTTGGATCACTGATCCTTTGATTGTTTCCATCACGCCTTTTACTTGGCCGTTTCTAACAAAGGCATTTACCTTTTGACCTCTTGTCTTAGGGTTCGCCTTGTCACTTCCATCGTCTTTTATATCTACGATGAATCCGATCGATACAGTTCCCCCGACAGGTACGCTGTTATTGCAACGTATTTCCTCTGGCACATTTACTGTTTCTTCCTTTAGTTCGACAGGAACTTCTATTGTTCCCACAACGTCGAACCAATCATTTGTGAGGGTTAAAGTGAGACCCTCACTAATACTTTCCGTTGGCTTACCAAAGAAAGTTATGAGGAAGATTGTCTTCGGGGGAGACTTCGGGGTTTTGATTCCCGAAATCATCATCACCCCCGGTGCCAAAAGTATGAAACCAAAGATGAAGTATCCACTGATAAGGATCTGCAATCCAAAGAATATCAAGGAAGACATGATAGCCAGCAAACCTTTGCTGTACTTGTCCTCCATTTTGAATGCCATCCCGAACGCCACCAGAAACACTACCCAAGGTAGTATTATAACCAACAGTCTAAGTTGTTCCATTTTTTATTCCTCCATCATGTAGCAAGTTTTCAATTGCCGTATATGCACCACACGGTACAAATACAGTAACTAATCTTTATATATTATACATCTTTTTATGTAAAAGTCAAGGATAAAACGGCTATAATAATCAATATAATTAAAGGAAAATAAGCCTATGTTTAAGTGTATATAAAAAGAAAGAGGGTGAATTTCACCCTCTCTTTTGTGTGTGCTTATTTCAATCTTTAGGCATAAGCACGAACCTAACCCTTATCGGGTATTTGAGCGACCTTACTCTAAACTCGCTTGCAGGGTAGTGGTAATTTGCTGCATCAACCCACTGTGGGTTTTCACGAGTACCCTTGTTTTTCATTGCCAGGAAGTCTATACCAAGTTTTGCATCTACGACTTCAGGAATAACTCCCCAGCCCTCAGGTTTTGTAAAGACAACGTCCTCGTATGGTCCAACAACTTTCCTACCGCCATCATCGTCCAGCATCCTGTCATACCTCGTTGGAGGCATGTCGTACCACCTTTTTTCAATGGTAGATGTTGCTGCCGTTCCACCACCGACCGCGATGGCGAGATTGAGATTCTCGATATTCACATTGCCGTTTATCGTGACGGCAGTAGCGGTAGGTAAGGGTTGTTGCCCTAGAACTGGCTGTGGTTGATCAACCTTATTTGTTATAGTTGCTCCTGGGACGGGAGGTGCACCAGGGTCGACCGAGATGATAGTGTGTTCATTGGTGCCTTGAGCCCCTACTTTTCCACTACCAATTTTTCTCAGTGGAGACCGAAGTTGATTGGTAACAATTGCAAATCCAGCCCCAATCACCACTGTCCCCAAAAGCATCTTGCCCCAGTGGTTTTTGATAAACTCCTTTATTTTCTTGAGCGTCTCTTGCATATTTCTGTGCGCCACATCGTGGCTTTGAATTTGATTCCCTAGTTTTGCAAGCACACACATGCTTGTAATAGGGTACTGTTTTCTTATAATATAATAGCATAATTATAATATAAAGTCAATATAGATAAAGTACAAAATAAAACACGTTTAT
>CAZQAQ010000021.1:0-8372 GCA_964591325.1 uncultured Candidatus Saccharibacteria bacterium | reverse complement strand
TTTTTGTATAACTACTATTTATAACTACAACCGCTATTTTCTTTGACATAAAGCCTATTTTTCATTATTATATATCCCATGCCACCACTAAATAATTTCACTACAAAAGCAAAGGAAGCACTTCGCCGATCACATGAATTGGCTATTGAACGTGGTCAAAACCATGTAAATCCTACACATCTATTGTGTGCGCTTATACTTCAAGAGGAGAGCATGGTAGCAAGCATTTTAGATAAACTAGAAGTAGATACTATGCTACTTACTGATGTGATACTAGAAGGTATAGAAGCACCAGAATCAGGTAGAGTTCTAGCTCCTTCATATCAAATATATTTAACTCCTGAACTTGCATCTATTATTGAACATGCTGGACGTGTTGCTCAGGGAATGGGTGATGAATTTATATCTACAGAACACCTTTTTGTTGCTTGTTTTGATTCTCAGAGCCAAGCAAAGGATATTCTTTTGAAATTCAAAATTGATAGAGCTCAAGTAATGAATATAATCGATGAGCTAAAGACAAATGATGTTAAGGACGATGATAAGCCAAAAAAGATGAGAAATCTTTCAAAATACGCTCGTAGTCTTACAAAACTCGCAAAAGAAAATAAACTAGATCCAGTTATTGGTCGTGATAGTGAAATACTTAGAGTTGTACAGATTTTGTCTAGAAGAACAAAAAATAATCCTATATTAATAGGAGAGGCGGGTGTTGGTAAAACTGCTATAGCAGAAGGTCTTGCTTTGCGTATGGCTCAAGGTGATGTTCCTGAATCTTTGAAGGATAAAGAGCTTGTATCACTCGATCTAGGTTCTCTAATTGCTGGTACAAAGTATCGTGGAGAATTCGAGGAGAGATTAAAAAATATTCTAAAAGAAATTGAAAAAGCAGACGGTAAGATAATATTATTTATTGATGAAATACATACTATAGTTGGAGCAGGTGCATCTGAAGGAAGTATGGATGCTTCAAATATGTTAAAGCCAGCTCTGGCTCGTGGTGAACTACGCGCTATCGGTGCAACTACTTTAAAAGAATATCAAAAGCATATAGAAAAAGATCCTGCTTTAACTCGTCGTTTCCAACCTGTTTATGTAAATGAACCAAGTATTGAAGACGCTATAGCAATACTTCGTGGATTAAAAGAAAAATACGAACTATATCACGGTGTACGTATCACTGATGATGCAATAGTTGCTGCAGTAAATCTTTCAAGTAGATACATAAGTGATAGATTTTTACCTGATAAAACAGTTGATCTTATAGATGAAGCTGCATCAGCTTTGAAAATTTCTCTTGAAAACATGCCACCACAACTTGAAGAAACACGTAGAAAGATCATGCGTCTAGAAATAGAGCGTGAAGCTTTGAAAAAAGAAACTGATAAAGTTGCAAAAATAAGAATGGCTAAGATAGAAAAGGATATTGCCGATCTAAAGGAAAGCACTTCTGAACTAGAACTAAAGTGGACAAATGAAAAAGAGACAATAACAGACATTAAAAAGATAAAAAAGGATCTTGAAGCTTTGAGATTGGAAGCAGAAGCTGCTGAAGCTCGTGCTGATCTTACAAAAGCAGCAGAGATTCGTTATGGAAAACTACCAGCTCTAGAAAAAGATTTGGAAATAAAGAATAAGAGATTGAAGAAACTCCAATCTTCAAGAAGAATACTAAAAGAGGAAATTACAGAGCAAGATATAGCTGATGTTGTTTCTCGTTGGACTGGAATACCTGTAAGTAGAATGATGGAGGAAGAAATGAGAAAACTAACTCGTATGGAGGATGAATTGAAAAAGCGTGTAGTTGGACAAGATGAAGCTGTAAAGAAAATCTCAGATACTATAAAGCGTGCAAGAGCAGGTATTGCAGATCCAAATCGTCCAATCGGCTCATTTATTTTCCTTGGACCTACAGGAGTTGGAAAAACAGAACTTACAAAAGCTCTAGCTGAGTTTATGTTCAATGATGATAAGGCTCTGATAAGAGTTGATATGTCTGAATTTATGGAAAAGCATGCAGTATCAAAGCTTATAGGTTCACCTCCAGGATATGTAGGACATGATGAAGGGGGAAATCTAACAGAAATGGTAAGACATAGACCTTACTCGGTAATACTATTTGATGAAATAGAAAAAGCTCACCCAGAAGTATTTAATATACTACTTCAGGTTCTTGATAATGGAAGATTAACAGATTCAAAAGGTAGAGTAGTAAACTTCAAGAACACTGTCATAATAATGACTTCAAATATTGGTGCACAGTATATTGAGAAAATGGAAAAAATTGGCTTTACAAAAGATAAGGAATCTATAGAAAAGGATAATTACGACGATGCAAAGACAAGAGTAATGAATTCTCTAAAAGATTATTTCCGTCCAGAATTTCTAAATCGTCTAGATGATATAATATTGTTTGATATTTTGAGCAAAGAAAATATTGAAAAGATAGTTAATATACAAGTAGAACAAGTTGTAAAAAGACTACAAGCAAAAGAAATAAATCTAGTAGTATCACCAGAAGTTTATACTTATCTTGCTAAAGAAGGATATAATCCACACTACGGTGCAAGACCACTTAAGAGAATAATACAAAATAAGATATTAACTCCTATAGCTTCGCTTATGATTTCTCAAGGAATAGCAAAAGGTGGAGTGATAAATGTTGGAATTAAAAAGGGAAGTACAGATGAATTTACTTTTGAAGTTAAGAAGAAAAAGAAAGTCGAAAACAATATTGTTATGAGAGAGGTTGAGGTAAGGCAATAAAAATGTTAGACTCTCTTGTAACTGCGTAGGTGGCGGAGTGGTCAATCGCAACAGACTGTAAATCTGTCGCCCTATGGGCTTCGGGGGTTCAAATCCCTCCCTACGCACAAAATCTGAAATTGTATTGACTCATCTGGTATAATAGGAGTATGAATAAAAACATACAAAGTGCTATTTTTGCCGGAGGATGCTTCTGGTGTACAGAAGCTGTTTTTCAGGATTTAAAAGGTGTAATAAGCGTTTTACCTGGATATACAGGAGGTAATATGGATAACCCTACATATGATAGGGTATCAGGTGGAAATACAGGTCATGCTGAAGCGATAAAGATAGATTTTGATCAAGACGCAATAAGTTTCGATGATCTATTGTCAGTATTTTTTAATACCCATGATCCAACGACTTTAAATAGACAAGGTAATGATGTGGGAACACAATATAGATCTGCTATTTTCTATACAAATGAAGAACAGAAAATGAAAGCAGAAAATATAATAAAAGAATTAAATGATAATAAAGCTTATGATAAGCCAGTGGTAACTGAAGTAAAAAAGTTTGAAAAATTCTTTGAAGCTGAAGATTATCATAAAAATTATTATAAAAATAATAAAGAAGCAGGATATTGCCAGATTATAATTGCTCCAAAACTAGAGAAATTACAAAAGAGATTTAATAATTTAATTAAATAATATGGATATAAATGAAAATGAATTAAAGAAGAGACTTACCCCAGAGGAGTATAAAGTTCTAAGAGAAAAAGCTACAGAAATGCCATTTTCTGGAAAACTTTTGCATGAAAAGAGAAGTGGAATGTATAAATGCAAAGTTTGTGGAAATGAATTATTTAAATCAGATGCAAAGTTTGATTCTGGTACAGGTTGGCCTAGTTTCGATGAGGCTATCCCTGGAGCTGTAAAACAAATAGTCGACAATAGTCACGGTATGCAAAGAGTGGAGATAGTGTGTAGTAAATGTAATTCACATTTGGGACATGTGTTTGATGATGGTCCTACAAAGACTGGTAAGAGATATTGTTTAAATTCTGTTTGTCTTGATCTTGAACCAATACAAGGTGATAAAAAATAGATTAATCTATTACAACTCTCTTTAGATGAGAAGCAATATTTACAGCTAGATCTCTAGCTAGTGTTGTTTCTTTTGAAATATTTAACATAGAGTTTGGATCGTTTTCTTTATTGCTTATTACTACTACTTTATCACCGATTTTTGCATCTTTTATATCAGTAATATCTATTGTTGTAATATTCATACTTACTCTACCTATGATATTTACAATATTGCCATGGACTAGAACATGGCCTTTGTTTGATAGTCTACGATCTATGCCTTCATAATAACCAATTGGTATTGTTGCAATTGTCATATCTTTACTTGCTTCAAAACTATTACCATAACCGACAGTTTGACCCTTCTTTATTCTTTTTATTCCTGTAATAATAGTTTCAAGTTGTAATACGGGCATTATGTGTACATTGTCTACATACGCACCGTCACGAATACCATAAAGTCCTGCACCAAGACGTGTCATATTACATTTAGCCTTATTTATATAGTTATGACCCGCAGTATTGCTTATATGCCAATACTTTATTGTTTTAAATTCATTTATAAATTTATCAACAAGTAGATTCCATTCTTTTATTTGTTTTTCTGTATAGTCTTTATTTTCTTCTGCATCAGAAAAGTGTGAAGAAATACTTTTTAGAACGATTTTATTGTTTGATTTAATCAGGGATATGACCTTATCGATATCAGAAGGTAATATACCTTGTCTGTGCATTCCAGTATCTAGTTTTAGATTTATTACTACTTCTTTTTTTACTTTACCTACCAACTCCTTTAAAACATTTATATCTGAAATTGTAAAAATTACATTTTTTATTTTACTTTCAATTATATTTTTAACCGTTGTGTATCCTATGACTATTATGGATCTATTTATATCATCATTACGTAGTTTTTTTGCTTCGAAATATGAATCAAGTATAAAAAAGGGAACTGAATTTGGAGACGTGTGGATATCTAGTATTTCTGCAATTTCACATATTCCATGACCGTATGCATTGCTCTTTAAAACTGGAGAAACCATCACTCCATTACCGATCTTTATAAATTCATTTATATTATTTAACAATGCTGATTTTGATATAGTTACTGTGACCATATTTTCATCATCATGAATGAATAGTTTCTTATACAGTTTTTTTATTATTCGTCTCATATTGATATTGTATTACATTTATACATATTTGCGTATAAGTAATAAATAATTAATTTTCTATATGACATATTGCTATAATTCAAATTTTGTGGTATTTATAAATCGGATAGTTTGCCAAACTATACAAGTAATATATGCACAACATATGCACTGCAAGTGCTTGGATACGTTCAATATGTATGCTGTGTGGGTCGCAAACCTTATTACTAAAAAGGCAAAGAGGTAACATGCACATCGACAGATACTACGGTTTACCGATTCAACTCGTAAATAATTGGAAGAAAAAGAATAGGTGGATACATGACTCAAGACAATACAATAGAAAGATTAGTATTCTAATAACATCTTTTTTATTGATTACATTTTTGTTCATGATGTCTATCTTGGCTTTTGTAGAATTTGCAAATCAGAAGAAGTTTTTGATTTATGGCTCTGTTATTATTTCAATTGCTTTCTTTCTTGTTTATAAATACATAGACTTTCAGCGTAAAAACTTAGTAAAACAAACTATTCAATCTGATTGGTTGGATATAAGAAATCTAATTGTTAATGAAAAGGCATTTACAGGGTACTTGATACCTGGAGATGATAGTTTTGAAGGGTTAAGTTTCAATGTTCTGAAGGGCCAATTGATAGAAAAACTGAGAGCTTTGGTTAAGGCTTCTGAGATCGGAGGATGTAATGAAGATCACGTCAAGGAATTGGTTGACGACGTTGAAATGTTTTTTGGTGATATAGGGCGTAGTTCGCTATATCACTTCAACAAATTGACATGTGAAAGTGAAGTCGTATATGAAGGAGAAAAATTCTTTTGTACTTACTTTCGAATTGCTAATCCTGTAAGCTTGGGAGATCTCTGTGCTTTTCTCTCACGTAACAATGGAGTGATCTGTGAAAGTGATACAAAACGTGAATTGCCATGGTGTGTTCCAGAAGATTTCATTCCACACAGAAAAATTTGGATCGTTTCAACTGGTAGAGAATTTGACGGTTTTGCACTTATAAAAATCCATGCTCAATACAGACAACCTGATGGAGTTAGGATTTGTATGCCAAATAAACTTGAAGAAGAGGAATTTAAATCAAATAGTTTAGGAATGGTTTTTGTTCGGTTGGATAGAGTGAAACCGAATGAATAACTCGAAGCCCCTTGAGCATGTCTCAAGGGGTTTTCTTATGTATTTAAATGTATTTTATATAAAAGAAGAGGGCGCGACACCTCCACGGTCTCGCGCCTCTTTTGTTCCGATTTATTTAGTTTCGGAGAACTTTTTAACCCTTGCCGGGGTTGGGGTTGTCGCTTGGATCGCTGATTTGATTCCCCCAGATTGTGATAATCTGATATTCTCCCGGAGCAAGATTGACATCGTATCCAGGTGGAACTTCCATGTCGGTCTTGGTTCCCCTGTCGATGAGGGAATGAATCAATACCCTTGTGGGGTAGACCATAATATCTGGATTACCCCAAACACCGACTCCGAGCCTTTTGTGACTGATGGTGACCTTCTTCTTGACCGTGAGGTCAATCAGAGGAAAATCTCCATAGATCACACTATCACCATCTAGGTAGAACCTCCTGTTGTGATCGAGGCTATCGGTAAGCGACATAACATCGCCTCCTTCCAGCTTTCCAAGATTCACAAAGATATTTCGACCCAGGAAGAATTGTCCAGTAGACAGATTCCAGGATGAAAGTTTCCCGTTGTATAGCAGGATATTTCTTTGTGATCCTGCGAGTTCGGAGGCTAGGAGTACAAGTGAATGTCCTGCTTTGCCTTGTTGAACATCGAGTTCGGCATCACCATTCCACCCAACCAGTTTTGCACTGGTATTATCACCAATATCAACAAGTACATTTGGTGGCAGATACATCCAGGTCTGGAACGGATCAGCAACAAGGTTGCCATCTTTCCCATCACGGATATTCGACCATCCATTTCCTTGAAGGATCACTTGGTTGAATGCATTGTATACCGTGACCTCAGTAGTGACGTAGTAATAGTTGTCCCCAGTATAATTACTTGGTTGGGGAACAATCTCAGCTGCCATATTGACACGTTCGAGGGCAGACGATAGCTGAGTAAACGACCCGGCAGTGTTGTAGCCATTTTGCTCCAACCAATCCCGGTCAAGGTTCACCGGTCCAATGTCGTGCATCAGACTCTTTCCTGAAAACGAGACTGACACGTGGTCAGGCTGTTGCAGGAGGTACTGGGTAATCCTCTGATTTCCCTGTGAGTACACGCTGATCGGAACAACCGGCGGTCCTCCGACCGGGATATAGTCTCCCGGTTCGGGGGTTGCTTGGATATTGAACCAAGCCATGATCATTCCAATGATCATGGCGAAGGACTTGATAGTCTTCATTTTTTTATCTGTTTTTTCCGTCGTTTTTCTGCTTGTTTTACTGTTTCCTGAAACCCCCGAACTTCGGGGAAATTGTGAATGTAACAGTCCGGTTTGTCCGGATGTTGTTTGTGGGTTCCGTAAGAGCTTCCAACTTCTCCTGAACCCCAGACTCAGCTGGGGTAGAGGTGTTGGATTCTGCAGGAGCAGGAGTATGCCTGTTAGAGCTATTCCTGTTGATTGCTACAAAGAGAAGGGAAAAAATCCCCGCTACAATGAGAGCAAAAAAACCGTACTTGATCGTTTTCATTCTTTATGTGAGTCTAGCTCAATGTAAATACAAGCCACACGGCAAGTTTCAATTTAAAAGAGCTTTTGTGAAACCTTATCATATTTATAGATATTTGTCAATGCTTTGCTTTTAATTAAATATAGGTTATAGTAGTCAAGCATTTATATACATTTATGTCACAAATTCAACTTATACAACTAAAAAACAAGGAGACTGGTGAAGTATACTGGTCTCGTAAGAATAAGCGTAAAGTGGAGAGAAAGATTGAGCTAAAGAAGTTTAGTAAAAAGCTTAGAAAACACGTTACATTCAAAGAAGCAAAGAAATAATTTTGCTAAAGTAGTAAAAAGAGGGTAGTATAAAAGGACCCTCTTTTTACATATGTTAGACATAAAAAGTGGGGGCGATTAGTTAAGTGGCATAACTACGGTCTCCAAAACCGTTGTCCGGGGTTCGATTCCTCGATCGCCCGCAGAGTTTTTAAATGTTTTTATATCCGGAATCGAAAGCCGGACTGAGCGTAGGCGAAGGAGGCGGGGTCGCGGGCGAGGCTAGCAAGCCGAGACCTGTGACCGATTCCTCGATCGCCCGCAGAGTTTAGATTTTAATATTTAAAGTAAAAGAGGAATCGAACTATTTACCTCAATATAGTATAATACTATTATGATTCATCTTTTAAGAAAAATAAGTATAGGGTCTCTAATCTTAATTATAGGCTTTTCTATC
>CAZQAQ010000020.1:0-8843 GCA_964591325.1 uncultured Candidatus Saccharibacteria bacterium | reverse complement strand
TTGATTCCGCTCTAAGGAATCATTTGAAATAGACATTAGACTTCACAAGAACCTTCTCAATCCGACTTCTCTAAATTTAGAGAGTTCTCATTACTTTCTAATGCATAACTTAATAATTTTTCAAGAAACAAAGCCTTACTTAAGGCGTGGATATCATTCTACTCATATAGAAAATAAAGTCAAGCGTTTATACATATATGACAATATTATTAAAATATGTCTCTAGCTAGCCCTATTTTTATGTCAAATTTAACTACTAAATCTTACTTACTTTTGATTGCATCTATAGATAAAATCACCACCCCTTTTATGAAATCAAATATGGATGTAGCTATAATACTCATCACGATTTTATGAACCCCAGTTATATATTCCCAGATATAAGATATAGCATCCAATATACTTTCAAATATTAGACCTATTATCTCTATGAATGGTGCTAAAAATTCTTCGAAACTTTCCATTTATTTATTCTTTCTTGATTGCCACTTTTCTATAGTAACAAGTAGTGGAGAACCGATGAAGATAGATGAATATGTTCCTGCAATAATTCCAATTATAAGTGCTAGAGAGAAATGCTGTGTAGATTCTCCACCAACAAAATACAAAACTACTAGTGCCAAAAGAGTTGTTAATGATGTATTTATTGATCTTGTAAATGTCTGACTGATACTCTCACCTACTATTTCCATGAAAGGTTTTTTTGCTGAAGCATGACTTAGGTTTTCTCTAACTCTATCAAACACCACGATAGTATCGTGCACAGAGAATCCCAATACCACAAGCAGAGCTGTAACAAACAATGTATCTACTTCATAACCCTTAAAATGTCCTAGAATTGAGAATACTCCAGTTGGTATTATAACGTCATGGAAAAGTGCTATAACTGCCACAAAACCGTATTTCCATGAAGATATAGGTTCTGACACTTTTCTAAACGCATAAGCAATAAACAAAACTATAGCTAACAAAACTAGAACTATAGAAACCATAGATTTTCTAAGTGCTTCTACACCTAAAACTGGCCCAATTGAATCAAATCTCTTTTCTATAAACTCACTCTTTCCATCAAACTTTAATACTTTTACTAAATTAGTTTTTTCAACCTGATCAATAGATTTCATTCTTATGATATAACCTAGATCACCTGTTGGTCTTACTGACGACTCAAGCTTAAGTGGAGAAATAGCATTTACTATATCGTCCTGATTTGGTCTTGTTCCACTATATTCTATTTCTATTATTGAACCTCCTTTAAAATCTATACCGAGATTGAAACCCCAATATGTCATTGCAAAGAGACATCCTGCTATGAGTATGATTGAAAGTGTATAGAATAATTTTCTGTATTTTACGACAAACATATTTTTATTTTTTAATTAATCTAGTAAAACCGTTGCTTATAAGAAATGCTGTAAATCTATTTGTTGTCTTTGGCGCTACAGCATAAAGGAATATTCTAGATGCTGTTATTGCAGTAAACATACTTACCACAACACCAATAAAGAATACCAATGCGAAACCTTTTATAATTGATGAGCTACCAGTGTAATAAAGTATAAGACCAGTAATAATACTTGAAATATTTGAATCTCTTATAGACAACCATGCTCTTGCAAATCCTTCATGCATAGCATCTGATATTCCTCTTCCCCTTCTTAACTCTTCTTTCATTCTTTCGAATATCAAAATATTTGCATCCACTGCCATACCAATAGATAGTATGAAGCCCGCTATACCCGCTGCAGTTAGAGTAACTGGAATTAGTTTGAACAAAGCAAGCATAATAGCTGTATAAACTCCTAGTGATATAACTGCAATAAAACCAGGTAGTCTGTACCATATGATCAAAAATATACCGATTATAATAAGTGACCACACTCCCGCTCTAATACCACCATTTAATGCATCTCCTCCAAGAGAAGATCCAACTGTTTGAGTAGATATAAGTTCAATTGGTACAGGAAGAGCACCGTAGTTTAGATTTCTAACAAGCAACTTTGCATCTTCTAGTTTAAATGTACCTGATATTTGAGCCTTACCATCTTTTATCTCATCTCTAACAACCGGTAGAGATATCTGATTTCCATCTAGAAAAATTCCAACTATATTTCCAATATTTTCTTTTGTTATTTTTGCAAACAATTCTCTACCCTCTGAATTGAAAACTAGAGAAACAACTGGCTCGCTAGTATTTGGATTAAATACTAATTGAGCTTTTTCAAGCATTCTACCTGTAAGACCAGTATCTTTGAAAAGTTTTTTAAATTCAATTTCTTTCTCTTTATCTGAAAGAGTCTTTTTATTAAATTCTTCTAGAGCTGAAGTTGTTACAAGTTTGAATTCTAGTAGAGGTGTTTCTCCTATACTTTTTACAGCTTTATCAATATCTGTAACTCCAGGAAGTTCTACTATAAGTTTCTGTTGAGCTTCTTTCGAACCAAGAACACCCGCATTCTCAACCTGAACTATAGGCTCACTTACTCCGAACACATTTATTCTTTTTTCAATAACATCACGAAGAGCTTCCATTGAAGAATTTATTTCTGAATTTTGAAGCTTAGATGTATCTGCTTTATAAACTAGATGTGTACCACCATTTAGATCAAGACCTAACTTGAATGGCTTACCCCAAGAACTACCTCCGGATACATTTGATGAATAATCAAAATAACCTATCAAACCCGCACCTACTAATAGAAATAATGCGATTATTCTTGCCTTTAGTGTCGCTTCGTTCATGTGTTTTTATTTATTAATATTGATTCATTATATGAGTTTTATGCAATAAAGCAAACAAAATATTGCTATTTACCCATAAACGAAACTAGGACTTTAAGTGTTTGTAATGCAATCTTTACATCAAGCAATATAGAACGATTTTTTATATAAAATAGGTCATATGATAGCTTGTCTCTTGTATCATCAACATGCACCCCATGATGTGGGTGTCTTCCGTATATTTGCGCCCAACCAGAAAGTCCAGGTTTAACTATATGTCTAACATTGTAATATGGTATTGCTTTTGCGTATTGAGTAACTGGTTCTTCAAATTCTGGCCTTGGACCAATAAGTGATATATCGCCAGCGAACACATTCCAAAGCTGTGGTAATTCATCTATTCTAGATTTTCTAAGAAACTTTCCAACTCTAGTTACTACATTCTTTTGTTTTTTATCATCTCCCGGATTCCATTTACCTCCATCATTCGCAATACTCATTGTTCTAAATTTTGCTATTTTAACTATTTTATTATTTTGACCAACTCTGTATTGATAACTAAATATAACACCGCCATCATCAAGTTTTATAAGCAAATAAACAAAAGGATAAAATATAAGAGAAATTATTCCTAGTATGGTAGATAGAATTATATCTGTACCTCTTTTCAATATATCAAAAGTTGCTTTTGGTGAAGTAGATACATTTTCCAAAAACCATGTGTCATTAACTAGAAGTAGCGGTACTTTATCAAAAACACCTTCATAAACCTTTTGAATATCAGAAAACTGTACTCCAGAAAATATCAGTTTATACAGTAGTGGCATAAGTTCATCGACTTTTTTATTTGCAAAATCTGCTACAACATAAGTTATTCCATTATTTTTTATACAATCTAGTATTTCATCACCTGTTTTTATATCTGTATCAGGATTTATCCTAAGAACAAATGAAATTCCATATTTTGAATTATTATTTATTTCATTATAAAGATCATCTGCATCAGAACCATTTGCTATAAGTAGAGCTTTGTATTTTCTTCTTGTAGTAACAACTTGAACAATAGCAGTTCTCCAAGCAAGCATGAGTAAAAACGAGCATATAAGATATATGAACATTGTTACTTTTGGTGTAATAAGAAAATATGGAATAAAGTAAAAGAAAGCAATGATAACTACAGCATTAAAGAATTGAACTCTAAGAAGTATTGATGATAATTTATTTTTCAAAAAAACTGTGTGTTTTTCGTATAGTCCAGCAATAAAATATATAACTAAAGAGATTATGAAAATAATAGAAAATGGTTTGAAGTGTCCAACAACGATTTCTTGTGATGACAATGAGCCATATCTTATAACTATAGTTAATAATAGAGATATTAGAAGGACTGCTATGTCCCCCAAGAAAAGTGTCATTCCCTCTTTTTTTCCTATAATATTAGCCATATTTTGATTATTATATCGTTTATATACAATAAAGGTTATAGGCCGGATACTACCATAAAATGACTAAAAATGGTACTTTTATGGTATGAAAGTAGTCGAACTAATTACCAAGTCAAATTGGGGTGGTGCACAAAGACATGTGTATGATGTGTCCTCATATCTAAATAAAAAGGGGTATGAAATAACCGTAGCGTTGGGTGGTAATGGAATATTGAAGGATAGGTTAATTGAAGCCAAAATACAAACAGTAAGCATAGAAAGTCTCGGTAGAGATATAAAGATTACTGGTGAAATAAAATCATTTTGGAAAATATTTGGAATAATAAGAAAAGAAAAACCAGATATATTGCACCTACATAGCCCAAAAGCTGCAGGACTTGGAGCTTTGGCAGGAAGACTATTAGGTGTAGATATGATTGTACAAACTATACACGGCTGGTCTTTTAATGAAGATAGATCATTGATAGAAAGATCTTTAATATTATTTTTTTCTTGGATTACAACTATACTTTGTCATAAAACAATAGTTATAAGTGAACATGACTATGCTCAGTCTATGTACTTCCCTCTTGTTAGAAATAAAATACAACTTATACCCATAGGTATTGAATCACCTGTGTTTATGTCAGTCGATGGAGCGAAACAGCTTTTATCAAAAAAGGTAAATATGGATTTGTCTTTATTTAAAAAGAAGACAGTAATGGGAACAATATCAGAATTACATAATAATAAAGGATTACACTATCTCGTAGAATCTATGGAAAGTGTAGTAAAGAAACATAAAGATGTAATCATGGTTGTAATTGGTGAAGGCGAACAAAGGGAGTCGCTTACTGAGCATATTAAAAAAAGTGGTTTAGAAAAAAACTTTTTCTTAGTTGGATATATTGATCATGCAAATGAGTATTTGAAGGCTTTAGATATATTTGTATTTCCATCTATAAAAGAAGGTTTACCTTATGCCCTACTTGAAGCTGGAATGGCCTCACTCCCAGTAATATCTACAACAGTTGGTGGTATACCGGACATAATAGAAGATATGAAAACTGGAATTTTAATTCAACCAAAAAATACTAGAGATCTAACACATGCCATATCTTTTATGTTAGAACACCCAAAGGATATTAAACGCTATGGTAAAAGTTTAAAAGAACAAGTTTCAACAAAATTCTCTTCAATAAAAATGCTTGAAAATATAGATAAACTTTTCAGTGAAGCTTACAAACCTAAGAACCAATAAATTCATCTGACATAACGTCTCTATGTGCAGTTCTACGATATCTTCTCATTCCATTTAATATTCCAAGTCCTGCAAATTCTGTAAGAAGATGAGTACCTCCATAACTCATAAAAGGAAGAGTTTGTCCGGTAACTGGTAGTAATTGCATATTCATACCGACATTTATAAAAAAGTGTGCAATCAAAAATACCGCAACTCCAGCACCAAATAACATTTCGAAATTACTTGCTCCAGTAAGTGATATAGAAATAACTCTATAAAGTATTGTTCCGTACAATATAAACAACAATGTAACACCCAAAAAGCCCCATTCCTCAGCAAAAGCTGCAAAAACAAAGTCTGTTTGATATTCAGGAAGAAACTTCAATCTAGACTGGGTACCATACCCAACACCCTTACCTAAAAGCTCACCAGAGCCCACAGCGATAGCGGATTGATATGAGTTATATCCTGTATTATGAATATCTGTTAATGGGTGTATAAAGTTCATAATACGTACTTTTTGATACTCCTTGAAGCCAAAAAACCACAATAGGCAGAATGTTAAAGCTCCAGTTAGGAATATTGCCAATAAGTGTTTTTTTGATATTCCAGAAACCAAAATCATTCCAAACCAGATTAAAAATATTATTATTGCTGAACCAAAGTCTGGTTGAACTAGGATAAGGGCAAATAGTATAAAAGCATATATTCCTGAAATGAATATATGTTTAAAATTGGCTATTTCTATATGTCTTTTGGAAAAGTATTTTGCAAGTAAAATTATCAAAACCAATTTTGATGGATCTGCTGGTTGAAAAGAGAAGGAACCAAATCTAAACCAGCTCAATGCTCCGTGAGACACCTGACCAATAACAAAGAGTAAAAGTAGAAATACACAAGATATTGAAAATAAAACTATAGTGATTTTACTACTTCTTAAAAATCTAAAATCAAAAACACTTAAAAGAAAAAACAGACCTATAGAAAGAGCTATCCATATTATCTGTCTTTCAAAAAAGTGACTATCGCCTGTAAATGAATTCATTACCAAAAGACCTGCACCCAAAAGAGGTAATGTAGATAAAAACATAATCCAATCAATACCAGAAGAATATTCATTCTCCCCGACTTTATACCCTCCGAATAGTTTTGAGATTAATTTCTTAAAATTATAAGTCATCATGGGGTGATTTTATCGAAGGTAAAACCTCGATAGAAACCACTCTACCCTGTCTGTCAAAAGGCCATGTAAAAGATATATCTTGTTTGCTCTTTGGTAAAATCTCATCTACAAAAGTTTTTGAAAATCCCATAGCATTATTTTCTGAATCATATAATACCGTATAGACTGTTAAATTCTTATACGATGTTAAACCCTTATTTTCTAGTGTTACATTCAAGAATGATGAATTATCTAATTCCTTATAATCTTTTTTTGTAATTGCTATATTATTTAAAATATCATGTGATTTAAACCACACTGGTGGTGCTAGAAATTCAAATGTAGCTTTTGCTGGTATTCTTTCTCTTGTATTAACGGCATTCTCAAAAACTATTACATTTCTATGGGGTGGTATATCTATATTTCCCCTTTTTTCAGTAATCATAAGTCCGGAAGAATCATACAGAGTTATTTTATAAGGGACTTTTTCGGCACTTCCGTAAATATTATTGTTTTCAATATAAGAAGATAGGTTATATAGACCTTTTGAAACCTTTTCAAACTTTGCCCCACCCCAAGTAACCCTAAGTGGTATAAAAGCACTTTGACATAACTTTATACATGACCCTCCACAATCTACACCACCCTCATCGCCATTTCTTATACCATCACTACATGTAGGTGGTTTATATAACCATAGAAATAAAGGTACAACTATCAAAACAAAAAGAGCGAATATAGTTAGTAGTGCGTATGTAGTTTTTCTCCTAGTAGACCAAGACGACATTTATTTATTGATATAGTGCATATTTCCAAAACCCCTGTATTCCATCATCCTTTGGTTTACCATTCTATCATTACCAAACTCAAAATTTACATTTTTCTTAAAATTAACTTTACCCGTAGCAGAAAGTACTAGTATCAATAGACCAATAAGTGCAACGAATATTAGAGGTATTATTGCCCCAGCGATAGATAGACCAACAAACCACTTTCTTGGAGTCTCAAGATCTGATTCACTTGGTTTAGGCTTGCTTGAAATCAAGAATTTAAATATTTCATAAGACAGTATCATACTTATTGGTACCAAGAATAGATATGTGATTATATTTGTAAATATTGAATATAGCTCTTTAATCCATATTGGAATAAGTAGAACTGAACTACCGTTTACATTACCGATTAGTGTTGTATCCATTCCCAATAGAATATGAACACAAAATACAGCAAGTGATAGAACTAAAAAGAAAATTGCATATACAAGAAAGAATAATAGCCCTAAAACAAATATTCTAACAAATACATTTAGCCAATTATCTCTTACGTAATAAAAACTTTTTGCGAGTGCATTTATTCCTTTATCATTATCTGTAACTATAAAGAACAGAGAGAAAACTAGGTATCCTGATAGTGCTATACCTGGTATGACAAATAGCGACATACCACTTACCATTACTAATCCTGAAAGGATTGTAACCCACAAAATTTGCCAGAAATTAGTCAGTGATTTTTTATATGCAGATTCAACATCTATATTTTTATTTTCATGTAAATCCTTAAGAGCATAAATAAAAACCGGCTTGCTTATAAGCATTATAATCGAACTAAGAACAGAAAAAACTATAAACAATACTACCGCGAAAGAATTATCATAATTATCATTCTTAAATACATTAACTATGTTGTAGGTTGTATAAAATAGAAATGGTATAAAACCTAACAATAAAATTGATTTTATATTCTTTTTATATATATTAAATGAACTTCCTAATAATTCAAAAACATCCGGCATTTTTTTATTTTCCATTTTTTTAGTTTAATTAAAGCTACAAAACGTAACAATATATACTAAAATTGTATCATAATTAGATTAAACACTCTATACTGGCGACTAGCTACTTTTGCCCTAAAAGGACTATCATCGCCGCAACTACGTTTCACTTCCGTGTTCGGAATGGGAACGGGTGTTTCCATAGCGCCGAATCACCAGAATATAATGTTCAATTTTGTTTAAAGACTCGAATGTAGACTGGTATAAAATACCAGCACAAACTTGGAGCTAGAGGCAGGATTTGAACCTACGAACCTGCACCCCTTCAGGGTGCCGCTCTACCAGGCTGAGCTACTCTAGCTAACCAAGTCTTAAAACGTAGACTAAGTCTACGAAATTTTGTGAAAATACACTTTCAGTTATTCACCGAATTATAATATCTCCACATTTGAGTCTTCAAACGTATAAATAAGGTAAGTAAACAAATAATTGTGGCCCTCAAATTCCCTAATGAGATCGACG
>CAZQAQ010000019.1:0-9465 GCA_964591325.1 uncultured Candidatus Saccharibacteria bacterium | reverse complement strand
TTCTAAATGCTGATCATTCATATTCATTTGATAGAGTAAAACAAGCCGTCGATGCGGGTTTTGATGCTGTAATATTTGATGGTACAGAATTATCATTTGAAGAGAATCTTTCTATCACAAAAAAGGCAATTGAATATGCAAAAGAAAAAGGAGATGTGGTATTTGAAGCTGAAATCGGTTTTATAGGTAAGTCTTCAAAGGTTTTAGATAGTGTTCCAAATGGAGCTGGAGCTCTGACTACAGTAAATGAAGCTGTAGATTTTTTAAAAAATACAGGTGTCGATATGTTAGCTCCTGCGGTTGGAAATATTCATGGAATAGTAAAGTCTGGTGAACCAGCTTTAAGCATTGAGAGAATAAAAGAGATCAGTGAAGCGGTTAAAATTCCACTAGTACTACACGGTGCGTCTGGAAATACTAAAGAGGATATTCAAAATGCTATTTTAAATGGTGTTGCTGTAGTCCATGTAAATACAGAATTGAGAGTTGCCTATAAGAATGGCCTAGTTCAATCTCTAAAAGAAAATCCAGACGAGGTTTCCCCATATAAATATCTAAAAGGTGGTAGAGATGATATGCAAAAGGTTGTGCTTGAAAAATTGAATATATTTAATATGAATTAATTTAATAAAATGAAAAAAGTATTTATAACAAGAAAAATTCCTGATGTCGGTATAAAAATGCTCTTAGATAAAGGATATGAAGTAGATATTAGTCCAAAGGATAGACCACTGACAAAAAAGGAACTTATAAAATATCTTTCAAAAAAGGATTATGATGCTGTTTTGACTCTACTTACAGATACAATAGACGCAGAAGTAATGGATAAAGCTCCAAGTGTAAAAATATATGCAAATTTTGCAATTGGTTACAATAATATAAATATAGAAGAAGCAAAAAAGAGAAATATCTTTGTTACAAATACTCCCGGAGGAGGTGCTGATCGTGTAGCTGAACATACATGGGGTTTGATACTTGCTCTTACGTGTAGAATAGTTGAAGGAGATAGTTATATGAAAAAAGGAAAATATAAAGGTTGGGACCCCATGCTTCTTCATGGTACAAAGCTCGCTGGTAAGACACTAGGAATTCTTGGTTCAGGTAAAATAGGTGCCGATGTTGCTCACAGAGGTAAATACGGTTTTGGTATGAACATTGCTTATTATGATGTTAAGAGAAATGAAGGAATTGAAAAGGAATTTGGTGCAAGATTTTATGAAACTGTAGATGAAGTTTTGAAAGTATCAGATATAGTATCTATACATGTACCACTTCTTGATTCTACTTATCATCTTATAAATGGAGAAAGGCTTAAAATGATGAAAAAAGATTCATACCTTATAAATACCTCAAGAGGCCCAGTGGTGGATGAAAATGCTTTGGTTGATGCTCTAGAGAAAGGAATAATTCGTGGTGCAGGTCTAGATGTATTTGAATTTGAACCAAAACTAGCTAGGGGATTAAATAAACTTTCAAATATAGTACTAACTCCTCACATTGCCTCTGGTACTGAAGAAGCAAGACTTGATATGGCTAGGATGTCTGCTTCAAATGTTATCAACAGTATAGAGGGTAGACGACCAGATAATTTGGTATACTAATATTATGTCAGTAGAATTCGATGAAGATAAGTTTCAATATGGTCCTACCGGTACAAGGCCTGGTATGCAGAATATGCAGTCAGGTGCACAGTCTGGTATGTCGCTTTGGCTTATAAAGAAAGGTATAGTTAAATCTGATACTGGAGCTCAGGTTGTGCTTGTTGCTATAGTTATTATCAATATTTTGATAGTTTTTTTAGTATTTAAATATTTTATATGAAAAATACACAAAAGTTACCAACCTCAGCTTATGTTATATTGTGTTTGGTCTTTATTTCGAACATAATAGTCACAGTTTTACTTTTAAATCATAAAATTTAATAACATGAAAAATAAAAGAGGTTTTACATTGATAGAACTACTAGTTGTTATATCAATAATAGGTATGATGTCTTCTGTTGTTCTTGCGACATTAAATAATGCAAGAGATAAAGCAAAGACAGCAGCAGGTCAAAAATTTGATAACAGTACTTATCACGCTTTTGGTGCTGATGCTTTAGGAGATTGGGCACTTGATGATGGTGCTGGAACTTCTGCTATGGATAGATCTGTTTATAATAGACCACTTACTTTGACCAACGGTCCAACTTGGGATAATAGTGGGGCAAAAGGAAGAGCAATATTATTTGATGGTGTAGATGATTATGCCACAACAGGTGCAGTTCTTTCAGGTGCAGGTACAAGTATTACAGCTAGTGCATGGATAAAAGTTGATCCATCAGTTCCAAATCAAAATGGATTTATTATGGGACAGACTCCAAATGCATCATGGCAAATACTTGTTACAGCTGGGTCTCTTCAATGGAGAACTACAAACGTAAATAACCTAAACTGTACATTACCGAAGGCAGGAGTTTGGCACCATGTGCTAGCTACACAAACTGGTGCTTCTGGTTCTGTAAAAGCCTCTCTTTATATTGACGGAGCTTTGTGTGGAGAAAGCACAACTATTCCTCCAATAGCTTGGACAGGTAACTTTGAAATAGGAAGATACAACAGTGGATTCTATTTTAAGGGTAGTATAGATGAAGTTAAGGTATATAATACTTATCTATTAGCTTCAGATGTACAAAAAATATATGCTGAAGGTCTAAAAGAACATACTTTAGCAGAAGCAAAATAAACTCAATAACATAGGTATAATAATTTGCCTTTTTATTTAAAAAGTGTATTATACCTTTTACACGATTATGATTTCACTAAATACAGAAAAAAGAGATTTGAAGGTATCTCCAGAAGAGATAAGAAATGCCGGTAAAATTCCTGCTATATTTTATGGTCCAAAGGAGAAGTCTACACCTATATCAGTTTCAAACGTAGATTTTATAAAGGTATGGAGAAAGGCGGGTGAGTCTTCAGTTATTATTCTAAAAGAAGGTTCAAATGAACATGAGGCTCTAATACATGATATAGATGTACATCCAGTTACTGGAGTACCAAGACATGTAGACTTTTATGTTATCGAAAAGGGTAAAAAGGTTAAAGTTCATATACCTCTAAACTTCACAGGTGTATCAGGAGCTGTAAAGGATAAGGGTGGAATATTGGTTAAGGTTTTAAGAGAGCTTGAAATCGAAGCAAAGCCAAAGGATTTACCCCATGAACTTACAGTAGATATATCTTCTCTAACAGATCTTACAAGTGTGATAACTGCAAAAGATATCAAACTTCCAAAGGATGTAGATCTAATGATAAATCCTGATGAAATAGTAGCATCTATAGCTACAGCAAAAGAAGAGGTTGAAGAAGTAAAACAAATTGATATGGCTTCAATCGAAGTAGAAAAGAAAGGTAAAGAAGCAAAAGAAGGAGAAGGTGAGGCAGACGCTGAAGCAAAACCAGAAAAGAAATAAAGACGATATCATAAAAGAAAAAGGCTTACACAAGCCTTTTTTTCATGTTAAAATATACAAATGTTTCAAAAAGGAATCTATATAAGATTATGCGTCTTGTCTTTTGCTGTTTTTTCAATTTTACCAAATACGGTTTATGGTCAAAACGCTATATCAAGTGAAACTCAAGACCAAAGAGAAGCAAGACTTAGGTCAGAATTGGCACAGGTTGAAGCGGAACAAAGAGAGACAGAAAAGGTGTTGCAAAATGCTCAAGCGCAATCTTCTTCACTAAAAAGAGATATTTTGATTTTGGATACAAAGATAAAGGCTGCAGAGCTTAACATAAGAGCAAAAAACCTAATGATAGAAAGTCTTGGAAAAGATATTACAAAAAAAGAAAAGACTATAGATAGTCTTGTTACAAGGATAAATAGAGGTCATGAATCACTTGCTCAGATAATGAGAAAGACAAACGAAATAGATGACATGACTTTACCTGAAATATTTTTAACTAAAAAAAGCCTAAATGATATATTTTCTGATATTGATTCATTTGAATCAGTACAATCTTCTCTTAAGTCTACATTTGAACAGATAAGAGGTGTAAAATCACAGACTGAAAATGAAAGAAATACACTCGATAAAAGAAGGGCTCAAGAAATAGATGCAAAATACGAAATAGAGCAAGAAAGAAAAAATATACAGTCAAATCAAGGAGAGAAGCAAAAATTGCTTAATATAAGTAAAAACAATGAAATGACCTACAGTCAGATTTTGGCTGATAAACAAAAGCAGATTGCTCAGATACGTGCAGCACTTTTTGCTCTTAGGGACAGTGCAGCTATACCGTTCGGTGATGCTTTGAAATATGCCCAAGAAGCACAAAGATCAACTGGCATAAGACCTGCGTTCCTGCTCGCAATTTTGACTCAAGAGTCAGCTCTGGGTAAGAATGTTGGTTCATGTTATCTAACTGATACAAATACTGGTGCGGGGGTAAGTGTAAAGTCTGGAGCTGTATTTCCAAATGTTATGAAACCAAGTAGAGATGTACAACCTTTTATAGATATTACAAAGTCACTTGGAATGGATTATGCAAAGACACTCGTATCATGTCCTATTGCTGGAGCGGGAGGATGGGGTGGTGCTATGGGTCCTGCACAGTTTATTGCTTCAACATGGATGTTGTTTAAAGATAGAATAGCAAAAGCAGTTGGTGTAAATACTCCAAACCCTTGGGATCCTGAACATGCTTTTGTTGCTTCGTCTTTCTATTTAACTGATCTTGGTGGAATAAATGGAAGTTATTCTGGAGAGATACGCGCTGCATGTAAATATTATGGAAGCGGTGGTTCAAGTTGTACATACGGAAAACAAGTCATGGCTAAGGCTGATACTATACAAAGAACCATGATAAATCCTTTACTAGGGCTATAAACCACACTTTCCTTGCTAAATTAAACTATTTTTGTTATAGTCCACGTTATGAAAAAAGACATACATCCAAAGGAATATCGCCAAGTAATATTCGTTGACAATTCAAACGGATCAAAATTTCTAATTCCTTCAACAATTAAAACAAAAGAAACAGAAAAGTGGACTGATGGAAAAGAATATCCAGTTCATCATGTAGAAATCTCAAGCGCTTCTCACCCATTTTACACAAATCAAGAAAAGACACTTGATAGTGCTGGTCGTGTAGAAAAGTTCAAGGCTCGTCAGGCAAAGGCTACAAAGAAAAAAGCCTAACCTAATGAACATAGAAGAATTAAAGAAAAATCATAAAACTTCTTATCTCGCTGAAATATATGAAAAGCTTTTAAAGGATGAAGCGGAAGTTTTGTCTATGGCAAATGATCCTGCTATGAAAGAAATGGCTGAAGCAGATCTTAGAAATATAGAGGTTCAAAAGAAAAATACTGAGGAACAGATACAAGCAATACTAGATTCAGAAAAAGAAGAGATAGAAAGCCCTACAGAAATGATTCTAGAAGTACGTGCGGGAGCTGGGGGTGAAGAAGCGGCACTCTTTGCTGAAGAGCTTTTGAATATGTATAAAAAATATGCAGAGATGCAAGGTTGGTCTCCAAAGATAATAGAAAAATCAGAAAGTCCTCTAGGTGGGTACAAAGAAGTTTCTCTCGAAGTTAGAGGTAAGGGGGCTTACGATGATCTAAAATATGAGACAGGTGTGCATCGTATACAGCGTATACCAGAGACTGAAAAGATGGGTCGTGTACATACATCAACTGCAGCAGTTGCTATTTTACCTATAAGAAGAAAAACAAAGATAGAAATAAATCCATCAGATATTGAAATGGAATTTTCAAGAGCTGGAGGTAAAGGAGGGCAAAATGTTAATAAAGTGGAGACTGCAGTTAGACTAGTTCATAAACCTACTGGCATAGATGTTAGAGCTACAAATGAAAGAAGCCAAGCTGCAAATAGAGAACGAGCTATGCAGGTTCTGGTAGCTAAACTAGAAGCCTTAAAGGAAGAAGAGGAAGCAAAAAAGTTTAGTACCAATAAAAAGAATCAAATAGGTACAGGTGATAGATCAGAAAAGATAAGAACATATAACATCCTTCAAGATAGAATAACTGATCATAGAATAAAGGAATCATGGCACAATATATCTCATATATTCGAAGGAAATCTCGATCCAATAGTCGAAGCCTTGAGAGACGTTGCAAAAAAAGCTTGATTTTGATATAGTTTGCATCACTTTATGAAAGAAACAAATAACGCATCTACAAATCATATTATCGAAGAAATGTTCAAGGTTGGAGCACATTTTGGCTTTTCAAAGTCAAGAAGACACCCAACAGTAGCAAAGTATATCTTTGGTGCAAAAAACAACGTAGAAATATTTGATTTGGAGAAAACAAAAGATTTACTAGATAAAGCAAAAGAGTTTGTAAAGAATCTAGCAAAAGAAGGTAAAACATTACTAATAGTTGGAGGTAAGAGTGAATCAAGAAAAGCAGTAAGAAATTCTGCTGAATCTATAAATATGCCATTTGTAGATGGACGTTGGATCGGAGGTACATTAACAAATGCTCCTGAGATCAGAAAGCGTATAGAAAAATATACAAAACTAACAACAGATAAAGAAAAGGGAGAACTAGGAAAGTTTACAAAGAAAGAAAGACTACTTATCGATAAAGAAATAGAAAATCTAGAATCTCTATTCTCAGGAATAGTATCTATGAAAGAACTTCCAAAGGCTCTATTTGTAATAGATCCAAGAAAAGAAAAGAATGCAGTAAAAGAGGCTCAAGACATGAATATCCCTATAATAGCTCTTGCTGGATCTGATTGTGATCTATCAGGTATTGCTTATCCAATAGTTGGAAATGATTCATCTCAATCAAGCATACATTACTTTGTAAATGAAATTACTAAAGCTTATTCAGAAGGAAAGGCTTTATCAAAAACTGAAGTAAAGACAGAAGTGAAGAAAGCGTAGTATAATATTAGGTGCGTGTTTTATTATATCTAATTTTATCATTTTATGATTACAACTGAACAAATAAAGGACTTAAGAGATCAAACTGGCGTTTCTGTTATGCAATGTAAAAAAGCTCTAGAAGAAGCTGGGGGAAGTATAGAAAAAGCTTTGGTTATATTGAGAAAGAAAAGCGGTGATATGGCTGCAAAAAAGGCAGATAGAACTTTTGGTGCAGGAACAGTTCAGGCTTACATCCACTCAACAGGCAATGTTGGTTCAGTTGTAGTACTTATGTGTGAGACAGACTTCGTATCTGGTAATGAAGGATTTAAGTCTCTTGCAAGAGATATAGCTATGCATGTTACAGCATCAAATCCAAAATTCCTTAAGAAGGAAGATATAACTGAAGAAGCAAGAAATGTTGCTAAAGAAGTATTTATGAAAGAAGTGGAAGGTAAGCCAAAGGATATGCAAGATAAGATCCTAGAAGGAAAACTAGCTACATACTTTGGTGAAATGGTTTTACTCGATCAACCATTTATAAAGAACCCAGAACTTACAGTGCAAGCTCTAATAGACACTGCTATGCAAAAATTCGGTGAGAAGATTGCTATAGCTAAGTTTAATAGATTTGCTCTGTTTGAGTAAAATATATGATAGTAGCTTTTACATCATTTACAATATCTTTTGTCGCGATACTGGGTATGTTACTGATGAAAGCTCGCGAGATAAAGAATCAAAAGAAATATTTCGTTTCAAAAATTGCTGTAAAAACAGATAATTTCTTCTCTGAGATATTTACAAATATTAAAAAGCTATTATCATATATAAATCGCCATGCATTTATTTCCTTGATACAGTGGTTTGCTTACCTTGTTCTTTCTAGAGCAAGAAAAGTTTATATATGGGCATATAACAAAGCTCATGAACACCCACACTCAAAGAAGGTGATAGACATGGTTCGTGGTAAGGGTGATATAAGTAAAGCAGGAGGTGCCTCCTTTTATTTAAAAAGGATTTCTGATAATGTATATCCTGTAGAAGGAAATAGTCCTTCTTTTGTAAAGAAGTAAATAATACGCCACCTTAGCTCAGTTGGTAGAGCAACGCTTTTGTAAAGCGAAGGTCCCCAGTTCAAATCTGGGAGGTGGCTCCAAAAATTTTTTATAATCTGCTATAGTAGTAGAATGAAAGAACAAGATAAAGGACATCTTCACCCAATAACACAGTTTACCCGCGAGGTGGTGGGTATTTTTGCTGAAATGGGTTTCGTTGTTTCTACAGGTCCAGAGCTAGAAACTGAACACTATAACTTTGATGCTCTAAATATATCAAAAGATCACCCATCTCGTGACATGCAAGATACATTTTGGATAAAGACAAAGTCACAAGAAAAAACAGGTGATAAATCAGAAAGACCAGTTATGCGTACACAGACATCTGCTGTACAAGCTAGATTCCTAGAAAAGAATAAAGATAATCTCCCTTGCGCCATTATTGTCCCTGGGAAGGTTTTTCGTAATGAAGCTACAGATGCGACACATGAAGCTCAATTTTTCCAACTAGAGGCATTATATGTCGATAAGGACGTAAGTATGGGTCATTTAAAGGGGACAGTAGAACATTTCCTAAAGAAGTTATATGGCAATGATGTTGTAATACGTTTTAGACCTAGCTTCTTTCCTTTCGTTGAGCCTGGAGTAGAAGTCGATATGCTTTTTAATGGTAAATGGCTTGAAATGGGTGGTGCTGGTATGGTTCACCCAAATGTATTTAAATCAGCAGGTATAGATCCAAGTATTTGGAAAGGTTTTGCTTTTGGTTTCGGTGTCGATAGGCTAGTTATGAGACAAAACAATATTCCTGATGTAAGAATGGTATATGATGGTGATTTGAGATTTATTAATCAATTCTAATATGAAAGTCTTAAAATCCTGGCTACAAGATCATATAGTAGAAACATTACCAAGTGATGAAAAAATCACAGAGGCTTTTGTTTTTAAATCAAGTGAAGTTGAGGGTGTTGAGAAAATAAAAGTAAACGGTGTAGATGATACAGTATTTGATCTAAAAGTTTTGCCAGATAGAGCGCACTACATGCTTTCTCATAGAGGTGTGGCCTATGACCTTTGTTCAATACTTGGTCTAAATTTAAAACAAGAAAATATAGTTTTGCCTGAAAAAGGTGAGGATATAAAGTTTACAATTGAGTCTGATATATGCAAAAGAAATACAGCTACACTAATTACCAATATAAAAAATGGTAATTCACCAACTTGGCTAAAAGAAAGATTGGAAGCTATAGGTGCAAGGTCTATAAACTTTATAGTTGATGCAACAAACTATGCTACTTTTGATACTGGACAACCATTACATGCTTTTGATAAAGAAAAAGTAAAAGGTAGTTTGTCAGTTAGATTTGCAAAAACAGGTGAGACAATAGAAACACTCGATGGTAAAAATATAAATCTCAAACCACATCATCTAGTTATAGCAGATGAAAACGGCCCACTTGATATTGCAGGAATAAAAGGTGGAAAGAGAGCTGAGGTTACAAATGATACAAAAGAAATTATTC
>CAZQAQ010000018.1:0-9571 GCA_964591325.1 uncultured Candidatus Saccharibacteria bacterium | reverse complement strand
GGTTTTACTGAAGCTTTTACTTTCATTATATTTAAAGTCTTTTACTAATCCTTGCTCTTCCACCATATGGATCTAGAGTAAGCTCTACCTTATCTCCAATAAGAACCTTTATACGGTGCATTCTCATCTTACCAGCCAAATAAGCCATTACAATGTCATCTTTACCATCAATCTTCACCCTAAATAAGGTGTTCGGCAATGCTTCTACAACAACTCCATAAGCTGAATTTGCTGTATTTTTTTGCTTTGAATTATTGGTATTATTGATATCTTGTTGCATCAATTTGGCACGTCTCAACATCGTAGCAAACGATTATATAAAAGTCAATGCTTTATCTCTATAGTTATATCTTTTGTTGAATTCGGATAAGACCTCATCCAAAATGGAGATATTCTAGAATAGGCATTGTCTATGGCTTTATATTCAGAAAATACAGTTGGACTATCTGTTAATTTTATACCTTTTAATTTATTCTTTAAATCATCCTGATTAAATTTTCCAGTCAAAACTATTCTGCCTTTTAATATAAAGTTAACTGGGGTACCTGTCTTCAATGAAAAATCCTTTTGATTTATTATGGAGAAACTTAATTTGTCTAAGCCTTGTATATCATATTCTGTAGCTGGAAACTTGCTTATATCTTTATCAGCAACAAATTTTACGAAGGAATTATTCTTGAAATTCATAGCATATATAGTAGCTATAACAGTTAGATCAGCATAACCAGAATCTTTCTTTACTGGATCCATAACAGTGTATTCTATATTATATGCATTAGAGAAAAATACATGATCAGATTTTATGGAAGTCTTTATCTGTTCCAATAATTTGGTCTTCAATGAATCCTTCATACTATCCACAGCGGTTTTCTCTATATCTTTTGGTATTATTTCTTTATTTCCTTTAAAACCACCAACTATATCTGTCTTCATTTTTCCATAAACTTTGTTATATCTATCTGTACCCTTGAAAGCCAATACATTAAAGATTGAATCTGTTATCTTTGCATTATAATTACTACCCGCTTGATCTGCTACTACTTTTACAGAAGCAACACCTGATACTGATTTACCATTTACTATATTTGCCTTAGGTATAACTACAGTAGAAACTGTTCTATATACAATACTTGGTATATTTGCAATCCTTGTACCAGCCAATAATGTCTGTGATGTTGATTGTTCATTATATATATAGAGTGTACCATTGGCCTTTGTATTTATAGCTGGACCAGTTGTAGACGGTACAGTCTGATGAGTAGAACTAGTAGCTATAGCAACTTCATAAGAAAGATCTGGGAATTTCGCATCTCTAGTAGCGGTAAATGTTCCACCAACGTCTATATCAGCAACTCTAGGCACAACAGTAACTACAGCCTTTAGATAAAGTAATGATGCGGCTGTTATTATGATAGCAACGCCAACAAAAATAATAATAAAAGTCAGAAGAGTACTGAAGACTCTTTTCTTTCTGGTCTCTCCCCTATGGATTTTCTGTTCTATTATCTGATTATCTAATTCTTCTATATCTCTTTCTACAACTTTCACTCTAGAAATTCTCTCTGTTCTATCTATCTTTTTTGGCTTTGGTTTTGGTGGAGGTGTATCATCTACAGAAATATTGCGTATTGTACGCTTTTTCCCTGGAACTATATCTTGTACAACTCTTTTCTCATTCATAATTTATAACAATTATAACATATCATTTAAAGCAAATGCATATATACCTATTATAGGATTTCTATCTATAGCTCTATCAAATATTACAGATTTATCTATAAAATTTTCATCCATAGTAAATACTTCAAAATTTTCTGATTCTATTATTTTTTTGAAAAGTTTGAAATGTCTATGTGTAGATAAATATACAGAATGAGGTACAGATACATTATCTCCCATATTTTTTATAGAATTTAAGAATTGATTTTTCCATTCTTCTAATATTGGATCTATAAGCTTCATTATCTTTTGCTCTTCTGATCTTTCCAATCTCTCATCTTCATACATAGAAATAGAAGAATCTATAGCTTGCAAAGTACTTCTAGTAGAATTGGATAATTTCCTAGAAACTGTTGTTCTACCAAAAGGAAAAGAAGCCAAATGTGAACTAAAATTCCTTTTTACAACTACTATATCAGTGAGCTCTCCGTGTATATGAACAGATATATACTCATCTTTGTGATCAATGAGCGAACGAAGGGCTGTATATCTAAGCAATAGAGCAGAATGATAATGCACTTTTCTAATTCTTAAAATATTCTTTATAGTCTTATCGATTCTATCAAGTATTCTATATGAACTTAATGTTGTAGCAAAAGATATTTCTAATGATTTTGCCTTTTTACCCTTATAATCAGAAACAGAATATCCATTTAGACGAACATCGAAAACATTTTCTTCTATAAAAGAAATATCAAACTCATATTCATTATTTAAATTATTTTCTTTGAACTTAGCTATTAATTCTTTTCTTTCTTTATTTACAATATTCAATACCACAGAATCTTTTACTTCTATTTCATTTTCATATTCTATTTTTACAGTTTTTGATTGAGGTATAACCCACGGTGAAGAAAATACATAATGGACTGACTTTATACCTCTTATTCCATCTTTTACTATTTTATTACTTATATCTGAAACAGCTTTTATCATAAGATCAGTCATTCTAGCTGCATTCAATTTTGAATCATAAGAAATATGCTGTGATAATGAATATATTACATGCGGATTTGCTAATGGACAAAATTGTACTACAGCTGCACGTACGAGATCACTCTGTATATCTAATATAAGAGAAACTTCTTCTTTCTTTTTAGAATTCAAAGAAAACATACAGATATTATAGCATGAGTATTTCTATACTAGAATTGCTTTTATTCTTCTTATACCCTGAGCAACTGCTTCTTCTTTTGTTATTTTAAACTTTAATTTACCAGTTTCTCCTGACAATTCCTTAGTATTTTTTACATGAGGACCACCGCAGAATTCTTTTGAATATGCAGACTCTAAACTATCACCTATAAAGTATACAGAAACTTCATCGCCATATTTTTCGCCAAAAAAATGTCTTGCTCCTGTCTTTTCAGCTTCTGATTTTGGCATTATTACCATATTTACTGGTATAGATTGTTCTATTTTCATATTTACTATATCTTCCACTTTTTTCTTTTCTTCATCTGTCATCTTTTTATCATGAGAAAAATCAAAACGTAATCTTTCTGTAGTTATATTTGAACCTTTTTGCATAACATTATCTCCCAATACATCATGTAATGCTTGATGTAATAAATGTGTAGCTGTATGATATCTCAAAACTATATTGTTATTTGGATCGGCTAGACCTCCTTTGAATTTCTGTTCTGCACCAGAACGAGAAAGTTCTTGGTGTTTTTTAAATTCTTCCTCAAATTTTTTTATATCAATACCTATTCCTTTCTCTTTTGCTAATTCTAAAGTGAGTTCTATAGGGAATCCATAACTTGAGAATAAAGTGAAAGCATCTTTACCTTTATTGAACTCTTTTAATCCAGTTTCCAATGTCTTCTCAAATTTCTCCACCTCTTTATTTATTTCTTCTTTTATTCTTATATCTTTTATACTTGTATAATTATCTTTATATATAGATATGAAAGTATCTAATAGGTCAGATAAATTTATTTTCAAATCTATAACCTTCGAATACCTTATTGCTCTTCTCAAAAGTCTCCTAAGAATATAACCTCTATCGGTATTTGAAGGTATTATTCCATCTCCTATAAGAAATATAGACGATCTAATATGGTCTGATATGATTCTCTTTTCTCTTATAAAACCTGACGATGAATTGTTATTCAATTTTTCCATCACCGGCTTCAATAAATCCGTATCATATATATTATCTACCCCCTGCATAACCATAGATAATCTCTCTAGTCCCGCACCAGTATCTACAGAAGGTTTCGGCAATTTACCTATTACCTTTCCATCTTTCTTTTCATATTGC
The DNA here is from genome assembly GCA_964591325.1 of uncultured Candidatus Saccharibacteria bacterium. GTDB lineage: Bacteria > Patescibacteriota > Minisyncoccia > Phycocordibacterales > PALSA-1337 > CAIOGI01. The sequence goes on along the minus strand of CAZQAQ010000018.1, from coordinate 5,586 downwards.
ATAAAAACATCATTCCAAATCTCTACAACTTCACGATTTTCATCAGCCTTCAAGAATTCTCCATGATTAAGTCCTTTACCATCGAATTTACCCAATACATCATAATACATCTCTGTATCAGGGCCACATGGACCATTATCTCCAGCCTCCCACCAATTATTCTCTTTAGGTAAATAGAAAATTCTATTACCTTCTATTCTATTTTCTTTAAAGATTTTCTGCCAAATAGATGCTGCTTCTTCATCTCTCGGTGCTATTTCATCACCTTCAAAAACCGTCACATACAATCTATTTGGGTCAAGTCCCAAACCCTCATCTTTCGAAGTAAGAAATTCATAACTCCATCTTATTGCATCTTCTTTGAAATAATCACCCAAAGACCAATTTCCAAGCATTTCGAAGAATGTAGCATGAGTTTTGTCACCTATACTATCTATATCTACTGTACGAATACATTTCTGAACATCTACAAGTCTTTTACTACCAGATTCATGTGGTTTACCTAGAAGATATGGTATAAGAGGTTGCATACCAGCAGTATTAAAAAGTGTAGAATTCGTAACACCTTTTTCATCTGTAGTCACAAGAGAAGCTGATGATATTATCTTATGCCCTCTTTTTTCAAAGAATTTGAGGAATTTTGAGCGTATATCTTCTGATTTCATAAAACAAATATATCAAATTTTAGCTAATTTCTCCAATTTCTCTATATCCTTCTCTATCTGTACCAAACCTTCCCTCCAAATATCACCATTATATACATCTAAACCTATTTCCTTTAATATTTCTTCTGGACTAGCCTTACCACCAGCACTGAGAAAAGTTTCTATTGATTTCCAGAAGTTTTTATCTCTCTTATATTTTGCAAAAAGAGCCTTGCTTACAAGTTGCCCGTAAGCATAAGTATATACATAAAAGAAATTGCGAATATGACTCCAAACTACGAAGAAATATCCATCATCTTCTTTAAAATCAAAGAGTGGACCTAGATAAGACTTCATATTTTTATTATGAATATTTGCTATTTCTTCTTTAGATAAAAATCCTTTTTGACGTATAGTATTGTGAAGTTCTAATTCAAAATTGAAACAAGCTATTTGACGAAAAACAGTAGATATATCATCACTAATCCTGTCATGAAGCAATATTATTTGTTCTTTTGGTGATAATTTCTCAAATATACTTTCAAAAGCAAGAGCTTCAAACAATGTACTAGCAGTCTCGGCTAGAGATGTAGAATATCCATGATACAGAATCCCTTGAGTCTTAGATAATTCTGTATGGAAAGCATGTCCCATTTCATGAGCTAATGTAGAAAAAGAATTCAATCCATCTACATGATTCAATAATACAAAAGTTGGTACTTTGTATGAACCAGCGCAATAAGCGCCACCAGTTTTACCTACTTTTGGATATACATCTATCTGTCCATTCTTTATATAATTATCCAAGATTTTAGTAAATTTCGGATCTATATTATCTAAAGTCTTTTTAAATATTGATAATGAATCTTTGAAATCAAAAGAGGTTTTTATCTTACCAATATTTACTGACCTATCTTCGTAATTCAATCTTTTTTGTTTTAATAATTTGGCTTTTATTTTATAGAATCGATGAGAAATATTGAAACTATCTGTAACTATTCTAACCAAATCATCTACAACCCTTGGATCATTTTCACAACTTACAACTCTATTCTCATAAGGTGTCTTATAACCCCTGAGTTCATCATTTATCTTTTTATTTGTTATAACTGCATTTATTTCAGCTTCAGAAAAAGATGATACTTCCTTCAAAACTTTATTTATCTCTAATGCTAATTTACTTCTCTCTTTGGATTTTGAAATATAACGCATAGTACTCATGGCTTTAGATATTGGCATGGTTTCGCCTTTAAACTTCACAGTTTTCATATTCAATATTTTTTCATTACCAGAAACCCACATCTCATAAGCTGGTTGAGATTTCAAATTCATTATTTTCTCTTCTGGTATAGATAGAGAATATTTTGCATCATCAAATATTCTTTTCAGAAAAACTCTAAAATGCTTGAGTTTTTCACTTTTCAGGAATTTATCTTGCAAATCTTTTTCTATTTTACCTATTGAAATTTCAAAAAATGTCATCTTGTTACCGAGTTTAGCCATACGATTTGATAATAATGCGAGTTTTGATGTAGCAATCCTATCGTTTGCATTCAAATCTTGGGATAAAGAAAAATAAGTAATAGCATTATTCTCTGTATTTTCACTTAATTTCTCATAATCAGAAAGGATTTCTAGTAAAGCATTTTCATCTTTTTGATAATTTTTGTTTTCTGTATCATATTTGATCACGAAATCATTTATCATCTTCTCAGTATTTTCTATATCCTTTTCTATTTTTATATCATTATGATTTTTATATAGAAGTTTAAGATTCCATTCTGTATTTATTCTATTATTTATTTTCTTTAATTTTTTCATATTATTCTTTACTACTATATATATTTCTTAAGTATAATAAAATCTTCTTTTAATTTTCCTATATTATTCGGATTATATACCGCCACACATGGATGATATAAAGCGACAATATCTACATTACCATACGAAGCTTTGCCAGAATAGGCTTTACCATGAGCTTTGCCTATAGGTTCAAGTTCTAAACCCAAATCAAATTTCTCCATAATATACCCCATAGCATAACGTCCTAAAGTTGCTATAACTTTTGGTTTTATTATCTCTATTTGCCTATCTAAAAATGGCCCGTATATCTCTATTTCTTTTGCTGATGGATCTCTATTTTCTGGCGGTCTATCTTTCACTATATTTGTAATATAAATATTTTTTCTGTCTATACCAACATGAGCCAATAATTCATCTAGAACTTTACCAGCGGCTCCACAAAAAGGCCTTCCGGTTTTCGCTTCATTTCTACCTGGAGCTTCACCGATAAACATTATTTCCGAATCATGACTTCCCTCTCCTATAACAGGAAAATATTTGTTTGAGATACGGTATTCATAAAGTGGCGAGGCTTTCAAAACCAAGATTTCATCACGAATCTTTTTCATCTCTTCCATCTTTGACATGGTATTATTTATTACTATTTATAACAGTATTTGCTTCAGATATTATATTTTTTATACTTTCTTTATCTATACCCAGAGAAGATAATATCTGAGGATCGTTGATAAGATCTGTACATATCAATATTCCTCTGTTGATTAGATCTTTTTTATTTTGATTATTTAATAAAGATAAGCTAGTGATAGGATGTAATCTGTATTGTGTAATGATATCGTGCAAATTACCATTCAATGGGTAATTCCAACCTACCAATTTTAGATCCTGACACTTGCTGTACTGAACTGCTTTATCTGTAAATTTTGTATTTGTAAAAATATATTTTTCAGTAAGCTTTCTTTCTTTATTACCAAAATTAAATATTTTCTTTGATAAATCATCATAACGAGCTTTTACATATAAAACGACTTTTAAATCTGATTTCATACCGAATTCATTATGAAATTTTGCTTCAACCATAGCAAGATCATTACCTCTCCAAGCTACCACATCTATCTCATGATCTACACATGAACCCATAACTATCTGATCAGTAATAGCCTCATAACCCCATGTATTGAATATTTTTGCTACAAATCTTTCGAATGGGAATCCATCTGGGCCAAGCTCTCCGATAGCTCTACGCAATGAATATTTTACCGCTATAGGTACAGAATGATTCCTAAGTAGATCAAAGGCATGTTTATATATATCAGAAGTCGTTGTGCCCTCTTTTATTTCACTACTTATATGGTTTACAATATCATTTACTATTGGATTATTACCACCAGCGTTTCTAAGTGAATGAAAAAGTTTTTGTTTATCAAAAAGCTCTTTTTGTCCGTTAGCTTTTGTAATAGTTATATTTCTCTCCATGAAGAGATTATACTATAATTCCTCCACCTGAGCATGTATTGTCACGGTAGATAACTAATGATTGTCCAGAAGAAATGGTGTATTGCGGTTTCTCAAATTCTATAATATCTTCTCCGATTATTTTTATTTTATTTAATACTTGTCTATATCTAGAGCGTGCTTCTAATACATCACCTTTATTCGGCTTTTGATTTATCCAATTTATATTTTTTAATTTTATCTGTCTTATACCATTTGGTAATTCATCATCTTTTGTTTTATTTGAAACAGTAATAGTATTTTTCTCTATATCCTTTGATATTACATAATATGGCAAATCATTTGGGGTCTTTTCTATAATAGTGAATCCATGCCTTTCACCTATTGTGTACAGGAAAGATCCATTATGATAACCAATAGTATTTCCTTTTATATCCAAGACATCACCTTTTTTGAAAGATATATAATGTGAGAGAAAATCTTTTATATCTATTTTACCGATAAAGCATATACCCTGACTATCTTTCTTCTCTGCTGTAGAAAGTCCGAATTTCTTTGCCAATTTCCTAACCTCTGGTTTCTCTATATTACCAACAGGAAAAAGTATATGGGATAACTGCTCTTTCTTTATTGTCCATAAGAAATAACTTTGATCTTTATTTTTATCATCTCCCATTTTCAATTCTCCATTTTCTATTCTTGCATAATGCCCCGTCGCAACGAAATCTGCACCTTGCTTCATAGCCCAATCATAAAACCCTCCGAACTTCACATAAGCATTACACATAACATCTGGATTGGGAGTTCTACCGGATTTATATTCTTCTATCATATAATCAACGACTTCTTTTTTGTATTCTTTTTCTAAATCTAAAGTAATAAAAGGAATACCAATATCCAAAGCCACGCGCATTGCGTCTATTCTATCTTCCTTTGCGGTACAGGGTATCCAATCCGGTTGCCAAACCTTTATAAATACACCAGTGACGTCATATCCGGCATCTTTGAGCAACGCGGCGGAAACGGAGCTGTCTACACCGCCAGACATACCTATAAAAACCTTTTTCTTTGACACTTGACTATTCATAAATGTGATGATATCATACTGCTAGATTTCCGCAACAATCGGAAACTGTACACGACACTGTAAAAAGTGTTAAAAAAGGAAAAACAATGCCAACAACATTGGTAGGAGCCTCTGATACAACAAGTCAAGAGGCTAGAACTGGAAACGGGATAAGGGTTGCCAGAAACAAGGAGAAGGAGGTGAAAAAAATGGTAATCCTGATCGTTGATGATAATGAATCTGTGAGAAAACCAATGAGCGAGATCCTGTCTAGAAATGGGCATAGGATCTTGATCGCAGAAAATGGGGCTGTAGCTATGAAGATCTTGAGGGGGATCGATTTCGAAATCGACTACCTGATTACAGATTTCAACATGCCAGAAATGGATGGCCTTGAATTACTAGATCTGTTGAAAGGGTATAACTTCACGAAATGGATCTTTTCAGCAACCATAACAGGTTCTGATATTCAACAAAAAGCTCTCTCCATGGGAGTTCATCGAATTATTTGGAAGATTAACATTTTTCAGATCCTAAAAGAAGAGGGTTTGATCTAGTTCTTCCAGCTTCCTTCAATAGACCCGCAAGCGCTATATGTGCTTCGGGTCTTTTTTTATA
>CAZQAQ010000017.1:5753-9774 GCA_964591325.1 uncultured Candidatus Saccharibacteria bacterium | reverse complement strand
CTAAAACCTTTATCACCTACACCTTTGTATGTCTTTGTGACTTTATTTATTTCTATCATTTATTATTATTTTACCCTTGTTCCACCGACTCTAGTATTGCTATTTCCTCCAAATATACTTGGTGCACTAGAAGGTGCTTTTGTAATTGTTCCTGTGATTGTTCTTATAACTATTATATCTCCATCATTTAGTCCAGATATCACTTCAGTTTCAGTGTCATTTGTAATTCCTATTTCAATATTTTGTTGTCTTGGGGCTACACTTGATGTAATCCCTACACCTTTTGCTGTAACAGGGTATTGCTTGTCAAAAGTTTCTATGTATGAAGTTTTACCTTTTGTTTTTATCGCGCTATTTGGAATAATTAAAATGTTATCTTTACTATCAGTTATTATTTCTGCACTTACACTCATACCTGGACGTACTCTAGGATCTTGTTTATCAAGTGTGATTTCTGCTGCATATGTAACAACTCCCTGATTCATAGTTCCAACAATATCTAGTTTTGTAACTTCACCACTTATAGTAAGATCATTAACCGCATCAAAAGTCATTTTTGCTTTTTGACCAACTTTAACCTTTGAAGCATCTACTTCATTTAAGGATATTGTAGCTATTTGTTTCTTTGTTATAAGCGTTGCAACCACTCCACTTGCTGAATCACCCTTTTTAACATTTATTTTTGCTACTATTCCATCTATAGGGGCTTTAACAAAATAATTTTCATAATTATATTGTTTTTGTTTTAGATTTAGAGCTTCAGACTTTATATCTAGTTCATCTGCACCCGACTCTATCTTTATCAGATTTTCATTTTTTTCACTCACATCAAGTTTTGCACTAGCTATAGCATTTTTTGCGGACAAAAGCGCATCTATGTCAGTGCTTACTTTTAATGACCAAGACGATATATCTGTCTGAGCTTGTGACAAACCTGATTGGGTCTGTGTTGTGCCGTTTTGACTTATATAGTCTGCTGCAGATTTTGCATCTTTTACTACTTGAGCTACTTCTCTCATAACTAAGTATGTATTTCCAACTATATTTTCTATTTCATCTTTTGAACTATTTGTGCTAAAAGACTTGTAAGAGGGAACTAGTGCTTCATATCTTGCTTTTGCTTTTATATAATCATCAAGAGTTGTTTTTCTGTACTGACTTTCAACTGTAGAGTATTGTTTTTGATCACTTAGAAAACCGCTCGAACTATTTAGCATTGAATCGATGCTATTTATGATACTTGGAGCATCAAGAAACGCACCTAGTACACTACTATATCCATCCCCATAAGCTTTCTTTTCTGCATCTTTTGCACTTTCATATGAACTCTGTGCTTGAAGTAGTGTAACCTTGTCTGCGGGTTTTGTAAGTTTTTGATAAGCGATTCTCGCACTCTCTAGAGCTATTTCTGCATCTCTACCATCGAGCTGAATTATGGTGGTACCAGCTTTTACTTCCTGTCCTTCTTTTATTGGTATATTTATAACATCGGCTGTTACTTTTGCTTTTAGATCAATTTGGTTTGAAGTTGATATCTGTCCTGTACCAGTAACAGTAGATGATATACTTCCTGTTTTTACTGCACCAAGAAAATATTGATTACTCGTAGTCTTTCCAGTTAGGGAGGTGACTGTATAATAAATTGAAACTATTAATACAATAGCAATTATAAAACTTGTTTTTTTATAATTGATTGCGAATTTCTTTAAATTTACAAAGTGTTTTTTCATATGTTTGAACTTATTATAACATCCACACCGGCAGTCCGGTTATAATTATCTATTGACTTATCGTGTATTTGTGTGCTATAATATGCGCATATGAGATCTTTGTTTTTTATAGTGATACTGAGTCTTTTTGCTCAAGGGTGTGGGACTCAGAATTGGAGTGCACGGATGCCCCTCGACCCTATCGGGGCATCCAGCTTGCCCGAAACTCGGGCAAGCTACTCCTCCCGTACCGTCGGCTTCGACGGTCGGGAGGAGGTGCACATATCTGCACATCCAAGAGACTTGCAGACTTACTACTACCAAACAGAATCTGGGGGTATTACTCCCGTGACTGTATTGGTAGAAAGTACGTACGAGTACCACTACACAAACAATGTACGACGGTACTACAGTGTACCTGGGTACACTATAGATCCAAATGGACCAAAGGGGGGATATATACAAGGTACTATACCTCTCATTCCCCCCGAAATACCCGCAACACAAAAGATGTTGCATGACAAAATTAAAGGAAAATAACAAACATTTTCCTCGTCGAGCTAAGCTTTGCTTAGCTCGATTTTGCTTATATGAATAATAAATCGTAGTGCTTTATATAAGTTATTTAAACAGTATAAATATGGTAGTATTTCTTTATGAAAACTATCGTTTCAAAATCAATACAAGATACACAAGTATTTGCAGAACAATACCTAAAGTCTTTATCTATAAAAGATAATGAAGCCACTATTTTAGGTTTGTATGGAAATCTGGGTTCAGGTAAAACAGCTTTTACAAAATGTTTGGCAAAAGAATTGGGAGTAGATGAGGTTATAACAAGTCCGACATTTGTAATTATGAAAATATACGAAACAAAACATGAAAAGTTTAAAAGGCTTATTCATATAGACGCATATAGACTTGAAAATGGTAGGGAATTACAAACACTAGATTTTGAATCTTTGGTAAATAATAAAAATAATTTAATAGTTATTGAGTGGCCAGAAAATGTAAAAGAAATAATAAATGACAATCATATAAAGATCAGTTGCAACTTTATAGATGAAAATACTAGGCAATATGATGTAGAATAGGGTTATGACAAAAAAGCGATTAGTATTACTCGATTCCCACGCCATACTCCATAGGGCATATCACGCTCTACCAGATTTTGCTTCAAAAAAGGGTGAGCCGACCGGAGCGCTTTATGGTCTTGTGGCTATGCTTATAAAAATAATAGAAGATTTGAAACCTGACTATATAGTTGCTTGTTATGATCTTCCGGGACCAACATATAGGCATGAAGCATATAAAGACTATAAAGCTCAAAGAAAAAGTATGGAGGACGCCCTTGCTACTCAGATAAATCGCTCAAGGGATATATTTAAAGCATTTAATGTTCCCATATATGATAAACCAGGTTTTGAAGCAGATGATATGTTGGGAACTATTGTTGAGACAGCAAAAAAAGACAAAACTCTAGAAATAATAATTGCTTCAGGTGATATGGATACTATGCAATTGGTAGATAATGAACATATAAAAGTTTATACTCTAAAAAAGGGTATAAAAGATACGATTATATATGATGAAAAAGCTATCAAAGAGAGATTTGGTTTTGGTCCAGAACTACTTCCAGATTATAAAGGGTTGAGAGGAGATCCTTCAGACAATATTGTAGGTATAAAAGGAATTGGAGAAAAAACTGCAAGTACTCTCATTTCAAACTTTGGGACAATAGAAGAAATATATAAAAAGTTGGATAAAGATAAAAAAGATGAATATAAATCTTTTAAAAAGATTGGTATTACTGATCGAATAATAAAATTATTAAATGAAGGTAAAGAAGAGGCTGAGTTTAGTAAAATGTTGGCAACGATTCGTCGTGATGCGCCAATAGATTTTAAATTACCAGAAAAAGAGTTTAAAGACGGAGTAGACAGGGAGGCTGTAAAAACTTTATTTAATGAACTAGATTTCAGAACTTTAGGAATAAGATTTACAAATGTTATCGATGGTAAGACCAATATGGATAATACTGAGGTTGAAGATGAAAAGGCTGTAGATGTTGAAGATATTGTAAAAGATATTCCAAAAGACGAAATAGAAAAAACTTCACTGGCACTTTGGATTATAGATTCAAATAGGACAAATCCCAGTGCAGAAGAGATATTGGAATATACAAAAGTAAATGATTTCAAAAAAGCGAGTGAAATAATATTTAAAGTACTCGATAAAAGAGGATTGAGAAAAGTTTATCAGGATATAGAAATGCCACTTATTCCAGTAATAAATAAGATGGAAGAGAGAGG
>CAZQAQ010000017.1:0-5653 GCA_964591325.1 uncultured Candidatus Saccharibacteria bacterium | reverse complement strand
GATGCACACCCTGTAGTTCCATTGCTTTTTGAATATAGAGAATTACAGAAACTTCTATCAACTTATATAGATGTTATACCAACTTTGGTCGATAGTAATAATAGACTTCATGCAGACTTTATATCTTCAGGAAGCGCCACGGGTCGTATGGCAAGTCAAAATCCAGGAATTCAAAATATACCTATAAAGACTGAACTAGGTAAGGTTATAAGAAATGCTTTTATTGCAGAAAAAGGATTCAAAATAGTTGCTTTAGATTATGCTCAGATTGAACTTAGAATTGCTGCTTTCATATCTGGTGATGAAAAGCTAATAGAAATATTTAAACAAGGAGAGGATGTACATAAGTCTGTAGCAAGCAGGGTCTTTGGTGTTCCTCTTGATAAAGTTGATTCAGAAATGAGACGTAGAGCAAAAATAATAAATTTCGGAATATTGTATGGTATGGGTGTAAATGCTTTGAGACAAAATCTAGGCACAGACAGAAAAGAGGCTCAAGAATTTTATAATAATTACTTTGCTACATTTAGTGGTTTGGCAAAATACCTCGATGAAGTAAAAGCGCAAGCAGAAAGAAATGGCTATACAGAAACATTTTTTGGTAGAAGAAGATATTTTGAGGGTATAAATTCGAAAATTCCTTTTATAAAAGCAATGGCAGAAAGAATGGCAATAAATGCACCGTTTCAAGGTACAAATGCTGACATAATAAAGATTGCTATGAAAAAGGTTTATGATTTTATAAACCAAAATGGATATGAGAAAGATGTGTTCTTGGTTTTACAAGTTCACGATGAACTAGTCTATGAAGTAAGAGAAAGTGTTGCTTCAAAAGTAGTTCCAGAGATAAAAAATATAATGGAAAATATAATACCTTTGAAGGAAACAAAAGGTGTAAAACTAATAGTTGCGGAAGAGATGGGTGATAATTGGGGTGAATTAAAGTAGTAAAATGATAATTTTTATTCACGGTGAAGATAAAGATAAATCAAGAAAAAAAGCGCATGAGCTTATAGATAATTTGCGTAAAAAGAAGCCAGATGCAAGTTTTTTTAAAATAAATAGTGAAAACTGGAGTGGGGAAGCAATATCTGAATATGCTTTAGGACAAGGTCTTTTTTCAAATAAATATATAGTCTTTTTGGATATGGTTTGTGAAAATAAAGATCTAAAGGATAGTTTTACAGATAAACTAGATGAAATGAAGGATTCAGAAAACGTATTTATAATACTTGAAGGTAAACTAGATAAAGCAAGCATAACAAAAATAGAAAAGAGATCAGATAAAGTGCAGTTGTTTGAAATAGCAGAAAAGCCATATAAAAAAGAAGAGTTTAATATATTTTCTTTAGGAGATGCGTTAGGGAATAGAGATAAGAAAAATCTTTGGATGCTATACAGAATGGCAATAAACCATGCAAAGGTTCCAGAAGAAATTGCTGGTACACTCTTTTGGCAATTAAAATCAATAATGATTGCAGGTAAATCGAAAGATGCTTCATCCTCAGGTCTTTCGCCATTTGTATACAATAAATCAAAAAATTATTTAAAAAATTTTAAAGATGATGAAATATATAAAATAATTGAATCACTCATTTCGATTTCTCATGATAGTAGAAGAGGAATAGGGGAAATGGAGACATCTCTTGAGAGGTGGATACTTGAGTCTTTTTGATATATTATACTTGTATGGATAAACATCCTAAAGACAATAAAATAAAGCAAAATAAGACTGTTTTAACCGGTGATAGACCAACAGGCAGACTTCATCTTGGACATTATGTCGGTTCTATTCAAAATAGAATTGCTCTACAAGGTAAAATAGGCAATGGAATAGATAATGCATTTTATATGATTGCGGATATACAGGCCCTTACAGACAATGCAGACAATCCAGACAAGGTTAGAAACAATGTACTAGAAGTTGCTATGGACAATATAGCTTGTGGTCTTGATCCAAAAAAGACTACTTTCTTTATTCAGTCTGGTATACCTGAAATCGCAGAACTAACTGTGCTTTTCTTAAATCTTGTTACACTTGCTCGTCTTCGTAGAAATCCTACCGTAAAAAATGAAATGAAACAAAAAGGTTTTGGTGAAGATGTGCCTGCGGGTTTTCTTTCATATCCTGTGAGTCAGGCTGCAGATATACTATTTTGTGGTGGAAATGTAGTTCCAGTTGGGGAGGATCAATTGCCAGTGCTTGAACAAGCAAATGAAATAGTTGATAAATTTAACTCTATTTACGGTGAGACATTTTCTAGAATAGAACCTGTTTTATCAAATGCTCCTAGACTAATAGGGATAGATGGAAATGCAAAAGCAAGTAAATCACTAGGAAATGCAATTTATATTTCTGATTCATACGAAGAAATAAAGAAAAAGGTAAATATGATGTATACAGATCCAGAACATATTCATGTTAAGGATCCAGGAAAAGTGGAGGGTAATGTTGTTTTCACTTATTTAGATATTTTTGATACAGATAAAGATGAAGTAAATAGATTGAAACAAGAATACAGAAAAGGTGGTTTGGGAGATGTTGTTATAAAGAATAGACTCGTTGAAATTTTGGAAAATATTATAGCTCCAATTAGAAATAAAAGACTTGAACTAGAAAAGAATCCAGAAAAAGTTATGGATATATTAAAAGAGGGTACAGACAAAGCGCGTATTTCAGCAAAAGAGACTATACAAAAAGTAAAAAAGGCAATTAAAATAGACTATTTTTCTTAATTGCTTTATAGCAAACATAGGTATATAAATATGCTATGTCAATTCTAATTGATGGCAAAAAGGTAAGTAATGAGATTTCTAAAGATATAAAGCGTGAAATATCCGGTCTTGCCATTAAACCAAAACTTATAATTATTCAAATTGGTGATCTAAAAGCTTCAAATGTTTATGTAGAGAAAAAGATTGAATTTGGTAAAAAAGTAGGTGCAATAGTTGAATATAAGAAATATGATGAAAATATAAAAGAAGAGGAAATAATATCTGATATAAAAAGATTTAATTTAGATAATAGTGTTCATGGAATCATGGTTCAATTGCCAATACCAAAGAATTTTAATACTGAAAAGATTTTAGATACCATAGATTATAAAAAGGATGTAGATGGACTAACTGCAACCAATACTAGATTTTTATATAACAATAAAGAATTATTTTTACCCGCAACAACAAAAGGCATTATTACTCTGCTTGAAAAATATAATATAGATTTATTTGGTAAGAGAGTTGTGATAATTGGTCACTCTATACTAGTAGGAAAACCAACAGCTTTGGCATTTTTAAATAGAAAAGCAACAGTAACAATATGCAATCAATTTACCAAGGATTTAGATATAGATACAAAAAGAGCAGATATAGTTGTGGTTGCTGTAGGACACCCAGGACTTATTACAAAGAACCATGTAAATAAAGATCAGACTATTATTGATATAGGAATAAGTGTTTTGAAGGATAATAAAATATCTGGTGATGTGAACTTCGAAGAAGTAAAAGATATTGTTTATGCCATAACTCCAGTTCCAGGTGGTGTAGGTCCTATGACCGTACTTTCACTTTTTGAAAATCTAGTAAAGGCTTATAAAATGAGTTTGGAGGTAAGATAATTTTGGGGAATAAGCACTAAAAAAGATATAATTTAAATATAATAAACATTGATTTATGTAAATAAATGTGATATTATACGTACAGAATCTTTAACATTCAAATAGGAGGTAAGTTTGAATAAAATCAAAGAGACGGTAAAAACTATGGCCTTAGCGGCCAGGTACTCATTATCTTTTTGCTATCGAAATTGCAAAAAGGAAACGATATGGCGAATCATATTTGTCATATTCGGGGCATTGATGTCATACGTGCTCATACATTCAGTAGGGTATGTTGTAAATACGGCCCAAAGGATGTCAAAATCTCAAGTGAGAGTCAGCTCGTTTGCAGACTTTATCACTGGGGATATGATGTGGCCGATTATTTTAACTATAACACTACCTTTTGTAGGCGTGTGTTTGGGTAGATATAATTGGTTTGTCAGATCGAGGTGGAATCAAAAACTGAAGTTCGCAAATCATCGTGAAATGAATGAGCATCGGGCAACGCTCGATATTGCTACATTCAAAAGTAAAAATTTCGATGATCTTGTCAGGAGAATATCGGAACTTCCAAATTCCTGGCAAACAAGAATCTGGTTTTCTGATGAAATGTTCAATCTATTGGGAACCCTAATTTCTTTTGTTCTGTTTGGCGCTTCGCTTGTATGGTTTAAACCTTCATATGCAATCATTCTTTTTATCACTGCTTTGCCTATGGCTATAGCAGAGTTTAAGTTTGTAAGTATGTGGTGGGTTTTATTTCAAGAGCTTGTTCCAATCAATAAGAGAAGGTATATGCTTGAAAAAGCTTACCATATTCCCAAAGCATTTATTCAAGCTAAGATGTTTGATCAATATAAACCCTTAAGAAGGGAAATTGATTTAAATGTCGACGATATAATCGAGCGTAATGATGCTATACGAAGGGTTGGGGTAATTAGGGAACTAATCACATACACAATATCTCAGTTAGGCTTTTGTAGTGTGATTGTTCATGCTATATGGTCAACTGTGACTAGTGGTACAGAGATCGGAACCCTAACCATCATCATTGCTGCTGCAAGGACTTTTCAAGGAAACTTGGAATCAATCGTCTCACTCATTGCTGATCAATGGAATTCGGCAAAAGGAGTTGTGCTGATTGAAAAAGATTTCTTCGGCACAAAATCAAGTATTGTTACGCAGTTTCCGGTTGTACCACAGTTTGATACTGTTCCTGAAATCAGGTTTCAAGATGTCGAATTTACTTATCCTGAAGGAAAGGAACCAGTACTTCGTGGTGTAAACTTCACCATAAAGCCAGGAGAGAAAGTTGCTATCGTTGGTGAGAGTGGAAATGGAAAATCTACACTCATGGCTTTATTGCTTAGGCAATACGATCCGACTTCTGGAAAAATTGAAATTAATGGTGTTCCACTTACAAACATTAGACCAGAGGACTGGTGCCGTTTTGCATCCGGTTTAACTCAAGAGTACGTTGTGCTCCAGAGAAAAGTTGGAGAAGAAATAGGATCGTCTCGACCAGAAATTGGTCCTGATATGGATCGAGTTCTTCAGTCAGCAAAGTTTGCTTGTTTCGATAGTGTGGTCAATGCTGACTCTAAGGGCTTTGACGCTCAGATAGGTACTGAGTTTGGTGGAAGGGAATTCTCTGGTGGTGAAAACCAAAGACTCGCTCTTGCTAGGGTTCATTACAGAGGTACACCTATACTTGTGCTCGATGAGCCGGATGCAAAACTTGATCCTGTATCTGCAAATCAGGTAATGGAAAATATATTTGCATTGGAAGGTTTGACCATAATCATAATTACTCATCATGTGTCTCGCGCTTTGCGTTGTGACAATGTGATAGTTATGAAAAAGGGTATGGTTGTCGAGCAAGGTACTCCTCAAGAACTAAAAGATAAAGGAGGTCAGTTTGCAAGTATGCTTACCTCCGATATCAAACGTCAGGGGAAAACCCAATCTCCTGAATCAGATACTGAGAACACTGAATAAAAGTTCTCAAACAAAAAATCACCAAGGCCAAGGCAGTGGTGATTTTCTTTTATATT
>CAZQAQ010000016.1:6722-10294 GCA_964591325.1 uncultured Candidatus Saccharibacteria bacterium | reverse complement strand
CTATTAAAGTTTAGTTATGCTTCATCAACAGCAATATCTGCAACAACACTATGTCTATCGACAGATTGTAGGACTACATGGCCAACAGGTGGTGGAAGTGGTAACAGTACATGGTCAACAACTACCTCATCAGTAGCAGGAAGATTTATAAATTATCCAAATAATACTACTGATATAGTTACAATAGGAGGCACAGCTACATCATCATCAGAAATGTATTTTGACCCTAATACAGACTTTTCATTCATGAATGGAAAACTAGGTATTGGTACTACAAGTAGTAATTATAGTCTAAATATAACAGGGGACACAAATATATCGGCATCAAGTTGTTATAGAGTAAATAGTCAGTGTCTATCAAATACTTATGGCGAAACTGTATATAACGTTAAAGACTATGGTGCAAAAGGAGATGGTGTTACAGATGATACAACGGCTATTCAGTTAGCAATAGACACAGCTACATCTACCAGCCCTAACGGAAACTTTACTTTGTATTTCCCTACAGGTACTTATTTCATAGATGGGTCTTTTAGAGAGACTCCAGGGGCTAGAAGTGGTTATGGTTTTACTCAACTTCTATTACCATCAAGAGATTTGTCGAATCAAAAAGAAATAACCGTTAAGTTTCTTGGTCCTACACCACCTGCCCCTAACGTAAACTGGACAGATGACACTCAGCCAATAAGCACAGGGGGGGCTATAATTAAGAGTACGAAGGTTGGAGCCCAGCCGTGGTACTCCATAATTGGTACCCCTGGACCACAAGGTGCTACATGGGAGCATAACGCTATGCACTTAGTGATTCAAAATCTAACATTTAGAACATATGATAACCCTAAGATTTCACCTCTAAACCTAGCTTGGGTCGGTCAAGTAACAATCAAAAACGTCCTTGTTGATACTGGAACCGTATTAAGTAGTGTCTCTCAAAACACCAACCTATCAACAGGTATAGTGATGCCTGTAAATGGTAACTGGACTATTGCTAACATCGAGTCAACAGACGTTGTTGGTTATGCAGACGCATATAACTTTTCTGAACATACAGACGCTCATGATGTTAGAGCTTGGCTATGTACAAATGCCTTTAAATTGACTGGTTCGTACCACGCAATGAATGTTAATAAGTCTCTTGTTGTGGGTTGTACCTATGGTATTACCGCAGTCGGTGGTCGTGGCGATTACTATCAAAGACTCACATGGACAAATTACGTAGTAGAACATACAGCTCTTACGGCAGGACGTGCTTGGGCTAATACAACTTATGACATTAATGATGCTTCTAGCTACATAAAAGGAAGTATTGGTTTTGCTGGAGTAACTTCAAACGTGGGTCAGGACTTAACAGTATTGAAAACTGGAGGTAATAACCTAAAGATATTCAATATGAATAATGGTAATGAGTCATACTCAGGAACTGTAAGTATCGGTACAACAGCAACAACATACAAATTAACAGTAAATAATCAAATTGGATTTACTGGTACAGGTTCTGGTAATGCAGGAAATATTAACTGGGGTACAGGTTACGGAAACGCCGCCCTAACTCTTTATGATGGTGGTGCTGGTTCAAGATATGTTTGGGGACTAAACTCAGCAGAAATGCAGTTTGCAATTCCTAGTAGCGTGTCTGCTAGATACACATGGAATAAGGGTGGAGATTTCCAGTCTTCTGGTACTAACGAGGTTATGAGACTTAATGTTGATACAGGTAACCTCGGTTTAGGTACAACATCTCCATACAGAAAACTATCAATAGCTGGTGATGCTGTAGTTACAGGTAATGTTCGCTCATCATACTTCACAGCCACCTCAACTGCGGCTACTTCTACTTTCGCTGGAGGAATAACTGGTCCAAATAACTTCACTGTTCAAAGTTCTTCAGGAAATGTTGGTATAGGCACAACATCTCCATGGGCACAACTTTCCGTAAACCCAAATGGTATAACAGGTCCATCATTCGTAATTGGTTCATCAACAGCTACAAACTTTGTGGTTACAAATGGGGGAAATGTGGGAATTGGTACGATGGGGCCGGGGGCGAAGTTGGAAATTGCGAAAGGCTCAATTGGTGATTATTTAATTGTTGGTGGAGATAATGCCAATAATGCTAGGTCTTTGAAGTTTACAAGCGGAACAGTTACTAACAACGGAGATTTACATACAATACAAGCACAGAGTGTGACAGGCGAAATAGCCTTTGCGAATGGTATTGGTGAGAAGATTCGTATTAATAAAGACGGTTACTTCGGAATTGGTACTACATCTCCATATGCAACACTATCAGTTGTAGGAAATGTTGTTGCTTCAAACTTCTCAGCTACATCAACAACAGCTACATCAACATTTGCTGGAGGGGTAGACTTTGGATCAGGTAACTTCACATACGATACATATACCGGTGTTACATCTATAAATTCTCTACAGACAGGAAATATGAATTTCGAAACAGATGCAGGACAAGTGTCATGGGCAGATATGGCTCTATCAAGTACTCCTAGTGATACACCAGTAGGATATACAGCATTCCTAAACGGTAGTTCAACAATATCTGTATATGGTCTATCAGCAGGAAATGGATGGTTGAAAGATGATTATCCAAGAGTAGCTATTGGTTCTACAACTGCTCCAAGTTCAAAACTAACAGTATTCGGAAATGGTACAGGTACAAATGGAACATTTGAAGTTGTAAACAGTGCTTCAACAACACTAATGAAGATACTTGATAATGGAAATGTTGGTATAGCAAGTACAAGCCCATGGAAGACATTCTCAGTAAATGGAACTGTGGCTATGAATGGTCTGACATCTTCAGCAACAGGAAATGCACTATGTATAACAACAAGTAAAGAAATAACAGACGCTGGTGGAGCAAGCTGTACACCATCATCAATCAGATTTAAGGAAAATGTATCACCAATGCAGACTGGTTATGCATTGAATCTATTGTCAAAACTATCAATTGTAGATTTCGATTACATAGAGAAGCAACAATACGAAACAAATCATAGCTATGGAATGATTGCAGAAGATGTAGAGAAGATTGATAAGAATCTTGTAGACTACGGTTATGACGGTAAGCCAGTATCTCTACACTTTGAGAAGATAACAGGTCTACTAGTACAAGCAGTACAAGAACAAGAGGGTAAAATAGGTGATATAAGTTCAACAACATCAAGACTAGATCTAACAAGCAGTCAGTTAGTAGCAAGCAATGCTCTAAATATAACAAATCTAAATTCAAAGATAGATGTATTGAGTGATATGATTGCAAATCTAAATGCAAGCACAACTCTAATAGCAAAACTAGCTTCATCAACTGCAGATATACTTGCCTCAAGTACAGAAACAAGTCTATTAAATTCAACTTCATTTATGGATAAGATATTCCTATCATTTATGAATTACCTAACAACAGCTATGACAAAGGTAAAAGGAATATTTGTAAATGAAATACATATCGAAGATAAACTATGTGTTGATGATGTATGTATAAATAAAGATCAATTGAAGACACTTATTATCCAAGCTACAGCTTCTTCAACAAACAATACAAATAACAATCCAGT
>CAZQAQ010000016.1:0-6622 GCA_964591325.1 uncultured Candidatus Saccharibacteria bacterium | reverse complement strand
ACTCCAACAACAACTCCTGTCACAGAGAATCCAACACCAGCACCAACTCCAGTAGTTGAATCAACCCCAGTAGCACCAAGTACTCCTACAGCCCCAGTTACAGAATCTGCTCCAGCTCCTGCACCAGCAGGTGAGTCTGCACCACAATCATAAAATATGAAATATCTTATAAATAAAAAAATAAATATATTTATACTAGCTTTGTTTATATCTATTATCCCAAATATAACAAAAGCTGCTTTTATAGGTGCAAGTGCACCCGTAACCGCAACAACATCATGTAATACTGGTTTGTCTTGTGGGCTAGTAGGTTATTGGACATTTGATGGGAAGAATATTGTGAATGGAGTTGTAAAGGATATGAGTGGTAGTGGAAATGATGGAAATACTGTAAATATTGCGTCATCTACATTTTATGCTCCAGGGAAAATTGGACAAGCTGGGGACTTTGACGGCGTTGATGATAGGGTTCAGACTGGTAATAATATTATTGGCACAAATCCGGTTTCTGTATGTGCATGGATTTATCCCAGAGGTCTAGGGGGAAGTAACGTTGGAAGAATTGTTGATAACAATGGTTTAGTTTTGGAAGTTTTTTCTTCAAATAGATTACAACTTTCACGCGATACAAATACGCACGTAGTCTATTCAGCAGTTAATACTTTTTCCTTTAATAAATGGAGTCACGTGTGTGCAACCGTTATATCAAATATAGCTAATATGTATTCAAATGGTGTGATAAGCGGTACTCCTAACCAAGATCTCACCACGACTGTGGCGGGTGGAAGTAATTTGGCAATAGGAAATAGTCCAACAGTAGCACGTGCCTTTAATGGTATTATCGACGACGTCCGTGTATATAACCGAGTTCTATCAGCTCAAGAAGTTCAACAACTATACAATATGGGTGCGAATAATAAGATCGGTTCAACAGCTGTTGCTTCATCTACAAATGCATGTACTACAGGTATATCTTGTGGACTTGTAGGTTATTGGACTTTTGATGGGAAGGATATTGTAAATGGAGTAATACTTGATAAAAGTGGAACAGGTAATAATGGGAATCCAGTAAGTATCGCTTCTTCAACCTTTTATGCTCCAGGGAAAATAGGGCAAGGAGCAAGATTTGACGGAGTTAATGATTCTGTTGTGGTACCAGACAACTCAAGTATTAATCCTACAGGTTCAATGTCGTGGGGAGGGTGGACATATAGATTTTCAAATGTTGCTAATCAGTCTCCAATTAATAAGATTACAATTGGTACGTTGGGGTATATGTTGTATAGCGGTATATCATCCGCGCAGCAGTGCTATGGTTATGGACTCACACCTACTTTTATAAATGATGTAATAATAGTACCTAAAAATACTTGGGTTCACTATATGTGTGTTTACGATGGATCAACATTAAAGATTTACAGAAACGGTGAATTAGGTAATTCCTCTGCTGTTACTGGTAGTATTACACATACAACTAATCCTTTAAAAATAGGTACATATGGAAGTACTTCTTTTGATGGTAAGGTAGATGATATGAGGGTATATAACCGTGCTCTTTCAGCCCAAGAAGTTCAGCAGTTATATAGCATGGGTGGAAACAATAAGCTTGGTTCATCTGCAACAGCTAGTTCTACAACTGCTTGTACAGTAGGTTTGGCTTGCGGTCTTGTAGGTTATTGGACTTTTGATGGAAAGGATATTAATACTAATGGAGTTCTTCTTGATAAGAGTGGTAATGGAAAAAATGCTTATAAGGTCAATATCTCTACAACCACACTCAATGCTCCTGGGAAAATAGGACAAGGGGCTAATTTTGATGGGGTGGGATATGTAAGTGTTGGTGACAATTTAGATCTCATTGGTAGCCCATTCACTCTTTCGGCATGGATATACCCGCAATCATATTCTGGCACCTCAAGTAATTCCCCAGGAGTAATTGATAAGCTTGGAACAGCGGGAAACTATAGACTAAATGTATCGCTTGGATTGGTTACTTTTGGAATTCGATCATCGGACAATACATTTGAGGGTCTATCTGGAACCGGTAATAGCGCGCCACTTTTTAAATGGACACATGTAGTCGTGACATATGATAATGTTGCAACTGGGAAAATATATGTGAATGGTGTTTTAAATAATTCCAAGACAAATTTCACAGTCTCGCGCGGTGATACTGCCGTGCCACTTCTAATTGGAAGTAATAATAATAACCCCAATTCAAATTTCAAAGGTAAAATCGACGATGTCCGTATATATAATCGAGTGCTTTCAGATAAGGAAATCCAGCAACTATATAGCCAGAGTAGGTAATCATTGACTTTACCTCAATACTCCTGTAACATGCAGGTGTAGTAAGTTTTCCTCGTGCGCTTACGTTTATTTATTTAAAGACGAGGTTAGTAAAAAAGAAAAATGGCAAAGAAGTTATATGTAGGAGGTATTTCATATGGTACTAGCGAAGATACTCTAAAGAAGCACTTTGAGGCTGCTGGAGAAGTAGAAGCTGCTAGCATCATAATGGACAAGATGACAGGTCGTTCAAAGGGATTCGGTTTCGTTACAATGAAAAACGATGCTGAAGCTGAGAGCGCTATCAACATGTTCAATGGTAAAGAGCTAGAAGGAAGAACTCTTACAGTAAATGAAGCAAGACCAATGGAACCTAGAGCTCCTCGTGCTCCACGTGGAGAAGGAAGAGGTAACTGGTAATACTTCGTCTAAATAACAAAAAGCACCCGAAAGGGTGTTTTTTGTTTGTATAATAAAGTTTTATTTAATCAAGTTGTAACCACCATTTAGAAACAGGTGCATTTTTTATTATTTCTATAGCTTTATCTATATTGTCTGTCACAGTAAAAAGTTCAATGTCTTTTGCATCTATAGTGTGATGAACATTTACTACATTTTCTATTAAGAAATTTTTTAAAGGATTCCAGAAATCTTTACCTATAAGAATGATAGGAACTTTTGGAATTTTATTTGTTTGAATAAGTGTAAGTACACCGAACAATTCATCTAGTGTTCCATAACCCCCAGGAAAAAATACATAACTTTCTGCTGAGAAATTTAACAATGATTTTCTTGTCATGAAGTATTCACAGTCGATAGCTTCAGTTACATAAGGATTTGTTTGTTGTTCATGAGGAAGCTTTATGGTAATTGCTATAGAGTTTCCACCAGCTCTTTTTGCTCCACGGTTTGCTGCGGTCATGATACCTGGGCCACCACCAGTTATTACTGCATATTGCAATTCCTCTGCAATCCTATATCCCAAATCCTCGGCGTCCTTGTAGTGGGGGTTATTTGCATTTGATCTTGAAGAACCAAAGACTGTAACTGACTTCTGGTATTTCTTTAATATATTTAACCCAGCTCGTAGTTCTTGGCTTACTTGTTTTACATGGCCTTCAGCATTTTTCTTTATTCCGTGTACACTAAATTCATTATCATTTGTCATAAATATGATTATAACATAGAGTATATAGTGTAATTTATTCACATATATGGCTTTTGAATTTAAAATCGAGAAAGAGGTAAAACATGAGGTAAATAATACAAGTAAGGGCGACATTGCTCGTGCAGGTGTTATACATACCGATCACGGAGATATACTTACTCCTGCTTTTATAACTGTCGGTACAAAAGCTACTGTGAAGTCTCTTTCTCCAGAACAAGTTTCAAATCTTGGTGCCCAAGCTGTCCTTGCAAATACATATCACTTATACCTAGAACCAGGAGATGAAATAGTAAAGAAATCTGGAGGTCTACACAAATTTATGAATTGGAATGGCCCTACATTTACTGATTCTGGTGGATTTCAAGCTTTCTCTTTGGGTGCGGGTTTGGGTAAAAAGGTAAGTAAGGTTTCAAATGAAAATGAAAGAAATAATGAAAGTTTAATTGAAAATAAAGAACAGAATCAAAATAGTGATAATGATCAAAATATAAATGAAGAATTATTTGCACTAAAAGCAAAAGTGACTGAAGATGGGGTTTTATTTAAATCAATAATAGATGGTAGTTCACATATTTTTACTCCAGAAAGATCAATGGAGATTCAGCATAATATAGGTGCAGATATTATATTTGCTTTTGATGAATGCACATCTCCGCATGCTAGTTATGAATATCAAAAAGAGGCAATGGATAGGACACATAGATGGGCAGAAAGATCTTTAGATTTCCATAAACAAGCAAAATTAAAAGGAAATACCTATGCTTCACAAGCACTTTTTGGAATTGTTCAAGGGGGAAGATATAGAGATCTTAGAAAACAAAGTGCTGAGATAATAGGTGGTATGGATTTCCCGGGATTTGGAATCGGTGGCTCTTTTGATAAAGAGGATATGCACAATGCTGTGGGTTGGGTGAATAGTTATTTACCAAAAGATAAACCAAAACATTTACTAGGTATCGGTGAACCAGTCGATATGCTTTTAGCTATTGAAAAAGGAGTTGATACTTTTGATTGTGTAGCCCCAACTCGTATAGCAAGAAATGGGGGAATATATACAAAAAATGGCAGAATAAATATTTTAAATTCACAATACAGACAAGATTTTTCTCCAATTGAACAAGGTTGTGATTGTTATACTTGTAAAAATTACACAAAAGCATATATTGCCCATCTCTTCCGTTCAAAAGAAATGTTTGCGGCAAGTTTGGCTTCAATTCATAATCTTTATTTTGTTACAAATCTAGTTAAAGGTGCAAGACAAGCAATACTCAGTGATAGTTTTGATAAATACAAAGAGGAGTTTATAAAGGGGTATAAGTAGAGGGTGAAATAAAATTTTATTATTTCTTTATCTCAATAAAGTATATTTTATTGATGGATAGTGAATTTAAGAATTTTATAAAAATTTCAAAGGAAATTTACAAAAAAATTAGAGCTGTTAAGTGTCCTGTTTTAAATAATGAAGAAATATTTTTTAATCAAAAAGGTTTCAGACACTTAATAATGAAGAAAGGAAAATATAGGACTAGAAAAGAACAGATAAGAAGACTTAGTTTATTGCGTGATGTAATCGATGTTATTACTCAAAGTGAAAAGATAGATTCGTATAGATTTTCATTCGGTGTAGAATTTTGGTCAATTTCAAAAATAATAAATAAATCTCTAGTTGTGGTAATAATTCGGCAAGATAAAAAGTATAAACCAAAGTATTTTTTAAGTGTAATTAATAAGAATAAATAACGCAAAAGCCCCATAAGGGGCTTCTAGTATCTGTCACCAGCATTCACCGGACTGATCATCTTGATGCGTTAATTCAATGACCACAGACAACTATATTCAATATATTAACAAAATAAATTAATAAATCAACTATATCTCCCTTGGCTTAAATTCTTCTGGAGCATGTTCCAAATACCACTCTACATGATGTTTATCCAATAGACCTTCTTGTGCTCCAACATATTGAATTACTGACATTGGATTTACTGAAGCCCACATAAGTGCTTCTAGTGGAGACTTTCCATATATAAGTGCGCAAACAAAAGTTGAAGCAAATGAATCTCCACAACCAGTTCTTTCAAGTGGAGGTTTTGGATCAGGATATATTGGCATGAAATAGAAATGATCTCCATCCAACATATACGCACCTTTTGGTCCATCAGTTATCAAAACTATTTTGGGTCCATAGGCATGTATTTCTGAGAGTAGAGTTTTTATGTCTCTTGAATCGGTATTTAGTAAACCTTGAGCCTCTTCTACATTCACAACAAAAATATCACTTCTTTTATATAGATTTGATAATTTCTTTATACCAAGTCTCATTTGAAATGTTCCAGGTTGAAAACAAAGTTTTGTACTCGGATTATCAGAAAGATATTTCATAACTTCTTCATGGTAGTTTGCACTATTTCCACCAAGTGATGTTAGATATATCCATTTGGGTGCCTTTTTTATACTTGGTAATTTGTATTCATAGTCCACATGATTTACAAGTATGGTTCTATCTGCTTCATACCATAATACGAAATGGTAGTTTGTAGGTTTACCCTTATGAATCTTAATATATTTACTACAAACATTTTCATGCTCAAGATTTTTTATTGAATCTTTACCATTCTCATCATCGCCTAGCTGTGTTACTAGTGCAGAATATACTCCAAGTCTCGCTGCAGATACAGAGGCATTTGCAGCATTGCCGACAGCTTTTATAACTTTTACATAATCAAATGGAACCTTGTCACCAAAACGCATGCAGATCTCACATTTATCTGTATTTACTACACAGTGAACAGAAGCTTCCTTTAATCTAATAAAAGCATCTGTTGCAGTGTCTCCAATAGCTAGAAAGTCTATCGCTTTTTCAAACATATGCTAAAATTATAACATGAAGACCTTAAAACAATATATAGATGAAGCGTGGAAAAACAAAAAGGCAGTAGGACATTTTAATATTTCAAATATCGAAGGTTTTTGGGCGGTAGTAAATGCAGCAAAGATACTAGACGTTCCGGTTATTATCGGAGTTTCAGAAGGAGAAAGAGATTTTATAGGTGTAAATGAAGTTTCTGCAATAGTAAAATCATATAGACAACGTACAGGACAGCCAGTTTTTCTAAATGCTGATCATTCATATTCATTTGATAGAGTAAAACAAGCCGTCGATGC
>CAZQAQ010000015.1:0-10527 GCA_964591325.1 uncultured Candidatus Saccharibacteria bacterium | reverse complement strand
ATAAAGCAGGTAAGGCAAGTATTTCAATACCTTATTCAGCTCTAAAGGAATCAATAGCCCACGCTCTACTAAAAGCAGGATATGTTTCAAGTGTAGAAGCTAAAGGAAAGAAAATAGATAAGACACTTGAGATAGGACTTTCATACATAGGAGATATGCCTCGTGTAACTGATGTTTCTCGTATATCAAAGCCATCAAGAAGAATATATCAGAAGTCAAAAGATATAAGAATATTTAAGAGTGGTTACGGAAACACTGTTTTTTCTACACCAGAAGGAATACTTCTAGATATTGATGCAAAGACAAGAAAGGTCGGAGGAGAAGCATTATTTAAGATCTGGTAATATAAAAAACATGTCACGTCTAGCAAAAAAACCTATAGCAATTCCTGAAAAGATACAAGTTACATACACTGGTGGTGTGTTTACAGCAAAGGGACCACTTGGAGAAATAAAGAAGGATTTTCGTCCAGATGTAAATATAAAGATTGAGAATAATGAAATACTTCTTACTCCAGCAAATAACTCTATCCAAACAAAAGCTCTTCTTGGTACATATGCTTCTCATATAAAAAATATGATGTCAGGTGTAAATAAGGCATATGAAAAGAAACTTATAATAGAAGGAATTGGTTTCAAATCTGAAGTTAAAGGAAAAGAATTGCACCTAGCTCTAGGTTTTTCACACCCAATAAAAGTTACAATCCCTGATGGTCTAAAGGTTACTGCAGAAAAGAACATTGTTACAACATCAGGAATAGACTGTGAACTAGTAGGTCAGTTTGCAGCAAAGATAAGAGCAATGAAGAAACCTGAACCATATAAGGGTAAGGGTGTAAGATATGAGAAGGAAGTTATAAGACGTAAGCAAGGTAAGAAAGCTGCATAGTATTTGAAAATATATGAATACAAGTAAACAAAAACAATTAAAGATAGCTAGAAGACACAATAGAATTCGTGCAATACTTTCTGGTACAACAGAACGTCCACGTCTATCTGTATTCAAGTCTCATAAATACATTTCAGCTCAAATAATAGATGATACAAAGGGACATACTCTAGTTGCATTCTCATCAAAAGATGCAAAATCAAAGACACCAGCAGAAAAAGCTTTTGAAGTAGGTATAGAGATTGCAAAAAAAGCTAAAGCAAATAAGATTACAAAGGTAGTTTTTGATCGTGGTGGATATCTGTATACTGGAAAGATAAAGTCTGTAGCAGATGGAGCACGTGAAGGAGGATTAATATTTTAAATAAAATGAAGGAACAAGAAATAAAACAAGTATTAAATACAGAGGTAAAGACAGAGGGAAATGCTCCAGTTGCTTCTTCTGCAAATCCAACTGACGCTAGATCATTCGATAGAAGATCTCGTGGTCCAAAGAGAGATGGAAGCAGACCTCCACGTGAACAAAAAGAAAGAATAAAGCCAGAATTTGATACAAAAATCATAAACATAAGACGTGTGACTCGTGTTGTTTCAGGAGGAAGAAGATTTACATTTTCAGTTGCTGTAGTTTCTGGAGACAGAAAGGGTAGAGTGGGAGTTGGTCTAGGTAAGTCAGGAGATACATCAATGGCTATAGACAAAGCTACTCGTGATGCAAAGAAGAATATGATAAAGGTTCCACTTTCTGCAAATATGACTATTCCTCACGCTATACAAGCAAAGTACTCAAGTGCTGTTCTTATGATGATGCCAGCAAAAGGAAGAGGAGTTGTAGCAGGAAGTTCAGCTAGAAATGTTGTTGAACTAGCAGGTGTGAAAGATATTTGTGTGAAGCTTTTGTCAGGTAGTAAGAACAAATTAAACATTGCAAAAGCTACAATAAAAGCCTTGTCACTTCTTTCAAAGAGTTCTGTTACAAAGATGACAAAGTCGTCTGAAAAGAAATAAAATTTAATTAAAATACCATGCAGATACATACACTTATACCAAAAGATAAAAATAAGAAGACCATGATAGTTGGTCGTGGTGGAAAACGTGGAAAAACATCTGGTCGTGGTGGAAAGGGTCAGACAGCAAGAGCTGGTAACAAGCGTCGTCCAGAACTAAGAGATTTCATAAAGAGAATTCCAAAGCTTCGTGGTCGTGGTGTTAATTCAAACAAATCTATAGCAAGAGATGTGGTTCCAGTAAATCTATCTATCATAGATTCAAAGTTCAAAGCTTCAGATGTAGTATCTCCAAAGACTATGGTTGAAGCAGGTGTAATTTCTACATTTAATGGTAAAATTCCTAATGTAAAGATTTTAGCAACAGGTGAAATAACAAAGAAACTTACATTCACTGACTGTATAATTTCAGAGAGTGCAAAAGCAAAAATAGAGAAGGCGGGTGGAAGTTTCGGTAAATAAAACATGAATTCATTCATACAAAAGATTTCTACAGTTCTCAAAGATCCAATGATGAGAAAGCGTATAGCTTTTACTTTAGGAGCATTGGTAATATTTCGTTTAATATCAACAATTCCAATACCAGGAATTGATGTGGTAAACCTAGAAAGACTATTAGCTGGAAATCAATTTTTCGGTCTATTAGACATATTTTCAGGTGGAGGTATATCTAGACTATCTATAGTTATGCTTGGAGTAGGACCATACATTACAGGTTCTATTATCATACAGTTGTTTACAATGATGTTCCCAAAGATGAAAGCTATGATGCAAGAGGAAGGGGATGCTGGTAGACAGAAGCTTTCAAATTATTCAAGACTACTTGCTGTACCACTAGCTGCACTTCAAGGTTTTGCTTTTCTTTCATTACTTAAAACTCAAGGAGTAGTTTCTGCGTCTATAACTCCTATGGAAATGATCGTTAATGTTTTTGTTATAACAGCCGGATCATTATTCTTAATGTGGTTGGGTGAATTGGTATCAGAGTTTGGTATAGGAAATGGAGTTTCTCTAATAATATTTGCTGGTATTATTGCGGTTCTACCTACAAAGATAATGCAATTCTTTGCAGGGTTTGATTCTACTCAAATACCTCTATATCTAGTATTCGCGATAATATCTATACTAGTTATATTGGCTGTGGTTGTTGTAACAGAAGCAGAAAGACCAGTCTCAGTTACATATGCAAAACAAGTTAGGGGAAATAAAGTTTATGGGGGTGTTTCAACATATCTTCCACTTAGACTAAATCAGGCTGGAGTTATTCCAATAATATTTGCTCTATCTATACTTCTTTTCCCGCAAATAATCTCAAACTTCCTATCAAAGGTTTCAAATGTTCAGATAGCAGAAATTGCTTCAAAAGTATCTGTATTTCTAAATGATGCTTGGGTTCACGGAATACTTTATTTCCTACTAGTGTTTATATTCACATACTTCTATACAGCTGTAACATTTGATCCAAAAATGATATCAGAAAATCTACAGAAGGGTGGAGCATTTATCCCAGGTGTACGTCCAGGAGAATCTACACAGATATATCTAGGAAAGATAGTAACTCGTATTACTTTGGTTGGTGCTATGTTTCTAGGTTTTGTAGCTGTATTGCCAGTTATAATGCAAGGATTTAGTGGAAACCAATCTCTAGCTATTGGAGGTACAGCATTGCTTATCGTTGTTTCTGTAGTTCTAGATCTATTGAAGAAAATCGACGCTCAAGCAAGCATGAGAGAGTACTAAAATACATAACTAGGTTTTTATCTAATTATGGATATAATATAGGCATATGAAAATGCCACAGAAATCATTTATATTTACTGGAATATCTGGTTGCGGAAAAGGTACTCAGATAAATAATTTATTAAATTATTTTAAAGATAAGCCTGGAAATAATGTCTTAAATATTGAGACAGGTAGTGAGTTTAGAGAATTTATAAACGGTAATAGTTTAACTCAAACACTTTCAAAAAATATTTATGATAAAGGTGGTATACAACCTGCTTTTCTAGCTTGTCATGTTTGGTCGCATACACTTATAAAGAAGTTTGATGATAAGTCCCATCTTATTATAGATGGTGCCCCTAGAACATATCCTGAAGCACTAGTTATGGATTCTGTATTTAAATTTTATTCTTTAGAAAAACCAAATGTTATTCATATTGATTTAGATAGAGAAGAAGCAACAAAAAGACTTTTGGCTAGAAAGAGAATTGATGACAATATGGATGATATAAATGCTAGACTAGATTTTTATTATAAGGACGTTGTACCAACTTTGGAATATTATAAAAATAATAGTTTCTATAACTATATTCATATAAATGGTAATAAATCTATACAAGAGATATTTGAAGAAATAAAAGAAAAATCTGGGCTAGAAAAATAAAAAAATGATTAAGATAAAGACAAAGGAAGAAATATCAATATTGAGAGAGGGGGGTAAGAAACATGCTGAAATAATGAGAAATATAATTAAACTAGTTATTCCTGGAGTAAGTACATCTTTTTTAAATGATGAAACAACTAGGATGATAATTGAGAATGGTGACACACCTTCTCTTTTAAACTTTAGACCAAGTGGTTCAAAGAGACCTTATCCCGCTTCAATATGTATATCTGTTAATGATGAAATAGTTCATGGTATACCAAATGAAAATCCAAAGATACTTAAAGAGGGTGACATAGTAAGCTTGGATTTTGCTATGACTCACAATGGAATGGTTACAGATATGGCTGTTACAGTGCCAGTCGGTAAGGTTAATGAAGAGTATACTGAACTTATGGAAGTAACAAAAAAGGCTCTAATGGCGGGTATAAAGGCAGGTAAAGGGGGTAAAAAGGTTGGGGATATTAGTTCCGCTATAGAAAAAGTAGGGATAATGGGCGGGTATGGAATAGTAGAAGAACTTTGTGGTCATGGTGTGGGTTATGGTGTACACGAAGAACCTATGATTCCAAACTATGGCGAACCAAATACTGGAGATAAGTTAGTACCAGGTATGGTCTTGGCTATAGAACCCATGTTTAATCTAGGTGAGAGACATCTGATTTTAGATGAAGATGGTTATACATATAGAACAAGAGACGGAAAGGTAAGTGCGCATTTTGAACATACGGTAGTTATTACAAAGAGTGAACCAGAAATTTTAACATTATAAAAATGAGAGAAAGAACATTAGTAATCATAAAACCAGACGGTATACAGAGATCTTTAGTGGGAGAGGTTGTTTCTAGATTCGAAAAAGTTGGACTTAAAATAGTTGCGCTTAAAATGATGGTTGCAAGTGATAAATTGATTGAAGAACATTATACTTTAGATCCTGAATGGAGAAGAATAACAGGTGAAAAAAATATAAAGGCTTATGAAGATAAAGGGCTTGTGCACCCACTTAAAGATAATCCATTAAAAGTTACTGAGATTATTCTTTCAAAATTAAAAAAATATCTAACAAGTGGTCCAATAATTGCTTTTGTTTTGGAAGGTGCACACTCGGTTGCTATAGTTAGAAAATTGGTTGGAAGTACTGAACCTTTAATGTCTGATGTTGGAACAATAAGAGGAGATTTTGTTTTGGATTCATATAAACTTGCTGATGACGGACAAAGAGCAGTTAGAAATATTGTTCATGCTTCAAGCTCAGTAAAAGAAGCACAAAATGAGATCAAACACTGGTTTAAAGATGATGAAATAATTGAATACAGACACGTAAGTGAAGGTATATTGTACGATGTAAATATGGACGGTAAAAAAGAATAAACAGTTTATCCACTTTGGATATTGTATTCTTTTTTTTAAGTTTTATAATGAGAATAGGTTACGGGAGTATTAATCCTTAACTTATATTTTGGGAGTTCGAATTGGCATACGCCTTGGTGTATCGTCTGAGGACACCCACCTAGTTTTACTAGGTCTAATACTCCAGTAGCCTAATAAAATCATCTGCTTTGCATGAAGCAGGTGTTTTTATTTTTGTGTATAATGTATTTTATGAATAAAATATTTTTTCCTGCGATTCTTGTACTTATACTAGTTTATATACTTCATATCGTCGGTTTTACATACGCATTTTATACTACTGTTTGGTGGTACGATGTAATGATGCATATACTAGGTGGAATTGGTATAGCATTGTCACTTTTTTGGTTTTTTAAAACTTTAAATAAGGATATAGCAGATAGAGACATATATATTGGAGTGGTGATTTTTACTATTGTTGCAGGTCTGATGTGGGAAGGAATAGAGACATACTATAGGATAGCAGGTGCTCCAGTGGGTACTGTTGCTTATTATGTAGATACTATAAAAGATTTGATAGATGATACTCTAGGTGCATTTATAGCACTATTTTTATTAAAAATATTTAAGAAACAATGAGTCAAAAGATCACATTTCATAGCGGTGTAGGTAGTGTAACTGGGGCAAATTTTTTATTTGAAATTGGAAATAAGAAGATTCTGGTTGATTGCGGTCTTATTCAGGGTGAAAAAGAAGCAATGGGGGACAATAGACTACCTTTTGGTTATGATCCAAAAGATATAGACATACTCTTTGTTACTCATGCCCACCTTGATCATGTTGGTAGAATCCCAAGATTGATAAAGGAAGGTTTTGAAGGAGTGATATACTCAACTCCACAAACTTTGGATTTGGCTAGGCTAATACTTGAAGATGCTGTTATGCTTTTGCAAAAAGCAGCAGAAGAGGATGGACTACCACCTATGTACAATGAAGACGATATGAGAAGGTCGTTCTCTTTTTGGAAAACTATAGATTATCATACCGAAACCCAGTTTGAAGATTTTTCTTTGTATCTGAAAGATGCGGGGCATATACTAGGTTCATCGATGATAGAGTTCAGGTATAAAAATGATAAGGGTGAAAATAGAAAATTAATGTTTACTGGTGATCTTGGAAATTCA
Organism: uncultured Candidatus Saccharibacteria bacterium; assembly: GCA_964591325.1. Lineage (GTDB taxonomy): Bacteria > Patescibacteriota > Minisyncoccia > Phycocordibacterales > PALSA-1337 > CAIOGI01. The sequence continues at coordinate 3,712 of CAZQAQ010000015.1, read as the reverse complement.
CCAAGTCCATTACTTAGAGACACTGAATCAATACAAGGGGTAGATTATATAGTTATGGAAAGTGTTTATGGTGATAGAAATCATGAACCAAAGAGTGAAAGAATAGAGAAACTACAAAGCATAATAGAAGATATAATAAGAAAAAAGGGTACTTTGGTAATACCAGCTTTTTCACTTGAGAGAACACAAGTCCTAATATATGAAATGAATAATCTTTTTGAAAATAAAGTCATAAAATCTATACCGGTTTATATAGATTCACCTTTAGCTACAAAGATTACTGAGGTGTATAAAGATGGACAAGAATTATTCAATGAAAAGACAAAAGAACAGATAAGAAATGGAGATGATATATTTTCTTTTAAAGGGTTAACATACACACATAGCTCGGAAGATTCAAAAGCGCTAGAAAGAGTTCCTGGCCCAAAGATTATAATTGCAGGATCTGGTATGTCAGTAGGAGGTAGGGTTATAAGACATGAAGAGATATATTTACCAGATCCAAATAGTACGATTTTGCTAGTTGGTTATCAGACTTTAGGTACCATAGGTAGACATTTGCTTGATGGTGATAAAAAGATAGTTATTCATAGAAATACAATAAAAGTAAAAGCAAAGATAGAATCAATTCTAGGCTACTCTTCTCATAAAGATAGTGACCACCTAGTAGAACTAGTATCACAAGCAAGTGATACTCTAAAAAAGGCTTTTGTTGTGATGGGGGAGTATAAGAGTGCCACCTTTTTGAGTCAGAGAATAAAAGATGAGCTAAATATAAATACGGTTTGCCCTGAGATAGACAAACCGTATTTATTGGACTAAATAAGAGAGAGTATTAAGCTACTTTCTTTGCTATTACTTCAAAAGCTTTTGGAGCCTTTTCAGCTAGAGTAGAAAGAGACTTTCTATCTAGTGATATATTATTTTTCTTCAAACCACCTATAAACTTGCTGTATGAGTATTTTGGATCTATAGCTCTAAGTGCTGCATTTATGCGAACATTCCATAGTTTTCTATAGTCACCCTTTTTGTCTCTTCTGTGTGCAAAGGCATATGTACCTGCATGTGAAATAGCTTCATAAGCAGCTCTTTCTGTCTTGCTTCTGCGGAAACGGTAACCCTTTACTTGTCTTAGTATATTTCTTCTTGTTTTTAGTGCATTTACACCCTTTTTTACTCTTGCCATTGTATTTCTTTTATTAAATTAAATTTATGCATTTACTAGAAAACGACTCTTTTCCTTTGCTGTCATATGGAAAGGAACCATAGAGTTCTTTTTCTTTAGTTGTGAGCGTCTGCTCTCTTTTGAATTGAAGTGGTTTTGTCCAGCTCTTCTAGACAGAATCTTTCCATTCTTTGTTATTTTTAGTCTCTTTAAATATGATTTATTTGATTTCATAATATTTTTATTAAATAGAAAGCTATTTTTTCTCAATTATTGCTGTTAAGCCCTTTAGACTCTTTGTAGGTTCGCTAGATATTTTGTACTCGACCGTTATGAGCTTTAGTATTCGCTCCATACGTTCCTTTAGAAAGTTTTGGTCCATGTACTTTGATCTTCCAACGAGAAATAGATCTATCTTCACTCTATTGCCTTCTTTTAGCCATTCAGAAGCCTTCTTGGCTTTTAGCTCTAGATCGTGCTCTCCAGTACCTATTTTTACCTGTATATTTTTGAGATCTGACGTAACAGAGCGGGATTTTGCAACCTTCTGCTTCTTCTTTTCGTCATACTGAAATTTACCATAATCCATGATTTTTGCAACTGGTGGGGTAGCGGTAGGGGATATTTCAATAAGATCGAGATTTCTTAGTTTTGCTTCTTCAAGAGCCTTAGAAAGAGTAATAACCCCCAGGTTTTCTCCATCTGCGGTTATTACCCTTAGTTCAGGTGCTTTTATTTGAAAATTTATTTTTACTCTAGGGGTCAATTTGAGTCTTATTTGAGCCTTATTTATAGCATATATGGCTGTTTTAGGCAATGCTGCTATAGGAATTTCCTTATAAGAATAATAAGTACTTCCACTATCTTTTCAAGGAAGAATCTATTCCTCCATTCATCAAGCTTTATTTCATTTGAATCTTTTATATCATTTACAAAGTGGGATACTATTTCTTCTGAAAATTTACTGTCACTTGTTACAATATTTGCCTCAAAGTTGTAGAGTAAACTAGCATTATCCATATTTAGACTACCAACACTAGACCATTTGCCGTCTATTACTATAGATTTTGTATGTATCATATTTCCTGAATACAAAAATATTCTAACTCCAGATCTCAGTAATGTATCAAAAAAGGATCGTGCTCCTAGATCAACTGCAACGTGGTCTGATTTCTCTGGCATAAGGATTCTGACATCTACTTTTCTATGTGCAGCTAGTTTTATAACTCGCGCTAGTCTAGCAGGTGGTACAAAATATGGGGTAGTTATGTATATATAAGATCTGGCATTTCTTATGGCTTCAAGTAGAGCTGAATACATGTATCTTCTACCTGGTGTAGGGTTGTTTGTTATGTAATTGAATTCAGGATCCTTTGGGTCCATGTATGGAGGTAGGGGAGTTTGATGTCTCGATCTCATCCACATTCTATTGAATGCTTGAGACATTTCTTTCACTACCAAACCTTGTAGTCTTACATTTGTATCTCTCCAATTTTTTAATTTACTTTCTATACAAATACTTCCTGTGTATCCGATTTTTTTATCAATAACTATAGTTCTTCTATGATTTCTTAAAAACCAAGATCTATAATCTGGTATTTTGAAATAGTTTGGAATTAGGGTTTTCCAAAACATAAGCTCTATTCCTTTTTCTTTCAATTCATCTGCAATACTAGACCCAGAAAAAGAAAAGCTTCCACCTGCATCCCAAAGGAATCTTACTCTAACTCCAGCTTTTGCTCTTTCGCTACAAACATCAATAAGCTTTTGTCCAAATTCATCCTTAATAAATATAAACTGTTCGAGGTCTATACTTTTTTCTGCTTTTTTACAATCTTCTAAGATAGATTCCCAAGCATCACTATTATTTGCATATAGTGTGTATCTCTTTTCTTCCATAGTATAAGGATACCATATTTATGCACATATGGACTCTTGTAATCGAACTATTTTTTAATATTGGAGTTATAATATACAAGTATTAGACTAATAAAAAAATATGACAAAATCACAAAGTTTTTTTCTTTTTTTATCAAGACTGACTGTAGGATTTATGATGTTCTACGCCGGTATAACAAAAGTTATAGATCCCATGTGGTCATCTGTTGGTTATCTCAAGGGTGCAAAACTTCTTACAGGTTTCTATGCTTTTTTGCAGGGTTCAAGTATTTTACCTATAGTTGATTTTGTAAATGAATGGGGATTAACACTACTTGGAATATCTTTGATACTAGGTATTGGTATTAGACTATCTGCACCACTTGGAGCTCTACTTATGATTCTTTATTACATCCCATTAGGTTTTCCTTTCCCAAACCCACACGCTTTTATAGTTGATGAACATATTATTTATGCAGCTGTACTGTTGTTCTTTGCTTCAATAGATGCAGGAAAGTATCTTGGACTATCAAATAAAATGCAAGAGACATTTCTAGGGAGAATTCCATTATTTGGAAAGTATATGTAAAGCTAATAACTATTTAACTTTATATTGTCTTTGTGTGTTAAAATTTAATAAATGAATAAAAGTAATGATCGAGTTCTGAT
>CAZQAQ010000014.1:0-12521 GCA_964591325.1 uncultured Candidatus Saccharibacteria bacterium | reverse complement strand
CTGATTATATTGGTCAAAAAACTATAAAAGACAATCTCGATATCTTACTTCGTGCAGCAAAAGAGCGTAACCACCCACCAGAACATATACTATTTTATGGTCCTCCAGGTCTTGGAAAGACTACACTTGCTCATCTTATTGCAAAAGAGATGAATACTCAGATAAAAGTAACATCTGGACCAGCGATTTTGAAAGTTGGAGACTTAGCGTCAATACTAACTAACCTTTCTGCTGGAGATATATTGTTTATAGACGAGATACACAGGTTAAATAAAGCAATTGAAGAAGTACTCTACCCTGCTATGGAATCTGGTAACCTAGATATAATAATAGGTAAAGGGCCTTCTGCACGAACCATACAACTAGAACTTCCACCTTTTACTCTGATAGCTGCAACAACAAGAATTGCAATGATATCATCACCACTTAGATCTAGATTTTCTGGTGGAGTTTTCAAACTTGAGTTTTATTCACAAAAAGAAATAGAAAATATTGTAGATAGATCAGCAAAAATTCTAGGGGTTGATATTCACCCACATGCTGTAAGTGCAATAGCACAGCGAAGTCGCTTTACACCTAGAACAGCAAACTATTTCTTAAAAAGATGTAGAGATTATGCTCAAATAGAAAAAAGTAGTTTATCAAAAGACATAGTAGAAAAGACACTCTCGATGCTTGGTGTAGATCATATAGGATTAAATAATGCTGATAGAGAAATATTGAAAACCATTATAGATAAGTTCAATGGTGGTCCAGTAGGGCTAAATACTATTGCTGCTGCCCTATCAGAAGAACAAGCTACTGTAGAAGAAGTTTATGAACCATATCTTATACAACTTGGTTTACTAGAAAGAACATCTAGAGGAAGAGTGGTTACGGAGAAAGCTAAGTCACACCTTGAGAGACTTTAAAAGACTTTTACAAAAAAATAAAATCTGATAATGTACTGTTATGTCAGGACATAATAAATTTTCAAAAATTAAACATCAAAAAGCCAAGAATGATGCTCAAAAGAGTAAAATTTTTGGTAAATTAGTACGTTTTATAACAGTAGAAGCAAAAAAAGCTGGAGGAAATCTAAAATCCCCAGGTTTGGCATTGGCAATTGAAAAAGCAAAAAAAGAAAACATGCCGAACGACACTATTGAAAGAGCTATTAAAAAGGGTTCGACGGACAACAGTGCAAGCATGGAAACTGTAATATATGAATGCTATGGACCAGGTGGTGTAGCTATACTAATAGACGCTTTGACTGACAATAGAAATAAAGCGGCTCAAGAAATAAAACACATACTATCAAAACACGGTTCCGAACTTGCATCACAAGGAAGTGCTGCATGGGCCTTTACAAAAACTCCTGAAGGCATGAAAGCAAATATGACTATGCCTCTTGAAGATGCTGATATTGAGAAGCTACAAGCAATGGTTGAGGAACTAGAGGAAAACGACGAGGTTCAAGAAGTGTTCACTAACGCTGAATAGAAATGAAAATAATTGGCATTGATCCAGGATATGACAGATTGGGTATTGCTATTATTGAAAAATTGCATAATCAAAAAGAAACTCTTGTACATTCTGAGTGTTTTTCAACTGATCCAAAACAAGATATATACGATAGATTATTAAAAATCGGTTTGAGAGTGAGAGAAATAATAGATATTTATAAACCAGAAGCTTTAGCTATAGAAACTTTGTTTATAACAAAGAACCAAAAAACAGCTATGCGAGTTTCTGAAGCAAGAGGAATAATTTCTTATGAAGCACTGTTAGCAAACATACCTGTATTTGAATACACTCCCCTACAGATAAAAATGGCAATAACTGGGGATGGAAAAAGTGATAAGAGTCAGATAATGAAAATGTTACCTATGCTTATCAAAATACCTAAATTAAATAATAAAGATAAGATAATAGATGATGAATATGATGCTATTGCCATCGCACTTTCACATCTAGCATATAAACCAAAAAGTTTTCCACAGAAATAGCGATTTGCAAAAAATATTCCATTTTGTTACAACTATTCTCATATAATAAATAGTAATTGATTTAAATAGCTATGCCAAAAGCAAAAGATACAAACCCAAAGAAAAAAGGAAAACCTGAAAAAAAGGAAAAGGTTGAGAAAAAAGACGAAGAAGAAAAAATCATAGAGGTTGATGATGAGGCCGTGGTTGCTGATGATGAGGTAGAGGAACCTGAGGAAATACTAGACGAAGCAGAGGATGGAGGAATAGATGATGAGGATATAAACCCTTTCGGTGATAGATGGGAGGAATAGTAATATAAACAATAGATTGAACAATAAAATAAAAACGGGCAGACCCCGTTTTTATTTTTAATTTTTATCTATGTTTAGTCTATGATTTACCACAATTATTTACTACGAATTTATTCTGCTATTATTTTTATAAATCTCTTTTTACCAATTCTTAGAACAACCGTATCGTTTGCTTTATAGTAAACATCTTTTATAACCTCTTCACTTGGGAATATAGTAATAGCATTACTATCTATAAGTCTTTTCCAATCTGAATTTGATGACACTACCCCACTTTCTACTATCTTGTCTCTTATTGGTGTATCTTTTTTTATTTCAATCTCTTGGATATTTTCTGGAACTTCTTTATTTTTGAAAACTGAATCAAAAGCTTTCTCAGCAAGTTCTGCACTTTCTCTATCGTGAATAATTGATATTATTTCTTTTGCCAAACGCATTTTGAATTCTTTTGGATTTGAACCAGAATCCATAGCCTCTTTCATTGACCTTATATCATCCATAGAAACCTTTGTTGCAACTTCAAATGCATTTATGATCATATCATCACTCCAACTCATTACCCTACCAAATATATCTTGTGCACTCTGATCCATATTTACAGCATTTCCATCTGTTTTACCCATCTTCTTACCTGAAGAATCTACCAGAAGCTTTGTTGCTATAACAAACTTTTCTTTATTTTTTAGAGTTTTTATAAGATCACGACCCATAAGCATATTGAATGTCTGATCATTTCCTCCTATTTCCCCATCAACATCCATAGCTACAGAATCATAACCTTGCATAAGTGGATACATAAACTCATGTATGAAAATTGGTTTCTTTTCATTTATTCTTTTTTCAAACATATCTCTCTTTAACATTTGTTCAACAGTAACCAAAGAGGACAATTCTAGAACATCAGAAAAATTCATTTTTGAAAGCCAGTCTGAGTTGAACTTAAACATGGCTTTATTTGAACCGCTAAAATTTAGTATTTTCCCAGCTTGTTCTTTATAGTTTTTACAATTCTCTAAAACCTCATCTCTGGTTAATTGTTTTCTTACAGCACTTTTATCAGTTGGGTCTCCTATCATTGCTGTAAAATCACCGATAAGTAATATTATCTGGTGACCAAGGTTTTGTAATTCAGCCAATTTTAACATCGGTATCATATGACCTAGATGTAGTGTTGGGCCTGTTGGATCAACTCCTAGATAGAAACTCAACTTTTCTCCTTTTATTAATTTAGATTTTAGGAATTCTTTATTTGGAAAAACATTCTCCAATCCCCTATTTAAAAAGCTATCTATTAATTTTTCATCTGTTATTACTTTTTTTGATTGTGACCAAAACATGCACATAATCTACCATGTATGGTACAATTCTGCCATGTCGCTTAGGCGCCGTTCTTGGATAAAAAAACATACAAAAGGGGTGATATCCTCGCTTTTCGCTTTGGTATTTATCATATCTGGTTTCATAATAATCTGGCTTTCAACTATTCAAATACCAGACCTTAGTGCTTTTGAAGCTAGAAAAGTATCTCAATCTACAAAAATATACGATAGAACTGGTGAAATACTACTCTACGATGTTCATAGTGATGCAAAAAGAACAATCGTACCTTTTGAGAATATTTCAAAACATGTAAAAGATGCAACGATATCTATTGAAGATAATAATTTCTATAATCATAAAGGAATAGAACCAACCGCAATACTAAGAGCAATAATAGTTGATATAACTGGAGGAGGATTGGCTCAAGGTGGATCTACAATAACTCAACAAGTAGTAAAAAACTCAGTCTTAACAAAAGACAAGACAATAACCAGAAAGTTAAAAGAGTGGATACTTTCATTAAAGATAGAGAGGGTTCTTACAAAAGACCAGATTCTTTCTATTTATCTAAATGAATCGCCTTATGGAGGAAATATATATGGTGTAGAAGAAGCTAGTAGAACATATTTTGGTAAAAGCTCAAAAGATCTGACAATATCTGAATCTGCTTATCTCGCAGCTATACCTCAGGCTCCTACATTTTATTCTCCATATGGTCAAAACAAAAAGAAACTTGATGATAGACAAAAGATTGTTTTGGGTAAAATGAAAGAATTGAAATATATTTCTGAAGCTGAATATAATTTGGCAGTGAAAGATAAGGTTGTTTTCTTGGAGAAAAACACTACAGGCATCAGAGCTCCCCATTTTTCTATGTATGTTAGAGATTATTTAAATAATAAATACGGTTCAGACATAGTTGATGAAGGTGGTTTGAAAGTTATCACAACATTAGACTTTTCTATGCAAGAAAAAGCTGAAAAAGTTATAAGGAATTTTTCTTCAACACTAGAAAATCAGTTCAATGCAAGCAACACTGCTATGGTTGCAATAAATCCAAAAAATGGAGATATATTGACCATGGTTGGTTCTAGAGATTATTTTGATAAGAAGATTGATGGAAATTTCAACGTTGCTACAGCATTTAGACAACCTGGATCTACATTTAAACCTTTCGTTTATGCAACAGCTTTTATGAAAGGATATACTCCTGACACTGTACTGTTTGATGTTGAAACTGAATTCTCTACACAATGTACTCCAGAAGGAAAACCAAAAGATGATAGTGTGGATCCAAAAAAATGTTATTCCCCTGTTGAATACGATGGAATATTCGAAGGTCCTATGCCTATAAGAGAGGCTTTGGCTCACTCTAGAAATATACCAGCTGTTAAAACCCTTTATCTTGCGGGAATTCAAGAATCACTAAATACAGCAAAGGCTATGGGTATATCTAGTCTAAAAGATCCAAATAGATACGGTTTAACACTTGTTCTAGGAGGTGGTGAAGTTTCTCTACTGGAACTAACTAGTGCTTATGGAGTATTTGCAAATGATGGAGTTAGAAATAAATACAGATCAATACTTAGAGTTGAAGACAGTAATGGAAAAGTATTGGAAGAAGCAGTAAATGATCCAACTGAAAGTATTCAACCTCAAGTAGCAAGACAAATAACAGATATCCTTTCTGATACAAAAGTAAGAATGAGTAGTTTGATACCAGTTGGTGAATCTCTTGGGGGTAGACCAGTTGCTATAAAAACAGGTACAACAAATGATTTTAGAGACGTATGGATAGAAGGATATACTCCAAACCTTGTAGTAGGAGCTTGGGCTGGAAAAAATGACAATACACCGATGGATAAAAAGGTTGCTGGACTTATAATTGCTCCTGTATGGGGTGCGTTCATGGCTGAAGTAAACCCTACCCTACCAAGAGAATACTTTAAAAAACCAGAACCTACTCCTGATAATCTTAAACCGACATTAAAAGGAAAATGGGAGGGTGGAATTGCTTATAGTATAGATACAGTGTCTGGTAAAAGAGCAACACAATATACTCCTAAAGAATTGAGAAAAGATATTGTGTTTAATAGTGTTCACACTATACTACATTGGGTTTCAAAGGATGATCCACTAGGAGAACCTCCAGCTGATCCAAAAAAGGATTCACAATATGAATACTGGGAATACGGCGTGCAAAAATGGTTTACTGAATGGAAAAAGAAGAATCCTGGATTCACAGAAACAACAAATATATCTATACCAACAGAGACTGATGATGTACACATACCAGAAAATTTTCCTAAAGTTACCATAGAGTCCCCTACAAAAGATATGACTGTTAGTATAAATAGCAGAATAAATGTTTCTTTCAATGTAAATGGAAAATATCCACTAAAAAAAGCGGAGCTTTATATAAATGATAAATTTATTGCTTCAAATGAATCTGGTCAAAAATTCTTTAGTATAAATCCAAACGACATAGGTCTATATTCTGGAAAGAACGACATAAGAGTTGTTGTTTACGATACGGTATTAAACCGAGGTGAAAGTGAAACAAGTATAGATGTTTCAAACTAGTTACCTTATATTAACTATATTGTCTTTTATTGAGCTATTTATATCTTCAATAATCTTATTTTTCTTTATAACTATTTCGTTTTTTATAATGTTTGAGGTTTTTATATTAACTACCCCGTTTACTATCGTTATATTTTTTATATCTATATCTATGTTTATATATTTCTTTATTATAGAAGAAATAATAAGCCTTTTATTTATCTCTATTGAGGCTTTATTGTTAAATGAAGAAAAAAAACTAGATATATTCTTCATAAACAACTATCTATTCATTGGCATCACTAAATATCTGAAAGTTTGATCTGATACTGGATTTATAACCATAGGACGATTTAATCCGCTAAAAGATAAAGTAACACTATCTGAGTTTATTGATTGGAAACAATCTATAATATATTTGTAATTGAAATTTATCTCTATACTGTCGCCAGTGATTCTTGAATCGATTATTGAGGTATTCTCTCCAATATCGTTATTTTTTGTCTTAATCTGGCAAATTTTGTCTTTGGAGTCTATTTTAATATTCACCTGATTGAATTTATCTGAGAAAACATTGGAAAGTTTAAGAGTATTAACAAAATCTTGTTTCAAAACAGTAATTTCTGTAGCATATTGTTTTGGAATTATCTGTTTATAGTCTGGGAATACCCCATCAACCACTCTTGAAACAAGAAAAACATCTTTATAGCTAAATGAAACTTGGTTTTTATCTAGAACAACATCCACTTCCCCATTTACTTTATCTAGTACGTTTATAATATCGGGAATATTCTTGTGAGGAATTAGAATCTGTTCGAAATCACTACTCTTTTTTATTCTAACTTTCTTTTCAGCTAGTCTAAATGAGTCTGTAGCAACAAAAACTACAAATTCTCCTTCACAATACACATAAACACTTGATAATTCAGGTTTTATACTAGAAACAGATGAGCTATACCAAACGGATTTTAATCCTTTAACGAAGTCTATAGCGTTTATAGAAAATTTATTTTCTGAATTTACTCTAGGTATAGTAGGAAAATCATCATTTGGTTGAGATTTTATTGTTCCGGAAGTTTTTGAGTTTGAAATTACTATATTTCCCTCTTTCAATTCTATCTTTATTGGTTTATCTGAAAACGGCATATTTGAGATAAAGGAAGCTATTACCGAACTTGGTACAGCAACTGTACCTTCCGTATCAACCTTGGCGGGTATAGTAACTTCTAGACCTATATCTAAGTTGGTTGATTTGAATGTTAGAGTATTGTTTTTGTTTGCAACTATAAGTACACAAGAAAGTACAGGTAAAGTCATGTGCTTACCAGAAACCTTACTTACCATGTCTATAACTTCTTTGATTTTATCTTGTGCACATTCTATTTTCATATATTTATATATAAAGATTATTATTACTATTAGTCCTGTGGATATGGTGATAAGTCGATTTAATCTATATCTTTAGCCGTACTTTTCAAACACTATGTTGTGGATAATTCAGACCCTATTTTTAATAACTTTCTATACTTAGTATTTTAGTCTTATTTTTCAATAAAATATATACAAGATATCAGTATTTTAAACACAAGTTATCCACAAAGTTATCAACATTTATAACATAGATCTAATCTGTGAAATTTCTTCCAAAAGAATATTGTTTGACTTCATTTCCTCTTTTATCTTCTCACATGAGTGTATTACTGTTGTATGATCTCTTCTACCCATTTTTTCTCCAATAGATGGGAATGATATGTTTAAATCCTCTCTTAATATATACATTATTACTTGTCTTGGCTTCACAACCTCCTTCTTTCTTGTTTTATCATACACACTTTCTTCATCTATATTGTAAAAACCAGAAACAATCTTTACAACATCCTTGATAGATATGTTTTTCTTAGGTTTTGCATTATTTTTTATAAGGTTTTTTATTTCAAGTATAGTTAGAGGTCTATTTTTTAGTTGAGTTTGGCAAACAACCGCATTTGCTACCCCTTCTAGTTCCCTGACATTACTTTCTATGGTTGTGGCCAAAAATTCTATTATTTCATCAGCAATTATAATGTTATTTGAAAGTATTTTAGCCTTTAGGATAGCCATTCTAGACTCCTGATCAGGAGTGGGTATATCTATTATCATTCCCATACTGAAACGAGACTTCAATCTTTCTTCCAATCCAGGTATGAAATGTGGATGTTTATCAGATGAAAACACTAATTGTCTATTTGTATCGTGGAAAGTATTGAATAAATGGAATAGTTCTTCTTGAAATTTTTCCTTACTTGCAAAGAATTGAACATCGTCCATGATAATAACATCATACTTTCTGTACTTTTCTTTGAATTGTTGAGCTTTATTACTCTGTAGTGCTGTAAAATATTCAGAACCAAATCTCTCTGATGTTAGATAGAATACTTTTTTGTGAGGATGTTCTTTCTTTATATGGTTACCTACAGCCTGTATTAGGTGTGTCTTACCATGACCAGCATTTCCATATATAAATAAAGGGTTATAAGCCGTTCCAGGACTCTTAACAACCATTTTTGAAGCAGCATGAGCAAGTTCATTGAATGGACCTACAACAAAGTTATCAAAAATGTATCTAGGATTTAGATTGTCGTCTTTATTTATATAAAAATCTTGTAAAGGTATAGATATAGTAGGTGTTGGTTGGGCCTTTTTTCTCTCTTCTACACGTCTTTTCTCTGATTCTTTCAATATAACGTATTCAAGTCCCCTAACCTGCTCATCCATCTGTCTAAGTATCTTAAGTATTGTGTTATGAAACTTTGTGTAAAGCCAATCTCTAGTAAATGGATTTGGAACACCTAGATAAATAACCCCCTCTTCTTGTTTTAGTATATAAGTATCATTAAACCAAGTAGAAAAATTTGCAGGTGAAACTGATAAACTTATTTCTGAAAGAGCATTTTCCCATAATTTATTGTAGTCGTGCATTTTGTTTTTATAAATTTAAGAAAAATAAATTAAAAAGATAATACTAGTATATACTGGATTAAAAAATAGCAAACTTGTGCAAGTTTAATAAACATGTTGATAACTTATAGATTATGGTATATAGTACTTTCACTATGTCATTTACATATCAACCAAAGAAAAGAAAGCGCGCAAAGTCACATGGTTTTCTAGTTAGAACAAAAACAAGTGGTGGAAGAAATGTACTAAAGCGCAGAAGAGCTAAAGGTAGAAAGAAAATAGCTATTTAATATGCTTCCAAAGAGTAATAGGTTAACAAAATCAGCTTTTAAGTTGGTTATGGATAAGGGTATAACCCACCATTCCCCTATTGCAGTGTTAAAAATACTTAAAACCCATGGTAAACATGGTTTTTCTGTTTCTGTTTCTAAAAAGGTCTCAAAGAGTGCCGTAGGAAGAAATAAGATTAGAAGAAGAATTTATTCAATTATAAAAGATTATAAAGATAAGATTCAGGACGGAATATTAGTTCTTATACTAATGAAAGTGGGTTCAGAAAAACTATCTTTTGATGAAATCAAAAAACAAATTGAAGGTATTTTTGTTAAATCAGGTATTTTAAAGTAGAATAGTTATATGTTTTCATTTATATATCATGATCTTATATTTAACCCACTTTACAATGGGCTGATTTTTTTAATGGATGTTTTTCCTTGGATGGATGCTGGTGTGGCCGTTATTATTTTTACAATCATAGTTAGACTTATACTCTTCCCTCTTTCTAAGAAATCAATAATTACTCAAGTTAGAATGAAAGAGATTGAACCAGAACTTGCAAAGATAAGACAAAAGACTGGTGATGATAGACAAGCTCAAGCTTTACAGACAATGGCTCTTTATAAAGAGAAAGGTATAAGCCCATTCTCAAGTTTCTTTCTACTATTTCTACAACTACCTATTGTCTATGCTCTATATTCTATTTTTATACACTCTGGTCTACCAAAAGTAGATGAGACTTTACTATACAGTTTTGTTGCTATTCCAAGTGTAAATATGCATTTCCTAGGTTTTGTAGATATAAGTGTAAGAAATATAGCAATGTCAGTTATAGCTTCTGTGGCACAATTTTTGCAATTACACTTTTCTCCAGCAACAAGAAGTATAAAGACTGTTTCAAATTCAAACAATCCTGCTGATATTGCTCAAAACATGACAAAGAATATGAAATTCTTCTTCCCAATCATGGTTTTCCTTATTTCATACAAGATTTCTTCAGTTGTTGCTCTGTATTGGACAGTAACTAGTTTATTTACTTTAGCCCAAGAGATATACGTTAAAAGATTCCACTTAAGATAATTACCTATTTAGATCTAGTACCCAAAGACTCAAATCGTATTTATTTATAAAGTATAAGTTATTTTCTTTTGGATCCAGCTTTAGATTTATTGCGTCTATCATTACATCTGATACCACCAAAGGGTTTGCTAGCATATGAACTTCACCAGTATCTGTATTTATATGCCATATTTGGTCTATAAACGATATATTTCCTTTATACCAATCATCTGGATAAATGCCGTCTTTAAAAGAAGTAGGAACAGCACAATAAGCTTCATTTTTTCTATTATTACTCCAGACACATTTTTCAGGTAGTGTACTGAATACAGTCTCTACAGTATTGCCTTTTGATAAATCATAAATATAAGTCTTAACACTATTGTTTATAGCTTTTGAATATATTATCTTTTTCAAATCCAAACTTGGTTTTGCAGAAAAACCGTTGCTACCTGTAAGTATTTTACTCATGTATCCAGTTTTTGTATCTACTGTATACATATATCCAAGTGATGCACTACTCGCTCTTGTTGTTAGTGTAATGAAACCTTCCACAGGCCATTCAGCTTTAACTTGAGTCATGGGTGTATCAAAAAGCTTCACTCTTTTTGTCTCATCAAAGTTTGATATATAGCCTATACCGTTACTGTTTTCTATGTTTAAAGTAAATATTCTATCCCCTTTTGGAGATACTGCTATTTGTGAAATAGTATTTGAAAGGAATTTACCTTTTATTTCGTATTTTGTAGTATCTTGAGAGCTTGAAGCGTTTTTTGTGCTTTTTATTTCACCAAAAAAGTTTACTACATTATCACTATCAGCTTTTATATATCTAAAAACAACTTGGTTTAGGTTTTTATTCCAATAACTCTCATAAACTCTCGGTATTGTTGTATTTGATATCTTTTCTGATTCTGTAGATGTTGCTCCTATTTCAAATACATGACCAAGTCCCCTATCAACGTATCTCAATACTGTAGAACTAGCTGACATACCTCCAACCGGTGTATCACTTATCTTTCTTAATTTTGCCAAAGGTTCATTGTTTGAAATAGGTATATTGTTTGTAGTGCTAGCTTTTGTATTATTTGAATTATTGTTCGTAACTATTATGGTATTTCGACTGAAAGGGTTAAAACCTTGTATTATAGATTCTGGTTTTGGGTTTTGAGCACTACCCCCTACATTTCTTAGAAAAAACCAATAATAAAGACCTACGATTATTACAATAACTACTATTACTATTGATATGTAGGTAGATTTTTTCATTGTTTTTTACCTAGAACAATATTTATCTTATTGATTCTTGATTTTATTATATCGCTGTATAGTTTGTCGATTTCTGGATTGCCAGTACCTGAGTCTTTTACTGCCTCATATTCCTTTTTTAAATCCAAAAGAAAAACACCATAATTTCCAGCATCTTTCTGTTTATTTATAAGTAACATAAGATCCTGTTCCTTTTTTATTTGCTCATTAAAGAACTTATTTTCTTTATCTACTTTCTGTTTATCCTCAATACCCATTTTAGGAGTATATTTGGTGTATGTTTCCGCTATTGGTGATAAGGTTTTCTTTAATTCATCATCAGCATCAAAAGTTGCCAAAGAGTTAAGCGCAGATTCCTTATAATTATTTGTATCATCAATTATTGATATTGAGCTTTTAAAGCTTGAAAAAGCAATTGCTCTGTATACCTCCCTGCTCTGCTCTGATTCTAGGGCGGTTGCCTCTAGTTTTAATTTTTCCAAATCAGTTTTTAATTGATACAAGTCTTCAGGATCAGTGGTACTTTTTATTTTTTCTTCTAGATCAAGAATAGCTTTGTTCTTTTGATCCTTATTGTCTTGTATTACACCTATATTTCTAAGTGATTCTAGCGAGACTCTTTCCATATCACTCGCTAGTTGGTTTTTAAATTGGTCTACTTCTTCAAGTTTTAAATTCTGTACATTTATAGGTTCAATATCTACCCCAAGTTGTACAAATCTTGGGTCAATTGTCTGTAAAACTAAATAGGATACCAGAACTCCTCCTAGTCCCAGTGCTGCATTTGTCATTTTGTCTTTCGCAGAACTTTTGCTAG
>CAZQAQ010000013.1:0-13688 GCA_964591325.1 uncultured Candidatus Saccharibacteria bacterium | reverse complement strand
ACTTATCCCCTTGACTTTTAAATCAATGTTTGATAGGCTCAGAGGAACTTCAATCTGATTGAGTTACTCCATATTTGAAGGATTAATTGGCTTAAAATTATCCTTTTCATGCAAAAAACAAAAAAGTATTTTAGTCGTTTCAAAGAACCGCTAACGACTTTGCCCAACCTTGTTGAATCACAGACAAATTCATTCAACTGGCTAATAGAAAATGGTATAGGGGAAGTACTAAAAGAGTTTTCACCAATAAGAGACTATGCTGGTAAGAAGTTTGAACTATCTTTTACAAATTTCAAACTTACTAAGCCAAAGTTTGACGAGCACTATGCTAAAGTCAATAAGCTTTCATACGAAGGACAGATAGAGGTAACTGTTAAATTAAAGAATAAAACTATAGGAGAAGAAAAAGAGCAGGAGATCTTCCTAGCGGATTTTCCTATGATGACAGATCACGGTACTTTCATCATAAACGGTATAGAGAGAGTTATTTCTCCTCAACTTGCTCGTTCATTCGGTATTTTCTTTACTGTAAATGAATTAAAAGGAAAGAATTATTTCGGAGCAAAGGTTATTCCAGCTCGTGGAGTTTGGATGGAAATAGAGAGTGATAGTGACGGTACTGTATTTGCACGTATTGATAGAAAGAGAAAATTCCCTATAACATCACTACTTAGAATCTTGGGTGCTGATACAAATGAGAAGATCATGGCCCTATTTAAGGATGATGAAAAAGCAAAGAAAGTTATAGAACTTACTCTAGCAAAGGATCATGCAAAGAATACAGATGATGCATATATAGAAATACATAAGAGACTTCGTGATGGAGATCTAGCTACAGCTGACAATGCTCGTGAATTTATCGGAGGTATATTCAATGCTGATAGATACGATATATCAAGAGTTGGTCGTTTCCGTTTCAATAAGAGATTTGGAAAGTCTATGGATGAAAAAGAGATGGAGAGAAAGACTGTAAATGTTGAGGATATTGCAACTATAATTTCTCACATAACTCTATTGAACAATACTCCTGATGCTGTAGAAGATGATATAGATCATCTAGGTTCAAGACGTGTTAGATATGTTGGTGAACTTCTACAACAGAAACTACGTCTAGGTGTTACACAGATGAAGAGAAATATTCAGGATAAGATGTCTACTGTAGAACCTGATGTTACTCTACCTGTTACATTTATATATCCTCGTCCTCTACAAGCTCGTATAAAAGAATTTTATACTACAAACCAACTATCACAGTTCATGCAACAGGAAAATGTTCTAACAGAAATAGAACATCTACGTACTCTAACTGCTCTAGGTCCTGGAGGTCTAACTCGTGAAAGAGCTGGCTTTGAAGTTCGTGACGTACACCCATCTCACTACGGTCGTCTATGTCCAATACACACACCAGAAGGTCCAAACATCGGTCTTGTATTACGTCTATCTACTTTTGCAAGAATAAATGACTTCGGAATGATTGAAACACCTTATGCAAAGGTAAAAAATGGAAAAGTTACAAATGAGATATCATATCTAAACGCTCTTGAAGAAGAAAATTATCATATTGCACATGCTGCAACTCCATATGATGAATCTGGAAAAATAACAGTAAATGAAGCTGAGGTACGTATAAATGGTAAATCTGGTATTTCAAAGAGAGAAGATGTTGACTATATAGATGTTTCTTCAAATCAAGCATTCTCAATCGCAACATCACTTATACCTTTCCTAAACCACGACGATGCTACTAGAGCACTCATGGGATCAAACATGCAAAAGCAAGCAACACCATGTCTAATTCCTGAATCACCACTTGTTGCTACGGGTATAGAAAAGAAAGCAGTTATAGATACTGGAAGAATTGTTGTTGCACCAGAAGATGGAGAAATAACATATGTAGATTCAAGAAAAGTTGTACTTACAGATAAAAAAGGTAAGAAACATGAATACAATCTTGTTCACTATTCAAGAACAAATGGATTCACAGCTTTCCACCAGAGACCTATCATCTCACTTGGAGATAAAGTAAAGAAGGGGGACGTACTAGTAGATACATCAACTTCTGATGGGGGAGAAATAGCACTAGGACAAAACATGCTAGTTGCTTTCATGTCATGGTCAGGAAATAACTACGAAGACGCTATTATTCTTTCTGAAAGAGTAGTAAAGGATAGCAAATGGAGCTCAATACACATCGAAGAGTTTGTTGTAAATGTTCGTGATACAAAACTTGGTCCAGAAGTTACAACATGTGATATTCCAAACGTAGGAGAAGCAAAGCTAAAGAATCTTGCAGAAGATGGAATAGTTCGTGTAGGAGCTGAAGTACGCCCAGGTGATATTCTAGTTGGAAAGATTTCTCCAAAAGGTGAAACTCAACTTACACCAGAAGAAAGACTACTAAGATCAATATTCGGTGAAAAAGCTCGTGATGTAAAAGATACATCAAAGAGAATGGAAGGAGGAAAGAAGGGACGTGTTATATCAGTAAAGATATTCTCAAGAGAAAAAGGAGATAAACTAGAATCAGGAATAATAAAGAAAATATATATTGAAGTTGCTCAAGTAAGAAATGTTTCAGTAGGAGACAAACTAGCTGGTCGTCACGGAAACAAAGGAGTTATTTCAAAGATACTTCCAGAAGAGGATATGCCATGTATGGAAGATGGACGTCCTATCGACGTTATCCTTACACCACTTGGAGTTCCAAGCCGTATGAACCTAGGACAGATACTAGAGCTTCACCTTGGTCTAGCAGCAAATACTCTAGGATACCAAGCTATAGTTCCACCATTTGCAGGAGCTACAGATATTGAAATAAAAGAAGAACTAAAGAAAGCAGGTTTTGCAGAAAATGGAAAAATGAAACTACGTGATGGTAGAACAGGAGAGTATTTTGATCAACCAATTGCAGTTGGATACATGTACATATTGAAACTTCACCACATGGTAGAAGACAAGATACACATGCGTTCTATCGGACCTTACTCACTTATTACTCAACAGCCACTTGGAGGAAAAGCTCAAGGAGGAGGACAGAGATTTGGAGAAATGGAAGTCTGGGCACTACTTGGTCACGGAGCAGCTTATACACTGCGTGAAATATTGACTATAAAGTCAGACGATATACAAGGACGTTCACAAGCATTCGATTCTATAGTTAAGGGTGAAAGATTGAAGCAACCAAACCTACCAGCATCATTCAATGTTCTATTGAAGTCACTTCGTGGATTGGCACTAGATGTCGAACTAGTTAAGAAAGATGGTGAAGAGATTGAATAAAGATTAACAGTATAGAAATAATAAAAATAAAACCATGCAAAATAATACAAATAAAAATATGGAGATAAAGGATTTCGATGCTGTTCGTCTAGGGGTAGCAAGCCCTGAAAAAATAGCAGAATGGTCATATGGTGAGATTACTCGCCCTGAGACTATAAACTACAGAACTCAGAGATCTGAAAAAGGTGGACTTTTTGATGAAAAGATATTCGGTCCAGATAGAGATTTTGAGTGTTACTGTGGAAAATATAGAGGAATAAGATATAAAGGAATTGTTTGTGAGAAGTGTGGAGTTGAAATCACTCGTTCTATAGTTCGTCGTGAGAGAATGGGTCATATAGAACTTGCAACACCAGTATCACATATATGGTTCCTACGTTCTATGCCATCACGTATAGGACTAGTTATGGGTATGTCTACAGGAGATCTTGAAAAAGTAGTTTACTTTGCAGGATATATAGTTACAAAAGTTCATGAAGAAGAAAAAGCAAAATTCTTGAAGGATCTTGATAGTGAATACAAATCAAAAGTTAAACAAGCTCAGGACGATAAGACAAAGGAAATGCTAAAAGAGCTAGTTGTAACTGCAAAAAGAGAGATTGAAAATATAACTCCTGGATTTGTGATGGATGAAGTTGAATATCATAAATATTCAATGAAGTACGGATCATTGTTTGAAGCAAATATAGGTGCTGAAGCAATATTTGAAATTCTAAAGAAACTTGATTTGAAGAAATTGCATACTGAACTTGAAAAAGAATTTACAGAAGCAAGCACTCTTGATAAAGAGAAACTAGCAAAGAGAATTTCACTAATAAAATCTATAATCACTTCTGGAATAAGACCAGAATGGATGTTCCTAACTCGTATTCCAGTTATTCCACCAGCACTTCGTCCTATGGTTGCTCTAGATGGAGGAAGATATGCTACTTCAGATATAAACGATCTATACAGAAGAGTAATAAACAGAAATAACCGTCTACTTAAACTAAAAGAAATTTCTGCTCCAGATGTTATCCTTAGAAATGAAAAAAGAATTCTACAAGAAGCAGTAGATGCTCTTATAGATAATTCAATAAGACATGGAAGTACAACTGGTGTTTCTGCTATACAAGCTCAAAAGCATGCTTTGAAATCTCTTTCAGATAACCTAAAGAGCAAGCGTGGTCTATTCCGTCAAAACCTTTTGGGTAAACGTGTAGACTATTCAGGACGTTCAGTTATCGTTGTAGGTCCAGAATTGGCACTAGATCAGTGTGGACTACCAAAGCACATGGCTCTTGAACTATTTAAACCATTTATTATTTCAGGACTACTTAAGAAAGAATTGGCTTATAACATAAGAGGTGCTGGAAAACTTATAGATGAAGGAGCAAAAGAAGTTTGGGAAATTCTAGAAGAAGTTATAAAGGGTAAATACGTTCTTCTAAACCGTGCTCCTACACTACACAGACTAGGTATACAGGCTTTCAGACCAGTTCTAATAGAAGGAAATGCTATTCAAGTTCACCCACTAGTATGTACAGCTTTCAATGCTGACTTCGACGGAGACCAGATGGCTGTTCACGTACCACTAGGAGTTGAAGCTCAACTTGAAGCAAAAGAGATTATGGCTTCTGATAAGAATATTCTAAAGCCTGGTAACGGAGATCCAACAGTTGCTTCAAAGCTTCTTGATATTGTTCTTGGATGTTTCTGGGTTACAAAGACAGTTACAGGTGATAAGGGAGAAGGAAAAATATTTGAAAGCCCTGAAGATGCAATAATCGCTCATAACTTTGGTGTTGTAGGATATAGAGCAAAGATAAAAGTACTTCCTCCAGAAAATTCTCCAAAATATGCAGAATTTGGTGGGAAAGTATTTGAAACTACAGTAGGTCGTATCCTATTTAACGAAATACTTCCAGTTGATTATCCATTTATAAATAAAGAAATAAACAGAGATAAACTATCTGGTATAATCGACGATCTTCTAACTCAGCACGGAATGGAGAAATTGCCTCCAGTTCTAGACAAGATAAAGTCATTCGGTTTCAAGTATGCTACACACTCAGGAACTACATGGGGTATAGACGATGTTGTTATTCCAAAAGGAAAAGCTGCAGTTATTGCGAGTGCAAAAGTTAAGTCAGATGAAATTGTAAATCAATTCAACGAAGGTCTTCTAACTGAAGAAGAAAGAATAAGAAAGAATATTGAAATCTGGCACAAGACAAAGAATGAAGTTGAAAAACTTATTCCAGATGCACTAGATAAAATGGGTTCTGTTTACGACATGGTGTATTCAAAAGCTAGAGGATCTCTATCTCAGATAACACAAATGGTGGGTATGAAAGGACTTATTTCATCTACATCAGGACAAGTTATTGAATTCCCAATTATATCTTGTTCTAAGGAAGGTCTAACACCTATTGAATACTTCATTACAACTCACGGTTCAAGAAAGGGTCTTACAGACACAGCTCTAAACACAGCAAAAGCAGGATATCTAACAAGAAAACTATTCGTTGTTGCTCAAGATGTGATGGTAAGCGAATCAGACTGTGGAACAAAGGATTCAATAATAATAAAGAAACAAACAGCTTCAGGTATCGATATACCTCTATCAAAGAATGTTCGTGGAAGAGTTATAGCTGATGATATAGCTGACGCTTCAGGAAAAGTATTGTTTAAGAAGGGTCATCTATTGTCAAAACAAGATGCTCTTAAGGTTGAAGAGTCTGGAGTTACATCTGTAAAAGTACGTTCACCACTTTCATGTAAGAGTGTAAGAGGAGTATGTTCACTATGTTACGGTACAGATCTTGGAAAGAATAAACTTGTTGAAGTTGGAGAAGCAGTAGGTACAGTTGCCGGACAAGCCATCGGAGAACCAGGTACACAGCTAACAATGAGAACATTCCACGCCGGAGGTACTGCATCACAAGGAGGAGACATTGTTCACGGTCTACCACGTGTTGAAGAAGTATTTGAAAAGAGAAGACCAAAGAATCCAGCTGTTGTTGCAACAGTAGATGGAGTAATAAGTGAAGTAAAAGATCTTGGAAAAGAAAAAGTAATCAAGATCATTCCTGAACTTGAAGATAGATCAAAGGGAAAGAAGGGTAGTGAAATCGAATATGTATTCAACTACAAGCGTACAGCTCTTGTAAAAGCGGGTGATCAAGTAAAGAAAGGAGATATACTAACAGATGGTTCTGCTGATATCGATGATGTATTTGCTTACGGAGGAATAGATAAAACAAAAGAATATGTTATTAATGAAGTTGGAAAGATATACGAACTACAAGGAGAAACTGTTTCAAGAAAGCATATTGAAATAATAGTTAGACAAATGTTCTCAAGAAAGAAAGTCGTAAGTGCAGGCGATACAAATCTTGTTGAGGGAATGATAGTAGATGATACATACCTACAGGAAGAAAATATGCTAGCTAAAAAGGAAGGAAAAGAAATGGCTAAAGCAGAAGGAGTTGTGATGGGTATAGCAGAAGTTTCACTTTCAAGAAAGAGTTTCCTATCAGCCGCATCATTCCAGCATACTACAAAGGTACTTATAAATAGTGCAATAAGAGGTGCAGAAGATGATCTAGTTGGTCTAATGGAAAATGTTATAATTGGTAGACTTATCCCAGCTGGTACAGGTTTTGCGGGTAGTGAAAAGCAAAAATTAATGGAGACTGTTCAACCAAGTGCTGATATTGAGACTGAATAGTGTTTCTTAAATTCAATTGAGGGTATAATCCCTATATGTCTACAACTGTAGAGAAAATAAAAGAGAAGCTAACCATAGAAGATGTGGTTACTTCTTATATAAAAGTGGAAAGGGCCGGCAAAAATCTAAAAGCTAGGTGCCCTTTTCATAATGAAAAAACTCCAAGCTTTTATATATCTCCAGATAGAGGAAGTTACTATTGTTTCGGTTGTGGAGCAAAAGGGGATATATTTACTTTTGTTGAACAGTTCGAAGGTCTAGACTTTATGGGGGCAATGAAGCTTCTTGCAGATAGGGCAGGTGTTCCTATTGTTTTGGAAAAGCCAGAACATGCAAGTGAAAAAGAAAGGCTTTATGCCATAATGGAACATGCAACAAAATTCTTTGAAGAAAATTTGAAGAATAATAAAGTCGCTTATGATTATATAAAAAGTAGAGGAATAAAAGATGAAACTATAAAATCTTTCAGAATAGGTTATGCGCAAAATGATTGGAGAGCACTATATAATCATTTAAAGTCAAAAAAATATAGTGATTCTGATATAGAAAAAGCAGGATTAGCAAAACGTAAAGAACCAGAATATCAGGATTATAAAAACAATAAACCTACAAATGAAACTACTCCATACGATAGATTTCGTGGAAGAGTAATGTTTCCTATATCTGATTCCAGCGGTAGAGTAATAGCTTTTTCAGGAAGAATAATAGTAGATGATGGTAAATCCGCAAAGTATTTAAATAGTCCAGATACTCCACTATATACAAAGTCTACTGTTCTATATGGTA
Source organism: uncultured Candidatus Saccharibacteria bacterium (assembly GCA_964591325.1). Taxonomy (GTDB): domain Bacteria; phylum Patescibacteriota; class Minisyncoccia; order Phycocordibacterales; family PALSA-1337; genus CAIOGI01. Next base: position 5,911 of record CAZQAQ010000013.1, on the reverse strand, counting down.
TAGATAAAGCAAAACAAGATATAAGAATAAAAAATTATTCTATTATGGTTGAAGGACAAATGGATCTTGTATTATCACATCAGGCAGGTGTTAGAAATACTGTTGCAGTTTCTGGTACGGCACTTTCAGATACTATTTTTTCAAAAGAAAATATAGTAAATAACTTGGGAATTGTGCGCCGCCTTTCGCAAAATATTATTTTGGCTTTTGATTCTGATAGCGCGGGGCGAAAGGCGGCGCTTCGCTCAGCAAAAATTGCTTTATCTATAGGTATGGATGTAAAGATTGCTGATTTGCCTGATGGTAAAGATCCAGCTGACCTAGTAAGGGATGATGTTGAACAGTGGAAAAATGTATTGCGAAAATCAAAACATGTGGTAGAATTTGAGCTTGATGCCGTTATGCGGGATATAGAACAAGCTAAGCTTGATTCAAGGAAAATTCCTACCGCGATTCGGACACATATACTTCCATTTATAGCCTCCATTTCTGGGGCGATGGAAAAATCACATTTTATAAAACTAATTAGTGAGAGAACGGGTCTCTCCGAATCTTCAATTACAGAGGATTTGATAAAAATAGAAAAAGAAAACCAAATAAAAGAAAAAGAGGAATCAAAAACAAATATTTCCAAAAAAGAGGAAATAAAGAAAAATGATTTATCTCATCTTGATATGGTAACACGTAGACTGTATGGAATTATATTCTATATAGAAAAAAATTCACTTATTGATAAGGATATAGATATAAAATCACAAATGGATTTTATAAAAAATCTAGTCGGTGAAGAAAAATACAAATCACTTTCAGATCTACATATGTTAATAAAAGATGATTTATTAACAGAAGCAGAAGTATTGTACAGCTCAAATAAAAGTCTTAAAAAAGAATTTGATGAGCTTATACTAAATTTTGAACTAGATTTTACAAAACAAAGTTTTACAAAAGCTATGGCAGATCTATCACAAGCAGAAAGAGGGAAGGATGATAAGAAAGTAGAAGAGATAAGTAAAAAGATCCAAGAGCTTACTGTGAGACTAAATGAATTATCAAAAAGGAGAAAATAAATTTAATAAAATAAAATGGCAAAAAAACAAAATAAAAAAACAAAAATAAAGAAGGCTACAAAGTCACCAAAGGTGAATCGTGTGTCCTTTAAAAATAAAGCAAAAAAGGTTGCTAAAAAATCTCTTTCAAAATCAGGAAAGGTAGAAAAAAAGAGTAATTCAAAAAAAGAAATAGAGTCAAAAGCAGAAAAGCTTATTTCAAAAGGAAAAGAAAGAGGTTTCGTTACATACGATGAGATTTTGAAAGAATTTCCAAATGTTGAGCAGGATATAAACTTCCTAGATGATTTGTATTCAAAATTGTCTACAGCAGGTATTGATATTTTGGAGGGAGGTGGACTACTTGAAGTAGAAGCTCCAGAACCAGCGCCTAAGAAGTATTCATACGGTTCAAGAAGTAGTGATTCATCATACGATTCTATTCAGATGTATTTGAAAGAAATAGGTCAATATCCACTTATTTCTGCAGGATCTGAAAAAGATTTGGCAAAAAGAATTCAAGCTGGAGATATGGAAGCAAAAAATCTTTTAGCTAGAGCAAACCTTCGTCTCGTAGTATCAATTGCAAAAAAATATGTTGGTAGAAGTCCAGACCTTACACTACTTGATCTTATTCAAGAAGGAAATCTAGGTCTATTTAAAGCTGTAGATAAGTTCGATTGGTCAAAAGGATTTAAATTTTCAACATATGCAACATGGTGGATACGTCAGGCTATTACTCGTGCTCTAGCAGATCAATCAAGAACTATACGTGTTCCAGTGCACATGGTTGAAACAATTGCAAAATATAAACAAGTAGTACGTCGTCTATCTCAAGAATTGGGAAGAGAGCCTTTGGCAGAAGAGATAGCTATTGAAATGGGACTCGATGTAGATAAGATATACAATATTGAAAAAATTGATCAGGATGTTGTCTCTCTAGAAACACCAGTAGGTGATGACAGTGATGATGGTAAATCAACTCTAGGGGATTTCCTTTCAGATGATAAAATTCTTTCACCAGATCAGGAATCTTCACAAAGAATACTTCGTGATCAAGTAAATATGATAATGAATGACCTTTCAGAAAAGGAAAGAAAGATACTAGAAATGCGTCATGGTCTAAATGACGGTATTACTCATACACTAGAAGAAGTGGGAAAGGAATTTGGAGTTACTCGTGAACGTATACGTCAGATAGAAGCAAAAGCTCATGAAAAGATCCGTCAGCATGACAAGGTAAATCAACTGAAGAATTACTAGCAATTTGCTTTTCCAACTAGGTTTGCCATAATTGTCATATGGGTTTGAAAGGCAATTTATATCATATCCAAATTAATATTAGTAATCCAAAAATCTCAATTCCTTTTTATAAGGAGATGTTTTTTGATTTAGATTATAAAATAATTGATCAAGGTGAAGATTATATTGGATTCTCAAATGGATTAAGTGATGTTTGGTTTATGACTACTGAAAGTAAATATATAATAAATAGTTTCCATAGAAAAAATGTTGGACTCAATCATCTTTCCTTTATCTTAAGTTCAAAGGAAAAAGTGGATGAATTTAATAGGAAGTTTATAGAAAAAAATAATATAAAGACTTTGTATAATTCTCCAAAATCTTTTCCAGATTATTCAAATGATTATTATGCTGTTTTTTTTGAAGATCCTGATAGAATTAAAATTGAGATTGCATATCGTTCATTTGGGGGCCTAGAAAAGAAAAGTTATTTATCTTGGTATTCAAAAAAAATAAATATCCAACAAAAAACAAAATTTCCTAACTTTAGTGAAAGGGATATTTGGTGGTGTAGTTTGGGATCAAATATTGGTTTTGAACAAGATGGTAAAAATGAAGATTTTGAAAGACCTATTTTAATATTAAAGAAATTTAGCAAAGATGTTTTTATTGGTGTTCCGTTAACTTCGGCCGATAAAGAAAATAAATACTATTTTTCGTACCCATTACATGACAAAAAGGGTTCTTTTATATTGACCCATTCAAGGTTATTAAGTGCAAAAAGGTTAAATAGAAGAATATCAAAAGTAGGTAAGGATATATTTAATAATATTACAGAAAGATATATAAATTTATTTAAATTAGACAATAAAAGCGAAAGCCCCACATAAGTGGAGCTTTCTCGGACGCCAATGGCGATTTGTAGACTAATACTATCAAATAATAAATAAAATGCAAGATACCTTTACCAAACTATATAAATCACTAAACAAAGCTCAAAAGGAGGCTGTAGATGCTATAGAAGGGCCTATAATGGTTATAGCAGGCCCAGGAACAGGTAAGACGACTATTCTAACATTACGTATAGCAAATATCTTAAAAATGACGGATACACCGCCAAATGGCATTTTGGCTATTACATATACAGATGCTGGTGTAAAAGCTATGAGAGAAAAGCTTGTTTCAATAATTGGTGATAGAGCGCATGAAGTTAGAATACATACATTCCACAGTTTTGCTTCTTCAGTTATAAATGAACAACCAGATCATTTTATTCATCTTCAAGATATGAAACAGATGACTGAAATCGAGCAAGAGCTTTTGATAAAAGAGATCTTACAAGATAAAGAATTTTCAGATTTAAGACCACTTGGAAAACCAGATGCATATATAAGATCAATAATTAGTTCTATAGATGATGCAAAACGTGAAGCACTTTCTCCAAATGATGTAAACAAATTTGCTCTAAATGAAATAAAGAGAATTGAAAATGATGAGAGCTCTATTTCAACTAGAGGTGCAACTAAAGGTAAATTGAAAGCAGATGCGATCGAAGCAATAGATAAATGTAAAAAGACTATTCTATTTTCGAAAGTTTATGAAATTTACGAAGATAAAAAAATAAAAAATAAAAAGTTAGATTTTAATGATCTAATTTCAAACCTGCTTAATGCATTTAAAAATGATGAACAGTTATTGAGACTTATTCAAGAACAGTATCTTTATATACACGTTGATGAACATCAAGATACAAATGATTCACAAAATACTATAGTGTCACTTATTGCTGACTTTTTTGATACACCAAATATCTTTATTGTTGGAGATGAAAAACAAGCTATATATCGTTTCCAAGGTGCTTCTGTTGAAAATTTTTTGTTACTAAAGAAGAAATGGCCCAATATGCGTCTCATATCTCTCGATACAAATTATCGTTCAAAACAAAAGATTTTGGATGCAAGTTTCGAAATGATTGAACATAACTATGAAGAAAATGAAAATAAAGAATTAAGAATTGCTCTAAAGGGTGGTAAGACAGAAGGAGATATAGAAGAAGATAAAAATAGTGTAACAATTGTGAATGGTGAAGATGTAAATTCAATAGAAGACTATATAATAGACGAAGTAAAATCTATAAGAAAAATAAAACCTGAAGCAAGTATAGCAATTATTACAAGACGTAATAGGGAGTTGGATAGAGTAATAAGATTATTTGAACAATCTGGTATACCGATATCTTCAGAAAGAAGTGTTGATATATTTCATCACCCAATAGGTATACTATTTTTTGATTTACTAGAGTATATTGCTGATCCAAATCGAATAGATATGCTTTCGAAAACTGTTATAGCTGGAATGTGGAATATTGATTTTGATAAATCAGTGGCTTTTCTGAAAGATATAAAAAGTGGAAAGATCGACAATATAGAAAATACTATTATTGGAATTTCAAAGATAAGAAAAGAATTGTTAAATGATAGTTCGATAAATTTTCTCATAAACACAGCTAGCCACTCAGGTTTTGTTGATCTGATTTCAAAAGATCCATCATATATACATGTTTGGAAAGGTATTGTTTCCCTGGCAGAATCTCTGGTAAGTGATAGTAATATTCATAGTCCAATTGAAATAATAAAAAGCCTTTTGGCATACAGAACATCTGCAGAAACTAGGATGGTAAAAGTTTCTGTTGGTGCTCCAGATATTCCCACGTATGCTTTGACAGCACATGGTAGTAAAGGTCTTGAATTTGATTATGTATTTATTCCTTATGCAAATGAAGAGAGTTGGATAGGTAAAAATCGTGGTAGCTCTTTTGTTTTACCCAAAAAACAAGCAAGTCATAGTGATATAAAAGATTTAAGAAGACTATTCTATGTGGCATTAACTCGTGCAAAAAATAGAGCGGTAATACTGTCTTCGCTTGAAGAAATAGATGGAAAGATTATTACACCACTTAGATTTTTGCAAGAATTACCAAATGAACATGTTGAATATATAAACCTACCTAGATCAAATAATAAAAGATTATTAAATAAAAATGTTGAAGAAATAGATAAAAATAGGGAAAGTAAAATAATTGATATAGCAAAAAACGTTCTATTGGAAAAAGGTTTGTCTGTAACAGCTTTAAATCACTTTTTAAATTGTAAAAATTTATTTATATATCAAAGTATATTAAAACTTCCTCAACCACTTACGGTATCTTCAGAAAAGGGTAATGCAATGCATGATGCAATATCCAAGGTGTGGATGCTTCAAGATAAAAGTGAAAAAATAATCAAAGATAAATTGATTGAAAGGATAAATGAATATTTAAAAGATTCGTATCTTGAGACTGCTGATAAAGAGAGGGTTAAGGATGAATTGATTGAAAATTCAGATGATGTAGCAAAGTCACTAAATCAACATTTTTTGATGAAGGGTACAGTCTATACCGAACATTGGGTTGAGTCTACATTTTCTTATAAATATAAAGATAGTACTGTAAAAATACCTATTCACGGTAAATTGGATGCGATTGTAGATAATGGAAATGAAGTTTATGTATTTGACTATAAAACAAGGAAAGCAATGTCTGAAAAGGCAATTAAAGGAGAAACAAAAGATAGTGATGGAGGATA
>CAZQAQ010000012.1:6715-14335 GCA_964591325.1 uncultured Candidatus Saccharibacteria bacterium | reverse complement strand
CTCCGGCGGCAGGGATCGGTCACGGATAATTTTCTGCTGAAAATTTCTTCGACCCCGCCTCGGACACCTTCGTGTCCTCCGTTTTCTCACCCTGCCATGCAGTAAAAACAAAAAATCCCCTCTTGGGGAATGTTTTGTTTTTATGCTCCGGCGGCAGGGATCGAACCTGCGACCAATCGCTTACGTATCCTCCACTATTACTAATGGTACGGACTATATCATCTCCATAAGCTAACTTCGTGTATTTCGCTTTTAGGGGTGAGGGGCTTCCCATCTTTTGAAAGACAGTACTCCCTTTCGGGATAGTCTCTACACCTTCATCTATTTTACTAGACGCTTGGCTCGGTATTGCCCTGTTTAGGGTTTCACCGAATTCACCTCATTTGTCAACCAGAATTTCTTCTGGAAGCTGCTAGTTTTATTGTCGTGTTATGACAATACGTTTACAGGCGACTGCTCTACCGCTGAGCTACACCGGAATATATTCTTTTTTATAAGAACCACCACATAATAGCAGAATAGTTATGAATTGTGAATACTTTAAACAGCAATTATTTATGACATAAAATATTACAGACTCGAGCGTACCCGAGTCTGTTTTTTCATCTTCATAAAGATGTATTATCTATTTTTTTGATTTCGTTTCTGTAGTTTGTAATCCTACTCTGTGTACAGTATCCCCATTATCTAAGATGATATCAAAGATGTGAGGCATTTTGCTTCGGATTTTATCACTACGTCTTTTGCGCCATTGCGCTTCTGATTTAGTCATAAATATGCTCATTTGCTTCTTTTTGAACCTACAAACGATATGTAGTATCAAAGGTGAAGAACTGACCTGCATAAAACATAGCACTTTACAGGATTATATTCAAATGTCCATTTATACACATATTCATTATTTAAAATAGTAAAGCTAGCATATAATTATGTATGTTAATTAATAATATCAATAATAAATATATGATGGAACCAATGGGACCAGAAATCTTAGGATTTCATTTAGATGCTCTACTTATGCTAGCTTCAGGCGTGTTTTATACAATATGTGCTTTATTCGTTTATAGATCATATAAAAAAGATAAAAATGAATTGGTTGGTGCTCTTCTAGCTTTTCTATGCTATCAAGCTGTAAACATGTTCTTCATGGGTCTTGAAATGCAAACAATGAATATGCTTTATAGCAACATCGCTGCCCTATCAGTTCTTCTGGGTTCAGCATACATGCTTAAATTCCCTTTCAGCTCATTCTCAAGTGGTACAAGAAAAGTATTATTTCTAGTTTCAATAGTTCTAGCATTAGGAGTATTTGCTTGGTTTATGCAAACAGAATCAAGAGAAATGATGCTTATGAATTTTACTCTATGGTATGACATGGTGGTAAATGGAATTCTAGTTGGAGGATTTATGATACTTCTAGCGCTTAGAACAAGTGAAAAGTGGTTGAAGATAAAAGCATTTGGTGGAGGTACAGGTGTAGTAACTTGTTGTGTTGTTTCAAATGGTGCAATGCTAAGTGGAGCACTACTTACAAGTTCATTCTTTGGTTTCTTGGCTCCAATAGTTATCTTGGGTTCATTAATGATCGCTAAAAAACAACAATAATTTGTTAATAGAAAGAATATTCATTCTAATACTTGGTGCTACTGTCGGGGTCGTATCTGGAATCACCCTACAATCTTTTGGTTTTAGTTATTTTATAAACAATAGCCAATCTTTACTGATCGTTAGTATGGGAATAATAGGTGTACTAATTTCTAGTTTGATTCTATTCTATATGAGAGAATCAACATCAAAAAAAGAAGAGGAATTGAGAAATGAAACTGTAGCTCTTATAACTCATGAAATGAGAACTGCCCTAACCTCTTCTGGTTGGACTATAGAATCTATACTTAAAGATTATGAAGATAAGATAAAAGATAGTGATAAAAAGATACTATCTGATCTTGTAAAATCAAATCAAACAACAGTTATGCATACTGTTAACCTGCTTGATGTAAGCCTATCTGATATTGGTAAACTAGCCATATCTCTTGAGTGGAAAAAGCTAAGTGATGTACACGATATGCTAAATGAGGTTTTGGAAAAATATTCTATAGGTACAAAAAGAGAAGGTATAAATCTAATTTCAAATATCAGTCTTGAAGACAATAGAGAAATCGAGGTGGATATGTTGAGACTAAGGATAATAATTGAAAATTTACTTGAAAATTCTATCCAATATACAAAACAAGATAAAAAAGAAATTAGATTGGAAGTTAAAAACACAAAAGATAATCTTAACATAACAATAAGTGATACAGGAATAGGAATACCAGATGATGAAAAAGACAAAGTATTCTCAGAGTTCTACAGAGCAAGTAATGCAAGAAAAATATTGAATAGTGGATCTGGTATAGGATTGAGTATGACAGAAAAATATATAAAAGCTCATCGTGGAAGTATCAGACTCGAATCAAAACTTGGTGTAGGTACGACATTCTATATATCAATACCCCTCAAAACTGTAGCTGATGTAAATGAATTCCTAAAACAAGTATAAATACAAAATAAAAATCACTTTGTAAAAAGTGATTTTTATTTAACCAAATCTTTTTTTAACTAATTTGATGTCTGGAAACTTGAAGGCCAAGTAAGGCTAGCATTCCCTATTTGGTTTGTACTATAAACTAGATAATAGTATGTAGTATTTGGAATAAGGTTTTGTATAGTTATATTCTGTGAACTTCTAAGACTATTGTCTGTTGAGACAGAAGTACCTGAAACATCAACTGCATTGTTATTTCTCTCATACAAGTTTAGTGGACTTGTACTATAGTACACCCAACCTCTTGTTGGTTCACTTGTATTCCATGTTACATAAGCAGTGTTTCTACTTGCTGTAAGTGATACATCAGTTATTCTTGCTGCATTATAATTTGCATTATTTGAATCTGACATTCCACTATTCATTTGTAGATTTAACACTGGCAATGTTGCAGGACCTACACGACCAACATTTGCTATACCATTTCTAGTCTGAAAATTTGAAACAGCAGCTTTTGTAAGGAAACCATAATATCCAGTAACTAGACCTTGTGGATATAGAGTTTGATCCTGTGCTAAAAAGCTCTGTAAAGCTGTAACATCAGCCCCTGACATACCTAAACTTAATTGACGATTTAATGTTGCACCATAACTCACTATTGGTAGAGCAACAAAACCAAATAGTACAGCGATAAGTGCCATGTCTATAGCTTTTACTATTTTAAATGAAACAGTATTAGTATTATTTTTCATATATTTATTTATTAATATTAAAGACACAATCAACTTTGCTTTGGGCAAAACGATTCTAAAGTACAGACTCTAGATGACTCTATATATTAGTAAATGATATAGTCGACTTTTATTAATAACCTGAAATGTACCGTTTATTAGATACTCTATTGCGATATGTATATTATATACTTAATATTGACAAATAGATATATGAATTGTTTAATAACACACTTTATCAGTTATACCTAATATTGATAATTTTCACTTCTATAGACAGTTGCATTCATATAATCCCCTTTTGTAATTATCATAAATACATCATTTATTCTATTTATTGAGACAATTGAGCAATTCAATTCTGGAATACTTAAGGTGCTATTTATATTTATAAAATAATCTATTCTTATTTTTAATTTTGCTTGCTCTATACAGTTCTCAGCGAAATAATAATTCATAGCCCTATATATCTTTTTTGTTAAGATATCATTGAATATAATTTGCTTATTGGAATTATATATAACCAAAACAAGCAATATACTGGTTATAACAACTATACTTACCAGAGCAATAAAACCTTTTTTAGTTTGATAATTTCTGTTTGATATTTTGTCTAATTTTTTATTCATACAAATTTATATTTGAATAGTAGTTTATCTTTTCTTGATCAACCTCTTTATAACTATTAAATACAAAATCATATAGAGAGTTAAAAATACTAACTAGCATCACTGATAAAAGTGATACATAAACTAAGACCTCGATTAGTGTTAAACCTTTTTTCATTTAAAAGTTTTTTATTATATATAGGCTACGACTATTGTGAGTAACAAAATATAAATTATTTAAATCACAAACAAATAATCTAGGAAAAAATCCTAGTGACATATCAAATACCTTATTATTCATATCTTTTGTCCAAACCTGAAACTCATGACCAAGTGATCCTGTTGCAAGATATATATAAGGATATCTTTGTAAAATAGAATATATCCCCCCTAGTACATCTCTTGAAAAATCAAAACTTGATATGTCATTCAAATTACTTTTTGTTTTATCATATGAAAATAATTCATGATTTTGTATTACATTAAAGCCCCCAACTGTTCTACCTAAAATTATATTATTCTCAAATATATTTATTACTTTGCCTTGTTGTGTTTGATAGCCAGATGGAGAGATATAGGATAATTCATTTATATTTTGTATATCACTTATATCAAGAACTCTAAATTGTTTTGTATCAGGTGTAGCAATATAAACAAGGTTATCTTTTACATAAATATCTTCTATCTGAGTATTTGTCTCATAACCTTTTATATACACTGGTGTATATGGATTCGATACATCAATTATATTTAGTTCAGGACCAGACCATTTTTCTGTACCAATATATACTTTTTTATCTTTATAAAATATCGAACTTGCAATAGGAGCTGAAGTAGAAGCATTTGGTGTTGGGATCTTATATTTTGTTATAAGTATAGGATTTGATCTGTCTTCTATATCGATTATTTGTAAAGTATTTGTAGTTCCTGAATTTAGTGAATATATATAATGATTAGCTAGTTCGAGAGCTAATAGTCCCCTACCTGTATTTAAACTTGAAATGATATGAATATGGTCTGAATCATTTGCATCTAAAATGTATAAATCTGGATTATTTTGTACCGATGAGTCTGCAGTCATATACACATAACTATTCCTAACTTCTATATCAGTACTCATATTATATTCACCGATATTGAAACCAGAATCATGAATAACAATATTTTTTGGATCAAAATTGAACCTAGGATTACAATTATCTCTACCATCAACTGATTCATAATCTGATTTAAGTATTGTAAACATTCCTACTTTATATAACTTTGAAAAGTTTCCATATAAAGTATCGAGGTATTTTGAGCTGGATTTAAAATCGAAATTTTGATTAAAATTATTTATTTCTTTTTTATTATCTGGAATACTTTCTAAACTATTTATCGTAAGAGTATTCAAACCCAAAGTAATTCTATGTAGTGAAAATATAGACACTGTAGTTAAAGTGAAAAATAAAAAGGCTATCATTATTTCAAATATAAGAAAACCTCTTTTACTATTTTTGTATATGGTTTGTGATTTCATATATTGGTAAAACAATAGATAAAGCTACACTACCTACTACCAAACCCATAATAATCATGAGTATGGGTTCTATAGTTACGGATAATCTCTTTATAAAGTCCTCTACTTCGTTTTCATATATCTTCGCTGCATTGAGTATCATATTTGAAAGATTACCTGTTTTTTCACCTATCAAGACAATATCTGAAACAAATGTAGGAAATTTATATTCTGATGTTTTCATACATTCTGAAAATGAGACTCCTCTTTCTACGCCAGATTTACAATGTGATATAGCTTTTCTGTATAAAATACTTTTATGTGATCTACTATCTTGATCTAAAATACTTGATAGAGATCTTTCATGCTCCAACATAATAGCTATGGAATAAAAATGATTTGAGATAGTGTATTTTATCTTACTCATTCCAAGTATAGGTATTTTCAAAATTATCATTTCGACTTTTTCTCTTATAATCTGGTATTTTCTGTAAAGAAAAATGTACAGGAAGACAACTAAAATCAGAACGGTAGACATAATGAGACCATAATTTAAAATATATTTATAAATTTCACTTATAAGCCTAGTTATAAACGGTAGTTTTATATTTAAACTATTTAATAGTGGAAATATCTTTGGAAAAATAAACATTATTAGAAACAAAGTCATACACAGTGTTGCAAATAATATAAAGACTGGATAAATAAGCGCGCCAAATACCTTGTTTTTTATCTCACCCCTTCTTTCTATATCTTGATATGCCTTTTTTAGTGATATAGACAGAGTCCCTGAGGATTCCCCATTTTTAACTATATTGACTATTTCTTTATTGAAATTTATTTCTTTTAATTGCAATGAATTACCCAATGAAACACCTTTCAAAATATTTTCTTTAATAATATAAAGTTTATTTTTAATGACTTTATTTTTCTCCATATTAAAAATAACATCTATAGCATTTATCAAAGGAATATTTGTAGACAAGAGAATACCGAGTCTTTGTATAAAATGCTTTTGATATGTAAAAGGTATATTTCTAATCATTTAATATTCTTATTATTTCTGATTTTGTAGTAATACCCTTTTCAACCTTTTCCATTCCATCTTCATACATTGTCCTCATACCCCCACTTCTTGCATAACGTAATATTTCAGATAAAGAAATTCGAGACATTATATACTTCCTCATTTCATCATCAATAATAAGTGTTTCGGAAACAACCACTCTACCTTTGTATCCTGTATTCTCACACTTATAACAACCTAAAGAACTACAGTATGAACACACTTTTCTTACTAACCTTTGAGCTATAACCAAGGTCAGTGTTGAGGCAACAAGATATGGATCTACACCCATATCTATAAGTCTAGGTATTGTTGCTATAGCGCTATTTGTATGAAGACTAGATAGTAGTAAATGTCCTGTAAGAGAAATATTTGTTGATATCTGAGCTGTCTCTTTATCTCTTATCTCACCCACCATTATGATATCTGGATCTTGCCTAACAACTGAACGTAGTCCATTTGCAAAGGTTATTCCATGTCTTTCTCGGATATGAATTTGTCGAACCCCAGATATTGCATACTCTATAGGGTCTTCTAGTGTAATAACTGAAACATTTTCTTTTGCTATATATTTAAGTAGTGTATACAAAGTCGATGTTTTACCTGATCCTGTTGGGCCGGTTACCAAAATCATACCTTGATGTTTGTTTATACTATTTAATATTCTCTGTTCATCATGTTCACTAAAACCTAAACTCATAAGACTGGGTGTTTCTTTTTCTGAAACCAAGATTCTAAGAACAGCATTTTCACCGTAATGTATGGGAACAATGGATACGCGTATATCGCATTTATGCATACCATTTTCATAATGAAACCTACCATCTTGTGGAATAAAATGAATATCAGTTCGTAGTCCTGCTAAAATCTTTATCCTAGCAATGAGCTCTTCATGAGTCTGTAGGGTTAATGTATCAATATAATTTAAGACTCCATCAACTCTAAATCTAATAACCACACCCACATCTGTTGGGTCTATATGAATATCTGAAGCATTCTTTATATTACCCATTACTATCAATGAATCGACCAAGTCTATGATAGAGGCAATATCATGCAACTCTTTTGTATTGTCTTTTATTTCATAATTGTTTTCTTTTTGCATGTATAAAAAATATCAGTACCAAATGAAAAACCTATAAAAAAATTATGAAATTTTAATAAAATAATTTTCACACAATACATATATA
>CAZQAQ010000012.1:0-6615 GCA_964591325.1 uncultured Candidatus Saccharibacteria bacterium | reverse complement strand
TTTTTTTATTTAAAATAATATATAATACACCCATGCCTGAATATATAGACATACATTCCCATACTTTCTTTCCAGATTTTAAAAATGATCAAAAAGAAATAGAAAATAAAGCATTAGAAAATAATGTTTGGTTTATGAATGTCGGAACTGATCTACAAAGCTCAAAAAGATCAATTGAAATTGCAGAAGAATATCAAAATGGAGTGTTTGCTTGCATAGGACTTCACCCAACACATAGTAATGAAGAGAAATTTGATATTGAAGAATATAGAAAACTAGTTTCAAATCCAAAAGTAAAAGCTATAGGTGAATGTGGTTTGGATTATTTTAGAATGGAAAAAGATACAAAAGAAGAACAAGTAGAAATATTTAAAAGACAGATTGAGTTATCTATAGAATCAGATAAACCACTTATGCTTCATATAAGAGATGCATATGAGGACTCGTTATCAGTACTAAAACAGTATCCCAAAGCCAGAGGTAATGTACATTTCTTTGCTGGAGATTATGAAACTGCAAAAAAATTTATAGATATTGGTTTTACTTTATCTTTTACTGGAGTGATAACATTTACAAACTCTTATGATGAAGTTATAAAAAATATACCTTTAAATATGATAATGTCCGAGACTGATTCCCCCTTTGTAGCCCCTATACCTTATAGAGGTAAAAGAAATGAACCTATATATGTAAAAGAAGTAGTTAAAAAAATAGCTGAGATTAGAGGTGAAGATATTGAAAAAGTTAAAACTGCAATAATAGCTAACACTAAAAGAGTATTTGACTTTTAACTGATTTTTATGTTTTACTGTATGTCTAATTTAACGACATATGGATATAAGAAATATAGCAATAATCGCACACGTAGACCACGGAAAAACCACATTAACAGATGCAATAATGACCCAATGTGGCCACGGTGAGGAGGGCTCAATGGACTCAAATGCTCTAGAACAGGAGCGTGGTATTACTATTTATGCAAAAAACACATCGATAGAATACAAAGGCACAAAAATAAATATAGTTGATACACCAGGACACGCCGACTTCGGTTCTGAAGTTGAAAGAGTATTGCGTTCAATTGATACAGTTCTACTAGTAGTAGATGCACAGGAAGGTCCGATGCCTCAGACAAGATTCGTATTGAAGAAATCTCTTGAACTTGGACTTAAACCTATAGTTATTATAAATAAAATAGATAAGCCAGCTGCAAACCCAAACCATACTCATGAAATGGTTCTTGAGCTGTTTATGGAGCTTGGAGCAAATGATGAACAACTAAACTTCCCTACAATATATGCGATAGGACGTGAAGGAGTAGCTATGAAAAATCTAACAGATGAGAGAAAAGACCTTACTCCTCTTCTTGATATGATTATTGAACACGTTCCACCTGCAAACAAAGACCATAGCACAACAGCACCTCTTACAGTACAGACATTTAACCTAGGTTATGACAATTTCTTGGGTCGTCTTGCTATAGGTCGTATATATGATGGAACAATAAAAACTGGACAGACTGTATATGAAAAGAAAATTGATGGTACAGTTGCTACAGGAAAAGTAACAAAACTATTTACATTTGAAGGAAAAAAGAGAGTTGAAATAGAACAAGCTAGTGCTGGAGACATTGTAACAATTGCTGGATTCCCAAATATATATATTGGAGAAACTCTAACTGATAATGAAAATACCCCTGCCCTACCTGCTATAAAAATAGATGAACCTACTATTTCCCTAAACTTCCTTGTAAACAATTCCCCTTTTGCTGGACGTGAAGGAAAATTCGTCACAGGACGTCAGATAAGAGAAAGACTGGAAAAAGAACTGGAAATAAACGTGGGTCTTAAAGTGGATTTTTCATCAAATGAATATTATAGAGTTTTCGGTCGTGGAGAGTTACATATTGCTGTTCTACTCGAAAATATGAGACGAGAAGGATATGAACTTCAAGTATCACAACCACAGGTTATTATAAAAGAAGAAAATGGTGTAAAGATGGAACCTTTTGAAGAGCTTACAATAGATACACCAGAAGAATTTACTGGAGCAATCATAGAAAAACTTGGAATGAGAAAAGCTATGATGACAGATATGAAGAGTAAGGATGGACAAGCAAGAATGCTTTTTGAAGTACCAACTCGTGGACTTCTAGGATATAGAGGTGTTTTCGTTATAGATACAAAGGGTGAAGGAATTATGGCAAGTAGATTTATAGGTTTCAAAGAATATGCTGGAAATATAGAGAAACATACTACAGGTTCTATGACATCTATGATGACTGGAAAGGCACTGGCGTTTGCATTATGGAATCTACAGGAACGTGGAAGAATATTTATTGAACCAACTACAGAGGTTTATGAAGGAATGGTTGTGGGTGATGTATCAAAAGGTGAAGATATGGATGTAAACCCATGTAAAGGTAAACAACTTACAAACATGAGATCATCAGGAAATGATGAACATATAATGCTTACACCCGCTTGGAAACTAGATATAGAAAAGGGACTAGAAACAATGCGTGAAGATGAATACCTAGAAATAACACCGATAAATATAAGATTGAGAAAGAAATATTTAACAAATACAGATAGAGCAAAAGCTGGAAGAAAGGCTTAAATAAAATAGGTAAAATAAAATATAAAAAGCGAAGCCGAGTATGCGTAAGCAACTCGGCTTTGTTTGTTTTCTACAATGACTAGCCACAGCTACGATCATCGTCATCAGCAACTTTTTGAGCAAACTCTGGGTCATGTGACGCAGCATCAGAGATTTCATATGCTTCCCCGAACTCAAGCTCATAAATTGCAGACGTTCGTTTAAACGCTTCATCCAATTCCTCCCTATCACCTTTAAGGCCGAAATAGGGGTTATGATGCAAGAAGAAGCCAAATACACTTTCACAATCAGCCTGATACTTGACTGTATCAAGGATGTGAGCGTGCCACACCTTGTCAATGTGTGCAGTAGGCACAATAATTTCTCCAGTTGATCCACACAAATACAGAAAATTCCTGTAACGTTCCTTAAGGACAGATAACTGACTAGGGGTTAGGTAGGGCATGACTTTCCTGATACCCAGATCAATAGCATCGAGATCAATGGCATTAATTAGTCCACGAAATTCCAGGAGTGGTTTTTCCACCTTTCTATATTTCTTCGAACCTTGATTTTCTTCCTTCATAACAATACATCTGTTGGTTTTGTACTATATTATTCAAAAGTAATGTACAATAATTATTGCAACAAATCAATACTTCTTGATCACTATAGGGAGTTATCCACTCAGAATAAAATTTTGATAAAGTTTTTATATAAATTTCTATTGTTTTAAAAAAATAAATTAAATATAATGTTTTAAAACAAACTAAACGTAAACGTAGTAAATCTACATACAGCTAAGTTTTATTATTAATAAATATAAATATGGTTATAGAAAAAGCCCCACAATACATAATTGATTTGCAGAGTTTTATTACAAAAGAGATCAGTGGAATTAAAGATGAGATTAGTGATTTAAAAGTTGAGATTAATAATTTAAAAAATGATATAAGTAATTTAAAAATTGAGATAAGTAATTTAAAAATTGAGATAAGTAATTTAAAAATTGAGATAAGTGGAATTAAAGATGAAATAAAAGGTATCAAGAGTGAGATAACTGGTATCAAGAGTGAGATAACTGGTATCAAGAGTGAGATTAATTCAATGAAAGATGAAATAAAGGGTATTAAAATAGAAATATCAGATTTGAGATCTGAGATGAATGAGAGATTTGATGGGGTTCATAAGGAAATCGAAGGCCTAGCTATGATGACGAAAAATGAAATAGATAGGATTGAAAAAAATATGGATAAAATGTCTGATGATATATCAGATATTAGAGATGACATATCAAATTTACATTACGACATGGAAGAACTGGGTATAAATATGGAGAAAATCGAAGCACACATAGGTAGATACGAGATAAGATCACAAAATACGGAGTTGATTATAATTGAAGACTTTAAACCTAGAATAAAAAATCTTGAGGATTTGGTTTTAAAATAGTTTTATTTATACAAAGCTAAACAAAATCCCCTATTTTTACTCTCTTTATACTTAGAGCTATACCAAAATCACCGATATCTTCTGCCATTCTTTCAGCCAGTGACCTCATATATGTTCCACTACTACAATAGACTTTTAATTTAAGTACTTTAAAGGATACGTCACCATATTTATCACAGAAATTATTCCATTCTTCAATTATTTCTTTTTGACGAAAATCTCCATTAACCTTATTTATATTTAAAATAGAATTGTTAGCAATATCTTTACCTATAATATTATTTCGACCTATTTCTTTTATATCGTATATTTCTACACTTTTTGTTGGTATTTCATCAGGTAGTTCTCCCCTTCTAGCTAATGTATGAAGCTGTTCTCCATTTACAGTTTTTGATGAATAAATAGGATATTTTTGAATAAAATTTCCTTTATATTTAATTAAATCAATTTCTTTAAAATCAATAATATCAGTCTTTACACCTTGTATGATTCCCAAGACGTCACCTGTATCTGTTTTTACTCCAAATAAAACTTCTATCTCATATTCTTTATCCAAACCAAGATATTTATCTTTTTCTTTACATTCTTCACCTACTAAAACCAGAAGTAATCCTTCAGCCATCGGATCTAGTCTTCCTGCATAAGTCATAGGTAAAAATTCGAGCTCTTTATGCTCTTTCCTATAGTTTTCCATACACTCAAGTGGTGTTTCCCCTACCTTTTTGTAAAGAGTTAGCATATTTGATAATATACATCTATATTACTATTTATGAAAGAAATGAAAAAACTTAGCACTGAAAGCTATAAAGGGGTTAGAGACTTTTATCCAGAAGATATGGCTATACAAAACCATATATTTGGAATATGGAGAAAGTGTGTTGAAAAGTATGGTTATGAAGAATATACAGCTTCAGTGCTTGAACCCGCAGAACTATATAAAGCAAAATCAGGAGAAGAGATCGTAAATGAACAAACTTATACTTTTATAGATCGTGGAGAAAGAGAAGTTACTTTGAGACCTGAAATGACTCCGACAGTTGCTCGTATGGTAGCTCATAAAAAAAGAGAGCTAGCTTTTCCTCTTCGTTGGTATTCTATACCAAATCTTTTTAGATACGAACAACCACAAAAAGGTAGATTGCGTGAACACTGGCAATTAAATGTAGATATATTTGGTGTTGAAACTTTAGATGCAGAAACTGAAGTGATCCAGATAGCTTACGATATTACAAAAGCGAGTGGACTAAAGGACTCTGATTTTGAAATTAGAATAAACAATAGAAAGTTAATGAACTATGTGACTAGAGATGTACTTGGTCTTGATAGTAAATCTGCGCATGCAATATCAAAACTAATCGATAAAAAAAGAAAAATTGATGGTAATACTTTCAAAGAAGAAATAACAAAAATCACTCAGGACAAAGCACCTATAATGTTGGCACTACTAAATTCAAAAAACTTTGAAGAATTTACAAATAATCTTCCTCAAACAAAAGAAGAACACGAGGGTGCAAGTGAAATAAGATCAGTTATCGATATGCTTGAAAAACTAGGTATTACAAATGCTGTTTTTGATCAAACACTTATGAGAGGTTTTGACTATTATACTGGAATTGTATTTGAAATATTTGATAAAAATCCAGAAAATAGAAGATCATTGTGTGGAGGTGGAAGATATGATGATCTACTATCACTATTCGGTGGAGAAAAAGTACCAGCTGTAGGTTTTGGTTTGGGAGATGTTACAGCAAGAGATGTAATGGAAACATACAAATCTCTACCTAAAATTCATTCTAGCGCTGATTATTATATTGCTGTTATAGATAAAGCTCAGGCACCTTTTGCAAAAGAAGTTGCTCAAAGTCTTAGAAATGAAGGTAAAAAAGTAATACTTGATTCAAGCTATAAAAAGATTGGTGAACAAATAAAATCAGCAAATAAAAGAAATATAAATAAACTAATAGTTATAGGTGAGGAGGAGGTAAAAACAGGAAAATATAAAATAAAAGATTTAACTACTGGGGAAACAAAATAAAATGAGGAAAATTACCTTTGATATTGAAACAAAGAATATTTTTAGTGATGTAGGTTCAAATGATCCAACTGCACTAGATATATCTGTTGTTTGTATACATGATTCACTAACAAATGAATTTTCAAGCTATTTAGAAAAGGATTTTCCTAAGCTTTGGCCGATTCTGGAGCAAGCTGATATGTTTATCACATTTAATGGAGATCATTTTGATATACCCCTATTGAATAAATACTATTCTGGTGATCTTACAAAGATAAAAAGTTTGGATCTACTAGTAGAGGTAAAGAATTCTCTTGGAAGAAGAATAAAACTGGATACTATTGCTGAAGCCACACTTGGAAGAAACAAAGCTGGTCACGGACTAGAAGCAATAACATGGTGGCAAAATGGTGAAATAGATAAAATAATAAAATACTGTATAGAAGATGTAAGAATAACAAAAGAACTATACGACTATGCACTAGCAAATAAGAAATTGAAATACAAAGACCTTGGTTTAAATGGTCAGATTAAAGACATAAAGCTTGATA
>CAZQAQ010000011.1:0-15606 GCA_964591325.1 uncultured Candidatus Saccharibacteria bacterium | reverse complement strand
GCACGAAGTAAGATATCGAGATTGTCTTTTATAGTTTTTTGACCAATATAATCAGAAAAACGACCTGGTCTAAGTGTTTGATCTAGATAACCAACTTCTTTTTCGATATTTTGGCTATCACTAGAACTGTTTTTGTTATTATTATCGTCTCTTGACATTTTATTCAAAGTATGCTAAGCTTCTCGTAGTTGCAGTTAAATGCACAGTTAATTGTCGGATTCAGAAATCTCTAAGCAATATATCCTGTCCACAGGCTATCTGGTGTAGTGTTGAGGACATTCTGGTTTACACCCCGTGTGTTAACACTGGGGTTATCCTTGAGACTACCTCTAACTTTTGATGATCGCATTAAAAGCATTGCTTAGAGATTTTTAAACCCGATATCTCTAAAATTTATCTTAACTACTATCTATAGTACTATCCCTGCAAAAGATTTCAATTGACAGTGAGTTTTTTCTGCTTTTTAAAGTTAAATTTTACTCTTCTATAGATATAACTCTCTCAAGTTCATCAAGTGTGGTGATTCCATTTAGTATTTTTAATACACCATCTTGTTTCATTGTGAGTATTCCTTGGGGGATAGCAGCTTTTGCTATTTCTTCTTCATTAGAATTTTCAGAAATAGCTTTGTTTACTTCAGGAGTTAGTTTCATTCCTTCATAAATTCCAATTCTACCCTTATATCCAGTCATATTACACTTTTCACAACCAACATGAACAAACATTTTATTTGTTTTTGTTGGTATTTCATTTTTATCAACTATACTTCCTAGTATTTCTTCAATTTTCTTTTTTGAATCACCCTCTATTACAATTTCTTTCTTACAATTTTCACAAAGCTTTCTTAAAAGTCTTTGAGCAAGAGCAATGTTTATAGATGAGCTCATGATTTTTGGATTTATTCCTAGATCTATAAGGCGGGGGAATGAACCCGCTGCGCTATTTGTGTGAAGTGTAGAAAATACCAAGTGTCCTGTAAGTGAAGAGTTGATAGCAATGCTTGCTGTTTCTTTGTCTCTGATTTCTCCAACCATTATGATGTCTGGATCTTGTCTAAGGGCAGATCTCAATCCTTCCAAAAATGTATATCCTTTATCGTTTGTTTGGGTTTGTACTATTCCTGGTAGATGATACTCGATAGGGTCTTCAATTGTTATGATTTTTACCCCTGGGTTATGCACTTTCTTTAGGAAAGCATAAAGTGTTGTTGTTTTTCCTGAGCCTGTAGGACCTGTCGTAAGGAGCATGCCGTCTGGTTTTGTTATTTCATTCTCTATAACTGACAATAGCTTTTTGGGTATACCTAGTTGTTCCATAGGTATAGATATTGTCTTTGGGTTAAGTAGACGCATTACTATAGATTCATTGTAAGCTCCAGGTAAAACAGATGTTCTTATTTCAATTTCACTATTTCCAACATGCACACTGAATCTTCCATCTTGTGCATCTTTTTTTATATTCAATTTAAGTCCAGAAAGAAGTTTTATTCTAGAAAGCAAAAGGGAATAGGTTTCACTATCAAATTCAATTACATTTACTAGAACACCATCAAGTCTATATCTAAGTCTTATATAACTTTCTTCGGGTTCTATGTGTATATCTGATGCTTCTGTAGACAATGCTCCAGCAAGTATAGTTTCTAATATTCTAGAAACCCTATAGCTTTTTTTCATTGCTAGAGTATTTTTTATTATTTCTACTATAGAAGGGAGGTCTTTTGTTTTTTTGACTATTTCACCAATCTCTTCACTAGATATTTCAAGAGAACCAGCTTTTGATTCATAAGCAAAAGAAAGATCTTTGTATGCTGCCCAAGCTTTTTCTAGACTAGAAGTAGAACACATAACTAGAGTAGGTTCATATCCTTTTTCTTTTATTTCATTCAATATTTCTTCAACTTTAAGTTCGCTTGGATTTCTACTTGCTATCTTAACCTTTTTGCCAACAAGAGAGTATGCAGCAACTTTTGCTTCTCTAGCAGTTTTTTCGTCTATAAGTCTCAAGGCATCAGTATTTATAGAAATAGAAGATAAATCTGCATATTCAATATTGTGTTTTGCTGAGAGTAGTTCTACCAATTCTTCTTCCTCTTTTTTTAAGAGGTCATTCATTTTTCTATTTTGCTTATCTTCATCAAATGTGATCATAATATACACAATTATACTGCCAAACTAGCTTACTTGGTAGAGTAGGCAAGTGGTATAAGCCAGAGTAGCTGACTTGGTAGAATTAGCTAGTGGTATAAGCCAGAGTAGCTCAGTTGGTAGAGCAACGCTTTCGTAAAGCGGAGGTCGCGGGTTCGATTCCCGCCTTTGGCTCACTTACATATTTTTTAATATTGCAGGCTTTATTTATTTTTCTATAGGTGTATAATATTTTTGGTAGCCTTGATCATTTTTTTACGTCTGAAAGGTGTAAGGACCTTATGGATATTCTCCGGAGCACACATACTTTTTTTGCTTTGTTGAGAGCCACACTATCTTTACATGGCTTAACCAGCATGAGTAGGTTGAGTTGGGATCACTCCCTATGCTTGTCTGAGGACGTCGATCTTGGCTACCACAATTTAGCGCCACTCCATTTGGATCTGGCGCTTTTACTATATTTTTAAGTCTATTTCTGATACTCTTTTTATATGGATTTGGATAAACAAGCTATAAAGAAAAGAATAGATGAAATAGAAGCACTCATGCAAAGTGCCGATTTTTGGAATGATAAAAATAAAGCACAAAGTCTTGTAAAAGAACTCAAAGAAATAAAAGAAGAGTTTGAATCTGGAGGAGCAAAAGCAAAATATGATAAAGGTGATGCAATAATCACAATATTTTCTGGGGCGGGTGGAGATGATGCTGAAGATTTTTCTTCAATACTATTTAAAATGTATAGAAAATATATAGAGAAAATGGGTTTCGGTATGGAAATAATCCATGTAAATGAAAATGATCACGGAGGATATAGAAATATTACTTTTGAAGTAAAGGGTAGGGGCGTCTATGGAATTTTAAAAAATGAATCAGGAGTACATAGACTTGTTCGTATTTCTCCATTTAATGCAAAAAAACTAAGACATACATCTTTTTCTATGGTTGAAGTTGTTCCAAAGTTTGAAAAGACAAATAGTATGGATATAGAAATACCAGAAAAAGATCTCGATATATCTATTGCAAAATCAGGTGGTCCAGGAGGTCAAAATGTAAATAAAAGAGAAACTGCAGTAAGAATAGTTCATATTCCAACTGGTATATCTGCTCATGTGACATCCGAGCGTTCACAAGCACAAAATAAAGAAAAAGCTCTAGACATAATAAAAGGTAAGTTATTTAAAAATATGGAAGATGAGCGCATAGCAAAAGAAAAAGGTATGCAGATCAGTAAGACAACATCGATAGATTGGGGTAATCAGATCAGATCTTATGTTTTACATCCATATAAAATGGTTAAGGATCATAGAACAAATGTTGAGACAGCAAAGATAGATAATGTATTTGATGGTGAAATACAAGAATTCATAGATGCAGACAAGGGTATATAGCTTTGTGATATACTAAATACAATGATTTATTTTGAGAAAGTATCAAAAATATACCCAGACAAGTCAAAGGCTTTAGATGAAGTGACTTTTACTGTTGAACCAAAAGAATTTACTACTATAGTCGGTCATTCAGGAGCTGGTAAAACCACATTATTAAAAATGCTTATTGCTGAAGATAGACCAACTCACGGATCTATATTTTTTGAATCAAAAAATATACACAAGCTTGGAAAAGGCGATATAAATAAATTAAGAAGAAGAATCGGTACAGTTTTTCAGGATTTTAGACTTATACCAAACAAGACTACATATGAAAATATAGCTTTTGCAATGGAGGCTTCAGGTAGAACTGATAAAGAAATAGCGTCAGACGTTCCTTATGTATTAGATCTTGTAAATCTAGGAGATAAAATATGGAATTTTCCTCATGAACTTTCTGGTGGAGAAAAACAAAGAGTGGCAATAGCAAGAGCTATAGTAAATCAGCCTGATATCATAATAGCCGATGAACCAACAGGTAATCTTGATCCAGTAAATACATATGAAATAATAAAGATAATACAAAAGATAAATGAACTTGGTACAACAGTGTTGCTTACAACACACAATAAAGGTGTAGTTGATATGGTTGGAGGAAGGGTAGTGACTATGGAAAAGGGTAAGATTATTAGAGATGATAAACACGGAAAATATATTTTATAAACATGATATTAACATCAGCAAAAAGAGTAATTAAAACAGGTTTTATAAATTTTTGGAGAAATGGCTTTTTATCTCTAGCCGCAGTAATAACCATAACTCTATCACTTCTAGCTTTTGGTGCGCTTATATTTTCAAATGCTTTCGGCCAATCTCTTATCGATGAAATAAAAAATAAAGTAGATATAAATGTATATTTAACATTATCTGCTCCAGAGTCAGATATTTTGGTTTTGAAAAAAACAATAGAACAACTACCAGAAGTAAGTAAGGTTGAATATATAAATAGAGATCAAGTACTTTCTGAATTTAAAGAAAAGTGGAAGGATAATACCCTTATCCTACAAGGTCTAGATGAAATAGGGGACAATCCATTCCCAGCCGTACTCAATGTAAAAGCAAAAGAACCTTCACAATATGCCGGTATTGCAAACTTTCTAGATAGTAAAGGAGCACTTTCAAAAAGCGGTATATCAATAGTTGATAAGGTAAATTACAATCAAAATAAACTCGTAATAGATAGACTTGGAAGAATTATTCCAGCCATAGAAAAAACTGGAACTATCATAGCGATAATACTTGTTGTTGTTGCTCTAATAATAACTTTCAATACTATTAGACTTATCATATATACAGCAAAAGATGAGATTTCAGTTATGAAACTTGTGGGTGCTTCAAATTCATATATTAGATGGCCATTTGTTGTATCGGGTATTATGTGTGGAATAGTTTCTGGAGTATTTACAATAGTGCTGCTTTCTATACTTGCATACTATAGCGATGTTGCGATAGTAAAGTTTGCTGGACTTGAAAATGCAAATGATTTTGGTCTAACATCAAGCATTTTATTGAAATATTTACTTTCAAACATGGTGCAGATCTTCTCAATAATCATGGGTTCTGGAATAGTTCTGGGTGCTTTATCAAGCTATCTTGCAGTAAGAAGGTACCTGAAGGTTTAGTTTACATAAAAGAGGAATTGTTATAGTCTTCGGTAAGAAAGGAAGTTTTATGGCTGACTCTGTAGTGGGGTATATATATTCAGATAATAGTATTGTCGAGTTTACATCTCATTATGATGGTCCTGTCGCACTCGTTTTCTCAAGTGAGACTGGAGATTTTGAGTCTAGGTTTACGTCCTGGCAGTTAGATCATCATAAGAAAGGTGAAGAAATAACTATAGTTATGAGTTGCTCAGGTGTCCCTTACCGAATCGCGCTTGAAACAAGGTTTGTTGTCGAACGTGGTGGTAAGTTGGTTGAAGTGGGCGCAAAAGTCATATCTCATGATTTTGGCAACAGCAATTTAAGTTTGATGAGTATAGGGGTTCGACCCGGATCTTATCAACTTAAAAAAAATTAAATTAATCAAAAACCCTGTCCATACCAAAGGTAAGATGGGGTTTTGTTTTTGTATTATATAAATAAAAAAAGCTGGCTGATTCACGGAGGAATCAACCAGCTTTCATTGTAAAAATTACTTTGTTGTGGTAGTTGAAGCATTCAAAAGAATATCCAAAGCATCAGTATCCGTCACAGGAAGACCTGTATCATGGTCAATGAACCCTCTAGTAGCCACAAGCCAATTGGTCTTGGGGCAGAGTTTCTTTAAGCGTTCGCGGAGTACTTCCCGTCCATCAAGTGTAAATAGTTCCTTTGTATTCATGAGTAAAGTTACCTTTTAATTCACCAAATTAGAATACTACGTTATCTTTTACAATTTATCAATGTATGTTTGGTTTTTATGAACGGTTTTGTTTTGTATATAAATACATTTCTTAAAATCTGTGTGCTAATTTAAAATTTTTTTGCATTTAAATTTTGCTTTGCTAAAATGGGTACATGGCAAGCAGAAAACCGGCCCGACAGAAAAATTCAAAAAAGGTTGTAAAAAAACAAGATAAGAAAAAAGAAAAGAGGGTAGAAGCAACAAACAGCCAAAAGAAAGTTGTGGTAAAGAAGAAAAAGATAAACCACAAGTATATTTTTGTCATCGGCGGAGTTATGTCTGGTGTGGGAAAGGGAATTGCTACATCATCTATTGGTACACTATTAAATGCAAAGGGTTTCAAAGTAAATCTAGTCAAAGTTGATCCATATTTAAATATAGATGCAGGAACTATGAATCCTACAGAGCATGGAGAGGTTTTTGTGCTTGATTCTGGACTTGAAACCGATCAAGATATGGGAAATTATGAAAGATTTTTAAATAGAGATCTTACTCCAGCTGATTATGTAACTAGTGGTATGGTTTACAAAGCAGTTATAGATAGAGAAAGAAATCTAGGTTATGGAGGAAAGTGTGTTGAAGCAGTTCCACACATAAGAGATGAGATCGTTAGTAGATTTGAAAATTCTGCAAAAATAAATAAATCAGATATAAGTATAGTTGAAATCGGGGGAACAGTTGGAGATTATCAAAATATCATGTTCATAGAGGCTGCGAGAGTCTTGAAGATACGCCACCCAGACGATTGTATATTTATTATGGTTAGCTATCTTCCAATTCCAGGAAAGATAGGAGAGATGAAGTCACGACCTACACAACATGCCGTAAGACAATTGGCAGGATATGGAGTACATACAGATATTATAATTGCTCGTTCAGAACTACCAGTAGATGATAAAAGAAAAGAGAAAATAGCAGTTTCATGCAATATTCTTCCTGAAAATGTTATTTCAGCTCCAGATATAGATAGTGTTTACGATGTTCCATTAAATTTTGAAAAAGATAAACTTGGAAAGATAATACTAAAATCTTTAAGAATAGATGATATACAAGGAGGTGAGGGCTTGGGAGAATGGTCTAGATTTGCAAAAGGAATAAAGAATCATAAAGATATAGTAGATATAGCAATAGTAGGAAAATATTTTAATACAGGAGATTTTGTACTTACAGATTCGTATCTTTCAGTTATAGAATCGATAAAGTATTCAGCAAATTTACATAAAGTAAAAGTAAAAATATCTACCATAAACGCTAGAGATTATGAAAAAGAAAATCCTGATTATTCAGAATTAAATAAATTTGATGGAATAATAGTTCCTGGAGGTTTCGGAGAAACAGGTATAGAAGGAAAGTTAAATGTAATTAGATATTGTAGAGAAAATAAAATACCATATTTCGGCCTATGTTACGGTATGCAACTTATGACTATAGAATACGCTAGAAATGTTTTAGGACTTTCTGGTGCTCATACAGCAGAGATAAATCTAAATGCACCACATGTTGTGATAGATATAATGCCTGATCAAAAGAAGAAGATGGAAGAAAAGAACTATGGAGGATCTATGAGACTAGGGCTTTATCCAACAAAACTTTATCCAAATACAATAGCAAGAGAAGCTTATGGTCTACCACTTATAAAAGAAAGACACAGACATCGCTATGAAGTAAATCCAAAATATATAGAAAAGATAGAAAAGGGAGGTTTGGTTTTCTCAGGAAAATCACCGGATGAAACACTTATGGAAATAGCAGAACTACCTCGTGAAGTACACCCATTTTTCTTAGGAACACAGTTTCATCCAGAATTTCTAGCAAGACCATTACGTCCACATCCACTTTTCAGTGAATTTATGAAGGCTTCAAAAGAAAATAGAAAAATAAAAGAGAAAAAAGAAATAGAAAAGAACCAAGGACAAGTTGTAGTGGATAGAGAAGAGAGTGATCTAGTAGTAGGGGAGTAAAATAATGGAAAATATAATAATAACAACACCAAAAGTAGAAGATGTATGGGGAATACAAAATGTCTATCACAAATCGTGGCTAGCTACTTACCCAAATGAAAAACACAAAATAACAGTATCCGATATTGAACATTATTTCATTGATTCATTTACAGAAGAGACTTTGAATAAAAAAAGACAAGCAATACTAAACCCAGATCCAGATTCAAAAATAAAATCTTTTATAGCGAAAGATAATGAAAAAGTTGTGGGTGTATGCAGAATAGAATTATTACCAGAAAGAAATCAATTAAAAACCATATACCTCTTGCCTGAATATTTTGGAAAAGGAATAGGTGCAAAGCTGTGGAATGAAGCAAAAAAGTTATTTGATCCAAAAAAGGACACTTATGTTGAAATGGCTTCCTACAATGACAGAGCGATAGCTTTTTATAAAAAACTAGGTTTCGTGGATACTGGAAGAAGATTTGAAGATGAAAAGTTTAGAAATAAAAGTGGTTCTATTACTCCTCAAATGGAAATGGTATTGAAGGCGGTGAAATAAAAAAGCCGGGGGCTACCTATTTGTACACATGATGCACAAAAGATAACTTACCCGGCTAACTTCGATCCATACTCGGATCTAAATGCCTTATTTGGCTTTTATCGCGGGCGCTCAATCTAAGGTGGTGTCACCTTAGATAAGTGCCCGTTACGTATGGGGGATGTTGAGATTTCCTTCCATAAGTTCTTGGGTTCCCGCCGACTTATTCAGTACAAACAGGTCCAAGACAATACTAACTCCAATAATAATTTTGGTCAAATTAAACAAAAAGCAAATAAAAAAGCAAATAAAAAAGGTTGGATCTCTTCTGGGAAAACCCCAGACTAAGACCCAACCTTGATACCCGCGCACACTTGGTTGGCGAGTATCTAGCACTTCCGTGCCATTATCCTCCAATACCTTTCGGCGGAGGACCGTTGGATATAATATAACAATCAAGATTTTGTTACAAGACCTCTTGAATAATATACATTTTTAGCGTATTTTGTATCTATTGCGGGATCATCTAATGGTAGGATGCAGCTCTCTGAAAGCTGTCATCTTGGTTCGAATCCAAGTCCCGCAGCCAGAACTCGTCTTGGAATGACAGAGCCTCGTTGACACCAGTTTGACTGAGGGCGGACGGCAATTCCGTGAAGATGTGCCACGGCTTTTTGAGCTCAATCAGCAGTCTTCGGTCTGCCACTCGGAAGTTCGAACCGTGAAATCGTAGGAAGTCTCGACATTTGTCGGGTTCCCTTCCGACAGCCAAAACGGTGGCCTCCTTGAGCGCCAAAACGAACCGTCTGAGCGGTTCGAACCGTCGAGATGAGCTTTGCTCAACTGCAACCAGTTGTTCACGAAGTTCGGTCTTCTTGTTGAGCAGTGTCCCCTTCTTGACTGAATACTCGTCTTGGGAAACTTGCTTGTTGAGCAAGAGATCGAGCAGTACGTCGAGTTGGTGCTCACAGTTCGTGAGTTCGATCTGGACGTGTGACTGGGCTGCCCTGATGGATTGGGCATCCACGGAAGCGTTGTGCGTTCTCCTTCAGGGGGTCCAGTCTAAAAACCTTGGCTGTGTTCAGCAATTCGCTCCAAGGAATTCCTATCTCGCCGGCTTCCATCCGACTGTAGACGGAACGGCGTTTTTCTTCCCAGCCCAAAAGTTCGCGCGCTTCCTGTTGGTCGACAAGACCAAGAGTCTGTTTTCGGTAGTTTCGAAGGGCGAGGCCCACTGCTGCCTTGAAGGCATTTGGTTGCTTTGTGTTTGTCGTGTCAGAAGGCACTACAGGAGATTCGCAGGATTCCCGATTTCGTCAATGCAAAGAGATGTATCGGGGGACACGTAGGAGCGAGCCCAGGAACGGGAAAACCCGGTACGGGGACTGCACTTTGGGCTTGCAAAAAACGGGCGCCAGAGGATTCTGACGCCCGGCAAGCGGGTTCTTCACAACCCGTCTGCTCCCGCAAAGGAAGATCATGAAATCACATTCCAAAGCAGTTAACGATAACGATAGCGCATTGTCTTTCATCGTGCAAGTATCTGCGATTGAACCGGATAGCGTAGCTCAGAGTGCTTTGCCAGTTGATGAAGGGGAAGCTTGGGACAGATTCATCCATTCGTTGTCGAGCCAGGTGCACGGCGACTCGCGCATGCTTGCGGATGATCGATCGAAAAATGTGTGAGAAGCGAGTTCGGTGGCCGGAGGCGTGTGGGAGGTGCTGAGATCGAAAGGATTTGGGTGGCAACGCGGTTGTCATGCCCGCCTGATGCGAGCACCCTTGTTCACTCTGGCGCGTCGATCTGGTCCCTCATTTGGGGGTAACGGCGCGCGATGAACGGTGGAGGCGGAGTCATTACGATTTGTGGAAGAACGGGATGGAATGTCACGTTGCCGACGTGGATCGGCGTCAGGGTGTTGGCGGTTGCCAAACGCGAGCCCGATGCCGGTTGGAAGCGCCATTACACCGCTACCGCACCACACCACCCGGTTTCACACTATCCACCTCCACTGAAGAAGGGTTCTCCTCGAGGAAGGCTCGAACGCGTTCCAGTAATGGCAGCCATGATTTGCGAGGATAGCGAAGCTATCCAAGTAAAGCACCTGACAGGATTAGTGAACAAATCCAAGTCCGCAGCAAATAAATTTGTTAATATAAATATATGAAAATATCAGAATTTCAATCTAATGAGGAAAATAGAAATGAAGAACTAAAGATTTCTATTGAAACTGCAACAATTGCTGATTTAGAAACTATTCAAAAATTTAATCAAGAGCTTTGTGTGAAGGAAAACAAGGAGTTTGATATATTAATTAACCCAGATTATTCATTTTCAAAAAGGGGTGAAGAATATTTTAGAGCTAGAATTGAATCGCAGGATGGATTAGCTATCTTAGCCAAAGAAGGAAATGTTGCAGTTGGTTATCTTATAGGAGGAATGATTAAATCCGAGGACTATCGTACGGTTAAGTCTATTGCTGAATTAGAAAATATGTTTGTAGATGAATCCATGAGGAGTAAGGGTGTGGGTAGTAAATTAGTATCTAGATTTGAGGATTGGTGTAGGGAAAGAAAAGTTCAAGTGATTCGTGTTGTTGCTTCTGCGGCAAATGAAAATGCAATAAGGTTTTATGAACGAAACGGCGCTAAGCCAGTTAGTTTAACTCTAGAAAAGATGTTGATTTCAGAATAGATACAACTTTGTGACGCTACACGACAAAAAATAAATTTTAAAATGATATAATAAAAAAATGTCAGAGTCACAATCGTCACATACACCAAGCAAATTTTTGCTTACACCGACACAACAAAAATGGGTAGAGGGTCTTAATGACACTGATCATGTAAAGATAATTCCATTTGACGTTACTGCTCAAGAAAAATTTGAGAAAGTTAAATTAAAAATCCACGCAGAATTAGGTGAGGATATTGTTTATGTGCATAGTGGTGCTACAAGTCTTGGAATATCTGGTCAGGATGAAATAGATACCTATATACCGATTGATGTTAAATTTTTTGATATGTATATCCAAAAACTTTCAAAAATATTCGGCCCCCCTAGAAAAATCTATCCGGAAGATCGTGCACATTTTAAAACATACGAGGATGGTAAGCGAGTAGATATTTATTTAATTAATAAGGATGCTCCAAGCTGGACCGAAGGAGTTAAATTTAATAATTATCTAAAGACTCACTCCGATCAACTAGAAAAATATAAAATTCTTAAAGAGAGTGCGGCTGGATTGAGTACAAGGGAATATTATAGAAAAAAATTAGAATTTATTAATGAGATATTATCACTTGCTGGTAATTGAGGTTATAACTTCTTACTAGACAGTAAGAACTAAAACCCATGATATAATCTTCCTATGAGAATAATTTTATCGCTAATAACCCTTTTTTTATCATTTATATGGTCTAATTCTGCTATTAGTATTCCAGAAATTGCACAAGGTATGATCTCGGGTCTGATTGCTATGGTTTCAATTTACTTTGCTATTAGCGCTATATATCACAAGGAAGTTGCTTCAGGGTTGGGTTTGTTTAAATTTTTTGGTTTATTGTTAGCTATTTTTATCATAATTATAGATATATTTTTTATAATATCTTTTGCCGGTTTATGGGTTGTTGCTTTCTTTTTTCGTTAATTTGAAAAAATACAAATTCTAATCCTGTTAAAAAAACACCGGCCAATGTGAAGCCGGTGTGAAGTAAACAAGGTTAGAGCAACATGCTCATACTTGCACAGTTTGCGTAGTCTCGCTCATCACAATCGTCACTTCGGCCGAAGCGAGCTGACAGAAGTTGGATCACATTATAGTGGCTTTCGCTGGTTGATCATCCCCGAGTTCCCACTAATCCTCCAACAACTGCTGATTTTGATGCTACGACCCCAACTGCCGGGGGTTAATTTGTTACTTCAAACCAAATATATTACAAAACATAATATATAGCAATAATTTAACAAGCTGATTGTCAAGGTTAGATTTGTTTAATAATATTTACCCTAAATTTGCTAAAACATACTCTAAATGTTATCCATATCATGTATTGTACTTTGATTTTAATATCCTAATTACTAGAGAGGAGATAGATTATGTTTTCTATTTGTGTAACCCACAATAACGCATTAGCCTATCTCTTCTGGAGATGGGTTTTCAAGAAGTTCGGCGGTTTTGTATGTTGGCTTGATCAATTTTATTTTGGTTCGACTCGAGGTTTGAATGATTATGATAACCTCGCTCGAAAATATACAAAATCAAATATCAAACCCGATAAACATTATTCCATTTTGCCAACTGTCTTGAACATGGTTGGTGATTGTGAAGGGAAGAGTACTATTGATCTTGGTTGTGGTGCGGGATTTTTTACATTACAACTAGCTCAGTCTGGTGCTTCGTCAGTTTTGGGAGTAGATAACTCCCTTGCTCAAATTGAGCTAGCAAGGAAGAATTCAACAAATCCTAATATTGCGTACTGTGTTGGTGATATTTTTACTCAACATAGTGAAATTCCTGTCGACATTGTAAATGCTCCGTTTGTGGTGAATTATGCGAGAACAGTATCAATTCTCAGGCATTTTTTCACTTTAATATTCAGATCTCTTAAAGATGGAGGTAAGGTTGTTTTTGTTATCGACCTCCCAAATGGTAAAAATCTAAAGAGGTTTGGAGCGAAAAAAACTCTCGACGGTAAGTGTGTTGATGAAACAAGGATTTCAATAGACTTGTTTAATGAGAATGAAAGAATATGTACACTTACCGGTATTTATTACACACCAGAGACGGTTGAAAGATTGCTTTTGGATATTGGTTTCCAAAAAGTGACTTGGCACAAATCAATTATCTCTGATGAGGGTCTAAGTAAATATGGATCAGAATTCTGGGAAGGATATGCTCAGGATCCAGAACTTGGTTATGTTGTAGCTGAGAAATAACAAATCGCGTCAGAAATTGACGCGGTTTTTTTGTTTGACACTATCTTTGATTATATGATCCTGATATAATTTTATTGTAAGTATTGTTAGTAATAAAAAATATATGAAAAAAAATATTCTAAAAAGTGGATTCACACTTATTGAGCTGTTAGTAGTAATAGCTATTATAGGTACTCTGTCCTCTGTTGTTCTTGCATCATTAAATAGTGCACGCGCAAAAGCGCAGGATTCTGCCCGTATCTCACAAATACGTCAGATAGCATATGCACTAGCGTTATATTTTGATGTTAATGGGAAATATCCTACATGTTTAAATACTGGTGGAAGTTGTACAACTACTTTGGCAGGAAGTACTTTTATGAGTAAGGTACCAAAAGATCCTGTAAGTGGATTAGATTATTCTTATGCTGCTATTGGAAGTGGAACTAGCTGTACCTCTTACCATTTAGGAGCATCTTTGTCTGATAAATCTAATAAAGCATTACAAACAGGTGCAGACGCTTCACCTAAGGCTGTATGTACAGGTAGTTATGCAGATTTTTCTGGACTCTCTTACACAGCTGCTGGACAACAGTGTAATACTACAGATGGAACACCACAACCAACAGCATTAGCAACGGGAGAAACTTGTTATGATGTAACACCATAAAGATTTGGTTTACATTCAAATATCTAGTTAACTTACAGTCCAAAATAAAAAACCTGCGTCACAAAATGACGTGGTTTTTTATTTAAATGTATTTAAGTTTAAAACTTATGCTAATATAAAATAATGATACATAAAAATACAATTTGTCTTTGGTTTGATAAGGATGCAGAAAGTGCTGCAAAGTTTTATTCAAATACTTTTCCTGATAGCAAAGTAAACAATATATTTAAAGCCCCAAATGACTTTCCTGGTGGTAAAAAGGGTGATGTTTTAACCGTAGAGTTTACAGTTTGCGGAATACCATGTATCGGTTTAAATGGTGGTCCTATTTTTAAACAAAGTGAAGCTTTTTCTTTTCAAATAGCAACAGACAATCAAGAGGAAACTGATCGTTATTGGAATGCTATAGTTTCAAACGGAGGTAAAGAGAGTGATTGCGGTTGGTGTAAAGACCGCTTCGGAGTTTCTTGGCAGATAACACCCCGCACTTTAACAGAGGCTTTGGCTATCGGTGGGGCAGAAGGAGAGCGTGCTTTCAATGCAATGATGACTATGCAAAAGATTGATGTAGATAAGATCGATAAAGCTAGAAGAGGGTAGAATATGGATTTGTAATCTTAAAATTCAAAACTATATAATATCTGCTTTAATAAAGTTGTATTGTTTGATTCAGCAGTAAGTGTGTAATATATACCTTTGTTTTCAAATAAGAATTCGGTATAATCCGTGTCCTCCATACCTTTTGTCTTATACATAACTGTTTTGATTCCATTTAGAGTAATATTTTCTTTACTTACCATATTTGAAGGTTCATTTATTTTTTTATCTGAGACAATAATCCAGATTCCATTCAGTTCTCTGTTGAGACTATTGATCTCTTTTTCAGTGGCGGATGAATATATAAATAATTCGTGTGACTCCGGTGAAGCAAATGTAAATTCTGTCGTTTCGGGATTATATGAAAAGACATTTGAGCTTTTTGGATATTTAAATTCAAAACCGTATTTAGTATTTTTGTATGTTTTCCATGAATAAATAGTATTTATTGTTATAGCAATAATAATCAATAGTAATCCAGCAATAATCAGTTTAATTAAACTAGAGTTTATAATGCATTTCATATAATTTATATTATTTAAACATTATCATTAAAATAATTATTTAACCAGTTTAACTTTTTTAGATTAAATTTAATTTAAATTTTCCTCGTGTTAATATTAACAATATGAAACAAACAATTTTGTATTTTGCTACGCTATTCACGATAGTTTTACTCGATGTAACCTGGTTTAAATTTTCTTCTAGTTTTTATGGAAAAGAGTTAGGTTATATTTTTGGAGAAAAGATGAACTTTATTCCAGCAATTATATTTTATTTAATTTATGCTTTTGGGATTTTATACTTTGTAATTAACCCAGTTATTGCAAGTGAGGGAAGTTACGTAAAAGCTTTGGTTATTGGAGCGTTTTTTGGCCTTATTGCCTATGGAACTTATGACTTTACAAATCATGCAACAATAAAAGATTGGCCCATTATTGTAACTGTGGTGGATATCATATGGGGAATGTTTGTAAC
>CAZQAQ010000010.1:11912-16313 GCA_964591325.1 uncultured Candidatus Saccharibacteria bacterium | reverse complement strand
TTTTTGCAAACAAAACCGCAACCGTCGCATATATAGTGCGACTACAGAAAGGACAGCAGGTGAAAACACAGCAAGCAGAACCGTGGGCTCTCGGAGCCCTCACGGCACCGATCAGTGGTCTCGTCGCCTACTCGGCCGCCACCTCGGCCCGCTTCACCACCCTGCGCGCGCATTTGATGCCCGACGAACCGGCCCGTCGCCTCGCCACCACCTAAACCGTGAAGCTGTACGGTAACGGTACACGACCATCACTACCCGAGAGTGATGGTCTTTTACTTTAAGGCTTATTTAAGACATATTTTTCATATTTTACATTTATAATTTAATTTTTGCTTGACAATTTTATATTAGTATGCTAAGCTTATACCAGATGAACCTTGAAGTCTCCTTCGTTTTCTACAGAAACTAGAGACGGGTCATTCGGGTGCGCCACAAAATGCCGCCATCCTAAACTAATAACATATATACACGTATACCAAAAATCGGTGTCGTGTATACTGCCAAGCGCCGAAAGGAAAGGTGGGTGACGAGTCACCCGAGTAAGCTGTAAGGCTCTCGGGCCCGCAGACAACTAGAAAGAGATATATACTTGGCCACACATGCTCTAAGTATATATAAACAAGAAACCCTCAAAATAAACGAAAAAAGAATCCCGTCGTTGACGGGCAATGGAGGTAGAACAACTGAGTACCCAAAAAGGTGACTTACACAAGATGCGGAAGCTCATTGTATAAGTAGGCCAGTGGGCTGGTGGCGAAAAATTGGATTGGGCATTAAATGCAAAATCCAGTAGTAGCCTTAAAACACAAAAATAAATCGCCCGGTGCACAATGTTGCACCGGGCTTTTACTTTAAAGACCTTATATATGACTATTTAAATAATTAAAGAAATTCTTTATTTCGAGACCTTGGGCATATATTTACGTAAAAACTACTTGCTTTATAAACACATTCATGCTATTATCTCAAAACAATGCTTACAACAAAACAGAAAGAAAAAGTAATAAAGCTTGCAGCAATTCATGATAAAGACACTGGCTCTCCAGAGGTTCAGATATCTATTTTAACAAAAAAGATCAATGAACTAGCTCTACATTTGAAGAAACACAAGAAAGACAACCACTCAAGAAGAGGTCTACTAGCTATGGTTTCTGATAGACAAGCACATATGAATTATCTAAAGAGAAAGAATCCAAAGAGATATTCAAGCATTGCTAAGAAGCTAGATCTAAAGAAATAAATCTATTCATATATAGTGCTATACTATATATAGTTTTTAATAAGTATTTAAGGTAATTTTGGTTTTTAGTAATATTTTAATTTTTAATAAGTAATTTTTAATTTTCATGTCAGTAATAAAACATAAAGAACAACGTGTAGGTATTTTTATCGATACACAGAACATATATCATAGTGGTAAGAACTTATACCATTCAAAAGTAAATTTTGGACAAATAGTAAAAGATGCTCTAGAAAATAGATCTCTCATAAGAGCTGTTGCATACGTAATAACAACAGAAGCGGGGGATGAGAAGGGTTTCTTTGATGCATTAACAAAAATGGGTATAGAGACTAAGACAAAAGATTTACAGATCTTTGGTAGTGGAGCAAAAAAAGCAGATTGGGACGTTGGATTGGCAATAGATGCTGTAAAGATGGCTCCCAAACTTGATGCTGTGATACTTGTAACAGGTGATGGGGATTTTGTACCGCTAGTAGAATATTTACAAATGAATGAAGGTTGTCAGGTTGAAGTAGTTTCATTTGGAAAATCAACATCTTCAAAACTAATAGAATCAGCGGACGATTTTAAAGATCTTGATTCTGATCCTCAAAAGTATTTGATAAATAATAAGATTAATTTCAATACCAAAACTAAAGGCAATAAACATAATTTCAAAAAGAGAAGTGGTGATAGATCCGAAAACATAGATGACTCGGAAGACAATATTGCCGAAGCCTCAGCAGACCTTTCAGGACAAGAATAATATAAATAGAGATATATGTAACATATTAAAACCGGAATAGTCCGGTTTTTTTATACATTTAATAATAGCTCTATTTATACATATTTGTTAAAATTAAAACATGAACTCTAAACAATACTCTATAGAAATAGGTGGGAAAGTTTTAATAGCTGAATTTAACAATCTAGCAGAACAAGCACATGGATCAGTAACACTTAGATATGGAAATACGGTTGTTCTCGCAACGGCAGTTATGGGTAAAGAAGAAAAAAGCGTAGATTTTTTTCCATTAACTGTTGAATATGAGGAAAGATTTTATGCTTCAGGAAAAATACTAGGTAGTAGATTTATAAGAAGAGAAGGTAAGCCTACTGATGAAGCGATACTTTCCGGAAGGATAGTAGATAGAACAATTAGACCACTATTCGAACATCATATAAGAAATGAAGTTCAGGTTGTTTTAACTGTACTATCTATTGATGAGGATGATCCTGATGTTGTATCTGTAATTGGAGCAAGTCTAGCGCTCGGTACATCTGATATACCATGGAATGGTCCTGTATCAGCAGTTAGAATAGGTCACAATAATGGTTTTCATATTAACCCTAGCTATATCGAAAGAAAAAAGGCTGATATAAGTCTAGACTTGGTGGCTTGTGGTAAAGATGGAAATATAAATATGATTGAAGTAGCGGGTAAAGAATGTGATGAAAAAGAATTGGGTTTGGCTCTTGTAAAAGCAAGTGAAGAGATAGAGAAGATTCAGAAATGGCAAGAAAATATAATAAAAGAAATAGGAAAAGTAAAAAGAGTAATTGAGAAACCCGAACTTCCTTCTGGAATGGAAGAATTATTTAATTCAAATATATCAGTTAAATTAAAAGATTCTATTTTTAATAAAAAAGAGAGTGAAAATGATAT
The DNA here is from genome assembly GCA_964591325.1 of uncultured Candidatus Saccharibacteria bacterium. GTDB lineage: Bacteria > Patescibacteriota > Minisyncoccia > Phycocordibacterales > PALSA-1337 > CAIOGI01. Next base: position 13,425 of record CAZQAQ010000010.1, on the reverse strand, counting down.
ACATTTTGAACAAATTAAAAAAGATTGGTTAAAGATATTTCAAGAAAAATATCCTGATAATGATAAAAGTCTAGCAGAAAAATACCTAGAGGATGAAGTAAATAAACTAATACATGATGAAGCTATTGATAATAATAAGAGGGTGGATGGTAGGGGAATGGATGAAATAAGACCTCTATATGCAAAGGCAGGTGGTATTTCACCAATATTACACGGTTCAGGAGTATTCTATCGTGGTAGAACACATGTATTATCAGTACTTACTCTTGGAGGACCTGGTGATGCTCAAGTTTTGGATGGTATGGAAATTGCACAAGATAAAAGATTTATGCATCATTACAATTTTCCGCCATTTTCTACTGGAGAAACTGGAAGAATAGGAAGTACAAATAGAAGAATGATAGGTCATGGAGCTCTAGCAGAAAAAGCATTGTTGCCGGTTATTCCACAAAAAGAAGTATTTCCATACACCATACGTATTGTATCTGAAGCATTTTCATCAAACGGTTCTACATCTATGGGATCAGTATGCGGAAGTACTATCGCCCTTATGGATGGAGGTGTTCCAATAAAAGCGCCAGTAGCAGGTATAGCATCTGGACTTATGATGAGAGAGGCAAAATCTGGAATAATTGGGAAGATATTTGGCAATAAAAAATATGAATACAAGATATTAACTGATATTCAAGGACCAGAAGACCATCATGGAGATATGGATTTTAAAGTAGCCGGAACAAGAACTGGTATAACAGCTGTTCAAATGGATGTTAAGGTAAGTGGTATACCGATTCCAATACTTATAGAGGCATTTGATAAGGCTAAAATTGCTCGTCAGAAAATACTAGATGTAATTGAAAAAGAAATATCAAAACCTAGACCAGAAATATCAAATAACGCACCAAAAATCATAACAGCAAGTATAAATAAAGATAAAATCGGTCTAGTTATAGGTACTGGTGGAAAAACAATAAAAGAAATAAAAGAAAAAACTGGTGTCGATGAAATAAACATAGAAGATGATGGGACAATATTTATAACAGGTAAAAATGGAAGTGCAGAAAAAGCTAGGGAAATAATTAAAATAATAACCACAGAAAGAGTAGGGGAAAAACCAAATCCTAGATATAATAATAGAAATGAACGAAGAACATCCTCTTAATATTCTTGCTGAACAAGCAGAAAAGCAAGAAAAAACACAAAGAATGCTAAACCAAGATCTCAACCTTGGTTCAAAAAAATATGTTCAAGAACCTATAAGAACATACGAAAGTGATGTTGCAAAAATAATGGCTAGCAACAGAACATCAACTGCTAGTATGGTTCTTGCTGAAACCAAAAAGAGGGAAGAGCTTAGAAATTCTAAAGTTGAAAATAGTGAAGCCGGTTTAAATAAAACCAAAGTTATACTACCTGTAAAGAAAATTCTTTCTATTGTGATCGGAATAGTATTTATATTTGGAGGATTTTATGCAGGATTTTATTTTTATAATAAAAGTGTATTAGCAAACCCTCC
>CAZQAQ010000010.1:3513-11812 GCA_964591325.1 uncultured Candidatus Saccharibacteria bacterium | reverse complement strand
AGATCACTTTCAAATAAAATGATGCTTGGTGGAATAAAAGATAATCAGGATGAAAATGTAAACTTTTTGGTATTTACTACCGACTTCTTCCAAAATAGTTATGCGGGAATGTTGTTTTGGGAAAAGGATATGGCAAATGAGCTAGAAGATATAATGGATTATCGATCAAAAATAGATAAAATAAACGAAAGTGCTTCTACTACAATAAATAATTACTTTGGAATAAGAGGGAAATTTATAGATAAACAAATTAAAAATAGAGATATTAGGGAATTTATACATGAAAGCGGAAGCCCTATGTTCCTTTACTCATTTATTGATAAAAATACCCTAATAATCACAGAAAATGAGGATGCTTTCTCAAAACTAATTGATAAGATTGAAAAACAAACGTATATAAGATAAAATTCTTATATGAATAAAAAAGATATACAATATTTCAAAGATAAGCTAGAGAAAGAAAAGCAGGTATTGTTGGGTGAATTGGAATCTATTGGAAAGAAAGACACACATACAGTGGGTGGTTGGGATGCTACAGCTGGAAAAATGGAGGTTGATCCTGCAGATGAAAATGAACTTGCAGATAAATTTGAAGAATTGGAGGATAATGAAAGTATAGTAGATCAACTAGACAAACAACTAGAAGAAGTAAATAACGCACTTGAGAGGATAGCAAATGATAAGTATGGTATATGTGAAGTATCTGGAGAAGAAATAGAGAAGACCAGATTGGAAGCAAATCCTTCAGCAAGAACTTGCATGAAGCATATGAAATAATAAAAAAGCCCTTATCAAAAGGGTTTTTTTGTTTTGTAACAAATCTTTTATTAAAATTTTATAACTTTTTTATCGTTTCTTTATACGTATTTGATATTTTTTATGCATGGCAATATCAAAAATATACAGTGCTCAATTAATAGGTTTGGATAGTTTTATAATTACAATTGAAACTGACTTATCAAATGGTCTTCATTCATTTTCTATAGTGGGTCTACCAGATAAAGCTGTTGAGGAAGCAAAAGATCGCATATCTTCAGCTATAAAAAATAGCGGCTATGTTTCACCTAAACAGAAAAATCAAAAGGTAGTAATATCTCTTGCTCCAGCTGATATAAGAAAAGAGGGTACGGCATTTGATCTAGGTATGGCGCTTGGTTATCTGTGTGCGAGCGGAGATATAGATTTTGATCCAGAGGATAAGATATTTCTCGGTGAGTTATCACTAGGAGGAAAAATAAGGAAAATAAATGGTGTTTTGCCAATAGTAAAAAATGCTAAAGATAAAGGTTTCAAAGAAATATATTTACCGAAAGAGAATGTAATAGAGGCAAGTCTTATAGATGGAATAAAGATATTTGGTGTAGATGATTTAAATAGTGTCATATACCATATAAAAAACTTACAGGGTTTTAGAATAAAAAACAGTAAGAAAACAAAGATTAATTATCCTGAAAACGATTGTCAGATAGATTTTTCTCAAGTACAAGGACAAAATACCGCAAAAAGAGGTCTTCTTATATCTGCATCAGGTGGACACAACATGGCAATGTATGGACCTCCAGGTACTGGTAAAACTATGCTTGCAAAAGCTTTTATTGGAATATTGCCCCAACTTACAAAAGATGAAATTCTTGAAGTAACAAGTATATACTCTGTTTCAAAACTTCTAGACAAAGCTTTTATTGTAAACCCACCGTTTCGTTCACCACACCACACATCATCTTATGCTTCACTTGTTGGTGGCGGAAACTTTCCTCAACCTGGTGAAATAACTCTTTCACACAGAGGAGTTCTTTTCTTAGATGAATTTATAGAATTTGAAAGAAGTGTTATAGATGCTCTGAGACAACCACTTGAAGATGGACTAATAACAATATCTAGAGCAAAAGGTAAAATAACATTTCCTGCAAAATGTATACTACTCGCTTCTATGAATCCATGCCCTTGTGGCTATGCAGGTAATAAAGGATGTACTTGCACAGTAAAAGAATTGCAACAATATAAAAAGAAATTATCAGGACCCATAATAGATAGGATAGATATATGGTCATCAGTACATAAAGTTGAATACGACAATCTCGCCAATCCAGATAAAAACAATGTGACATCCAAAGAGATGAGGGAATTAGTAAAAAAGGTTAGAAAAATACAAATTGATCGATATAGAAAGTTTGGTATAAAAAACAAATCGCTAAATAGCGACATGAGTGTACAGGATATAAATACAATAATTAAACTTAATTCAAATGTTAAAAATCTTTTATCAAAATCAGCAGAGAGGTTAAATATGTCTGGTAGGGCATATCACAGAACCTTAAAGGTTGCTCGTACGATTGCAGACTTGGAATATAAACCGGATATAAATGAAGAACACATACTAGAAGCACTTCAATACAGACAAAGAGATTTTTGATTAAAGGATGTTATAAGTAGTGTTATAACTAAAATGGATTCTTTGCTCCTCTTATTTCAAAGTGAACGTGTGGTCCTGTAGCGTGACCTGTTGAACCAACTTTAGCAATAACATCTCCTTGATCTACAGTATCACCAGGTTTTACTAGATTTTTTGAATTATGAGAATACAAAGTTTGTGTACCATTGTCATGAGATATGATTATAAAATTACCATAACCACCATTCCATCCTCCCATAATACTTACCAAAACTTTACCTTTTGCAGAAGCCATTATAGAAGTACCAACTGGAGCCGCTATATCGACAGCATTGTATCCATGTAATCCCTGACTTCTAGTACCTCCAACGATTGGACGTATATAGTAACCTGGGTAAGAAGGGCCATTTGCATCATGTAGAGGATTGTTTGTGGCCATACTACCTTTAACTTGCTTTGTCTTTATTGGAACCACCAATTCTCCATCTGGAATAAGAACTACTGAACCCAGCTTTAGCTTTGTTTTAAGTGTTATATCATTGTATTTCAATACTTCTTCTAGATCAGCTTTATATTTTGAAACTATACTGTTTATATTGTCACCCTCCTTAACAATATGACGTATACCAGATATAGGGAGTATAACTAGGTTTTGACCCTCTTTTAAATCAGTATTTCTAGTCAGATTGTTTGCCCAAAGTACGGTATTTACTGAAACATCAAACAACTCAGCAATACTTGATAAAGTATCACCTTTTCTTACTGTATATACACTAATCTGAGTATTTATTGGTTCTTCTACATCAGCAGACGTACCAAGTGGACCTATCTCTGCTATAAGAGCATTTTGAGAAACTGGTGCCGGATCAAGAGTAGAGATATTGGACTTAGGGTCATTATTTACTACCGCTTTTAAAACAAGCATGTTTTGTGAATTCTTTACCCCAGGATCATCCACAACCTTTGCACTAACTTCATCACCTAGTAGACCGTAAATCATAGAAGATATACTTGCTGATGCTTTATGAGGAAAAAAACTAAAGAAAGTTGCAATAAAAACAGAAAACACTACCACGCGGGTAATAATATATTTTGATATTGAATTGTATTTATTGAAACGTGTAAAAGATAACATAATGAAAATGGCGTTTCGGCAATAGTCTTTCGAGGTTTTTTAGGCCTTTCTTTGAGTTCGGAATGTCGGTAAATGGCTCTGTTGAGCCATCTTTATACCAATATTTTGCTTGGTACCATAGAAGCCTACTTTAGCCACAAACAAAAGTCAACATCTTGTCTTTTCCATGATATAGTGGTCATAATGAATGAAAATATTCACTCAAATCTAAACTCGGAGCAAAAAAAAGCAGTGATGACACTTCAAGGTCCTTTACTTATACTTGCCGGAGCTGGCGCAGGTAAGACAAAGACCATAACTCACAGAATTCTAAACCTAATAAAGAGTGGTGTAGCACCTAGAAACATACTAGCCATTACCTTTACAAACAAAGCTGCAAAAGAAATGAGAGATAGGGTAATGAACCTCATAACCAATGATAAAAGTTTAAATATTCCAATTTCTTTCAATGAAAAACCGTTTGTTAGCACATTTCACTCACTAGGTGTGCATATTTTGAAGGAAAACTGCCAAATTTTGGGTTTACCTAGGCATTTCACCATATTTGATCGTTCAGACTCAAAAAGAGCAGTTAAAGAGGCTCTGGAGGCATGTAATATAAACCCAAAAGAGTTTGATCCTGGATCAATACTAAATGCCATATCTAGAGAAAAGGGTGAGTCAGTAACACTTGAGCAGTACAGAGAGTCAAAAAAAGAGTATTTTCAGAGTATTGTTTGCCAAGTCTGGGAAAAATACGAAAATATCCTTAATAAAGAAAAAGCATTAGATTTTGATGATCTTTTGTTAAAAACAGCAAAGCTTTTAAAAAATAATAAAGAAATAAGACATAAATATAATTCTATTTGGAAATACATCCATATAGACGAATATCAGGATACAAACAGAGTTCAGTACGAAATCGCAACTTTACTTGCAGAAGAAAATAGAAATATATGTGTAGTTGGAGATGCTGATCAAACCATATACACGTGGAGAGGGGCAAATATTGAAAATATTTTAAATTTTGAAAAAGAATATACAGAAGCAGTAGTTGTTGTTCTAGAAGAGAACTATAGATCTACACAAAACATATTGGCTGCAGCAAACAATGTTATTAAGAAAAATATTTTAAGAAAAGATAAAAATCTATTTACAAGAAATGGAGAAGGGGAGAAACTGGAACTAAACATATCTACAAGTGAACACGATGAAGCAAGTATGATAGCTGAAAAATGCAGAGATTTGATAAAAAATAAAATTGATCCGAAGGAAATCGCTGTACTATACAGAACAAATTTTCAATCAAGAGTAATAGAAGAAGCATTTCTGAAAAAGAATGTTGCTTATCAAGTTTTGGGAGTAAAATTCTTTGATAGAAAAGAAGTGAAAGATGTTATCTCTTTTATAAGAGCAAGTCTAAATAGGGATAGTAGTGGTGATCTTGTAAGAATAATAAATGTTCCGCCAAGGGGTATAGGTAAAACAAGTATACTGAAAATAATTAGCAATCAAGATGAGAATTTAAATTCCGGAATAAAGCTTAAGATTAGCCATTTTTTTGCAATGTTGGAGAGAATAAATAGCTTTGCAAAATCAAATATACCAAGCGAGACTATAAAATATATTTTGAAAGAAACTGGTATGGAAAAAATGTATAAAGACGGTTCGAGCGAAGATCAAGAAAAACTAGAGAACATGCGTGAACTCGTTTCTGTAGCTGCACAATACGATCATCTTGGTAATGAACAGGGCATGGAAGCATTTTTGGAAAATGCGGCTTTGGCTTCTGATCAAGATGAATTGAGTGAAGAAAGAGATGCAGTAAAACTTATGACAGTTCATGCCGCAAAAGGACTTGAGTTTGATTATGTATTTATTGCAGGTCTTGAAAACAATCTATTTCCTCATATGAGAATAAATGAAGATGAAATATCTAGATCAGAAGAAGAGGAAGAAAGAAGATTGTTTTATGTTGCGATCACAAGAGCAAGAAAAAAAGTATATTTGAGTTATGCTTGTATAAGATCTATTTATGGTAGAGAACAAGTAAACACTCCATCAGAATTTATAACTGATATTGGTGATGAACTCATAAATGAGGTAGAGTATGAAAAACCAACAGGTGTAAAAGCAATTTTTATAGATTTTTAATATGGAAGAAATAATATACGAAGAAAACCCAGAAGAATTAGAAGAAAAAATGAAAGGAGATAACTTGGATAAAGAAAATCCAAAATCTGATTCTTTTTCTGCAAAAAAATCTTTGGGTCAAAACTTTTTACATTCACCACAAGCCATATCAGCTATGGTTCATGCTACAGATATAAAAAAAGGGGATATAGTACTTGAAATAGGTCCAGGAAAAGGAGCCTTAACAGTTAAACTACTAGAATCTGGTGCAAAAGTTATTGCTTTTGAAAAAGATGATAGGGCGATACCGTATTTAAATGAAAAATTCTCAGATTATTTGAAAAATGGTGACCTTATCATAGTCCATGAAGATATCTTGAACCTCAATATAGAAAATAACCCTTATTTTAAGGGCTCAAAATACAAAATTTCGGCAAATATACCCTATTATATAACCGGTGAATTGTTGAGAAAGTTCTTGGAAAGTAACAATCAACCTGAAAAAATGGTTCTTATGCTACAAAAGGAGGTCGCAAGAAGGATTATGGGTGAAGAAAGCAAAAAAACCGATGAAAATGGAGCTAAAATCAAAAAAGAGAGCATATTGTCTATATCTGTAAAGGCATATGGCAATCCGAAATACATAACTACAGTAAATAAAAAGTTTTTTAGGCCAGTTCCGAAGGTAGATTCGGCAATTTTAGCAATAAATGACATATCTAAAGATTTTTTCTATAAAAATGAGTCGAAAATAGATGAAAATAAGTTTTTTGAAATAGTAAAAGTAGGATTTGCACACAAAAGAAAGATAGTTGTCAAAAATCTAGAAGAAGCTATCGATAAAGAAGTACTAAAAAGGGTATGGACTGACCTTAAACTTGATACAAATCTCAGGGCAGAAGAACTATCTTTGGATGATTGGAAAAATATAGCTTTGAATACAAATTGTTTTCCACAGAAATCGCTATAAAAAAGCATATTTTACTTAATTTTTTGATATAATTTAGGGAGTATGCCGAATACTACCCAAATTAGAGTTGGTCTAATGATTTTTTCTGCCATAATTATAGTTACAGGTGCTTTCTTTTTGGCGGAATATAAAAATAAAAAAACAGAAAAGTTGGCGTATTCATCTTTAGTAGCAACTTCATCTGAAGAGATATTTCAAAACCAAGATGTTGATAGTGATAATGATGGTTTAAAGGATTGGGAAGAAGTTTTACTTGGCACAAATCCAAAAGATCCTGATACTGACAAAGATGGAACCAGTGATGGAAAAGAAATTTCACTTAGAAGAAACCCTCTTGTAAAAGGACCTAAAGATGGAGAAAAAGATGTAACTGCGACTGGAGATAAAAAAGTTGAATTAGCTCCAATAGATTTGTTTGCAAGAAACTTTTTTGCAAGATATATGGAATTGAAACAGGCAGGAGTTTCACAAGATAAAGAAAGTCAGCAGGAATTGGCAAACATGGTTATTCAACAAGGTGTGGTACTTGCTCTTCCAAAAACTTATACTATGAAAGATATTCAAACCTCAAACAATATTTCAAAAGAATATATTTCAAACTATGTTGATGAAGTAAATCAAATATTTTTAAATAATCAAAACAAGGGTAGAGATGAAAGTACTATTGCAAAAGAAAGTATTGAAAAAGAAAATCCTGAAATACTAAAAGAAATAGATCCTATAATAGCTACTTACAAAAGGGTGGTTGCAAGTCTTTTAAAGGTTAAAGCTCCATACAACTTATCTGAAAATCATTTAAACATGGTAAATGCAATGAGTGGTTTCTTATTTGTTGCTGAATCACTTAGAAAATCTGATAAAGATGCTCTGGTGGCTTTGCAGGGAGCTTCGAGACAACTTGATTCTGCAAAAGCACTAAATGCAAGTCTTACACTCATAAGGAGTTATAAAAAATAATGAGAAATAATATATTTCAAAAAATAATATTCAGTCTCATAGCAATAATAGTTGCATTTTCTCCTTTGTTTATAGCGCCAAAAACAAGTTTAGCTGTTCTTGGTGCAGGAGATACTGTTATTGAAGTTGGACCAAGTCTATATCAACAGATTGCAAATACAGCAAACAGCACCGCAACATCATTTTCAACTTATTCTATTCAATTTAAGGAATTCGTACTCGACGGTCTTGCTGTAGCTCTAACAAAACAGATAATCAGACAACTTACATCAAGTATTGTTAATTGGATAAATTCAGGATTTGAAGGAAGTCCATCTTTCATATCTGATCCTGGATCATTTTTCCTAGATGTTGCAGATCAAGTAACTGGAGCATTCCTATCAAAATACGGTGGACCTCTGGTTGATCTGTGTTCACCGTTTAGTATAGATATTCGTTTGGCTTTGGCATTTAAATACAGACCTTATAATCCAAAGAGATATACATGTACACTAAATACAATAATTAAAAATAGTAAAAATGCTGTAGAGGGAGCAAGTATAAATGGTTTTACAGCTGGAGATTTCAGACAAGGTGGTTGGCCAGCGTTTGTAACTATGACAACTGAACCTCAGAACAATCAGATAGGAGCTTATCTTGAAGCAGACAATGAACTATCTATAAAAGTTGCGAATGCACAAATAGAAAAGAAACAAGAAATAAACCAGGGTAGAGGTTTCCTATCATGGAAAGA
>CAZQAQ010000010.1:0-3413 GCA_964591325.1 uncultured Candidatus Saccharibacteria bacterium | reverse complement strand
AAATAGAAAAGAAACAAGAAATAAACCAGGGTAGAGGTTTCCTATCATGGAAAGAGTGTAAAACGGTGGCTCCAGCAAATCAAATACAAGGATCAAACCAAGGAACAGGAGAGGGTACAGTTACAGCGGATGATTCTGCGGGTAGTGGTGAAACAGTTCAAAATACCACAAGCTCAACAGGTCAAGCCCAAGTCTCAGCTGGTACAAAAGTATGTACAACAAAAACTCCAGGTTCAGTTATAGAAGGACAATTGCAACATAGCTTAGGTGGACCTCTACGTGAACTTGAACTTGCTGATGAAATAAATGAAATAGTAAATGCCTTGTTTGCTCAGCTTGTAACACAGGTTCTACAGAAGGGATTGTCAGGTGTAAGCGGAAGTGGATCTGGAGATAATGGTTCATATATAAACCAGATTCAAAAAGAAGCAAATGATTCAAAGATAAATGATCAGTTATCACCTATAAAGACTGAGCTTTTGAAAAATATCGAAACATATATTCAAAATACAGTTCAATTTAGAGATTGGAAAAATAAATCTTTTGACCTATTTTCAAATGTTACAAAGACATACGAGTCAGCAAAAGCTTGTTATGCAACAAAAATGGCAGATCCAAATCTTCAATTGTCTATAACACAAAAAACTGCGGCACAAGGAATGATAGATTATATAAGTGGAATTCAAAATGAAATAAGGCCAGAAATAGGAAAGAGTATATCTCAAAAAACTACAGAGCTACTAGATAAAGCAAAACTAGCAGATGATAGACTAAACAAACTGAATGAAATAAAGACAAAAGCAAATAGCGCAACAACAGTAAATGAGATAAACGAACCAAGCAGACTATATGGCGAAATGTTACAGAACCAAAGCTTAACTTCAGCAAAAGATATAGTAGAAGCACAACAGGAATATGATACGCTTATAAACTTTGCAAATCCTTTCCAACAAGATGCAAACAGAAGGGTACAAGAATGTGGAATTTTCCCAACAAATATAAGATAAAATGATTAATAAAAATAAAAAATCAATAATCATAGTATTTTTTATAGCAATAATTGCAATATTTGTATTGCCACATTTTGTTTTTGCGGAAGAAGTAAAACTAGATTCTGGAGTAGCAATAGGACTGATACCTAGAAGTGTGATAAATAGCATACTAAGTTGGATTTCCTATATGGTTCTGGCCTTTACATCAAACCTAGTAACTATAAGTGGAACACTTTTGAGTCTTTCTATAAAGCTTACACTAAATATAAAAAGTATATACACAGGAGTAACTAGTATAGAAATGCTTTGGAGAACCATCAGGGATCTATCTAGCATGTTTATAATATTTATTCTGATATTTGAATCAATAAAGATGATTCTTGGTATGAAAGGAACGGGTTTCAGTCAAACAGTAGTAAAGATATTTATTGCTGGAATCTTGATAAATTTTAGCCTTTTCTTTTGTAAAGTTATTATAGATACTTCAAATCTTGTATCAATACAGTTTTACAATGCAATAACACCTACTGAATCACAAACACTTAGTGTGCAGTCAGTAATTGAAGATGGGGGATTATCAAATACTTTTATGCAAAGTTTAAAGATTCCTAGCATATACAGTACAGTTAAATACGCAAAAGGTGCGGATATCAGCATTGCCATAATTGTATCTATGATAGGTGGGGTAATAATGATGATAGTTGCTTCAATCAGTTTCTTTGCAGCAAGTATTGCTTTTGTCATAAGAACTGGATTGTTATTATTTGCAATGACTCTGTCACCTCTATATTTCGCAGGTATGATATTCCCAAAAATTAAAAGTAAGGTTTCAGAACCTATATTAGGCATGCTTATAAGCCAGTGTCTATTTATGCCCATATACCTATTCTTACTGTATATTGCTCTAAAAATAATTACAGATAGTAATTTCATGGATATATTCAAAGCATCTAGCAGCGCTACTGGTGGAACATTCGGAACTATAACTATAGGTATAGCAATACAGTATATAATCGCTCTTATATTTATAAACGCCCCTTTAGTGGCTGCGATAGAGTTTGGAGGAAAGGGAATGGGTTGGGCACCACAACTTGAAAGTGTAAGCAAATCATTGGGAGGAATTATAGGTAGAAATACTCTAGGTAAATGGAGTGGAAGTCTAGGTTCGAGATTCGACAATATGGCAGCTATGGCACAGGGGTCAAAAATTGGTAGAGGTACAAGTACAGTTCTTAGAGCATTTGGTGTAAGCCAAGCTGTAAGAGGCGGACTGAGAAATGCTGAGAAGAGTAAGTATGGTAGTTCACAGAGCTATAGTGATGTGAAGAAGGAAAATAAAGATAGAGCAAGAGAAATTGCTGGTGTTCAGAGAACTAGAGCACAAAATGCCTATCTTGCTCCTGGTCTAGGATCAAAAACACCGCACATAACTCCACCAGTCTTAACTAATGAACAAAAAAAGAATTTTGCTACTGCGGTTGGTAAAATGGGAAATAAAGATTTTGAAAACTCAGATCTAGAAACACTTACTGATCCATATTTTGTAAGGCATTTAAATTCAAAACAAGTTGATTCTATATTGGAAGCCGACTACCTATCACCTGAAGATAAAGATAAATTTAGAAAAGCAAGAATGGATAATGTAATACTAACTCTAGATAGCGGGGTATTAGATGATATAAAAGACGTTATGAAAGGTATATCTGGTAAAGAACTTTCAAAACTAACTACATCAAAATATGAAAAAGATTCTCTTGTTGTTAATGGTTCAGATGTAATTACTAAAGACGATGTTATCGACCAACTAACCACAAGTCAACTTCAAGAAATGAGAGATATAAGTGGTGACATAAAATCCAAAATTGGTATAAGAATAGGAGGATTACCACCTGGAGCAAAACATAAGGCATCTGGTTTTATTAGAAAAAATCTTGTTGAATGGTCATAAAATTATATGAATGAAAATATATACAAACAAATACCTGAGGATATAAAAAAGGCTATAAATAGCTCAGAAGTATATACTGCTTTAGAAAAGATTGGTGATGATTTTGATTTAAATATTGATCAAATTGGTCAATTAAATTATCTAACTGAACAAGTAATGATTGGTATACTAAAATCTGATAAATATGTTGATACTGTTTCTGAAGAACTTGAAATTAATCGTAGTAAGGCTCGTGACGTTGCTGAATCTGTTAATAAAATGATTTTTTTGCCCATAAGAGAATCGATGAGAAGGATGCAGGACATATCTGAAGGTAATATAACCCCTCCACCTCCACGTCCAGTTATAAAAGCTCCAAGTGTGACAGCAGTTCCTCAAAATAATACACAAAATGAAAATGTTTATACAAAACCTATTGAACAAAATATAGAAATTGTACCCACAGAACCTATTAAAACAGAAAATGTACAAGA
>CAZQAQ010000009.1:2943-17705 GCA_964591325.1 uncultured Candidatus Saccharibacteria bacterium | reverse complement strand
ATTAGAAACTATAATCTACGTCCTTCAATTGTAAGTCTAGATCTGCATTTAATGTATTTACATCATCTGCTTTTGAAGCGCTAGCTGTAAGTGAAGAGTTGTCTTGTGAATTTGTCTGAGTGTTTTCCATTGATTCTGTGCTTGTGCCGATCTTTGCTCCAACAAAATATATTATTGCAATTATAAGTGCTAGTACAACAATTAGTATTCCAACAATTGGTCCAACTCTTCTTTCCTTTTTTGGAGGTATAGACTGGTAATTCATGCCACTTCCCATTTGATTGTTATTTGTATTTGTATTTGTATCCATAATTTTATTTATTAATTATTAAATTGTTGGTTTTGTTGTTGTGGCTTCTTTTTCTCCTTCGTTACCCATAAGGTGTCCTATTGTAACTACTACTTTCTTGAAAGCATCACGTGCTTCCTTAACACTCTTTATAGCTGCATCTCCTAGAACTCTAGGTTTTGATAGATCAACTTCTGCACTTGTACTTGCTGTTGTTGAACTAGCTGTAAGTGGTCTCATAGATTCTAGAGAAGCAACATCTGTTTTTGCTTTTGCTAGCTTATCTTCCGCAATCTTTAGTAGAGATTTAACTTCTGTTGTATCAGTTGTTGAACTTATTTTTTCGATTCTTGTCTTTATTCTCGCATCAACACCCTCTATATTTCTTAGTGCAACATTAAGTTCTCTTATAAGAGCATTCTTTCTTATTTCGAATGTTCTTTCTTCCATCTTTTTCTTTATTTCCTCCTTTGCATTTCTCTTAAACAGAGCCATTTTTTCTGTTGTAGAAGCATTTTTATCCATTCTTTCTTTTCTTCTTTCATCCATAGCACCTCTCATTTCATCTTTTTTATCATCCATAGCATCCCTCATCTCATCTCTTTTCTCATCTTTTATTTCCATCCTCTTTTCTACTCTATTTTCAATTCGATTTTCAACTCTTTTTTCTTGAATCTTTTCATCACGAATAGCCTTTATTTCTTTTAGAGTAGGGCGTGGTGGTGTTGGGGGAGTATTCTTTGTATCTTCTGCTTTTGTTATAAATGGAGAAGATAGCAGGAATACTGAAACTAACATAACTGCTATATATTTTTTTGACATTTTTTTATTTAAATAATTAATAAATACCAAAATAGACACTTTACCAGTTGGTATTCGTGTCTATTATAGCATTATGCTCAAACTAACAACAGCTACTATTTCTTGGCTTTTTTATACATTTCCACACCTTCAGCAAAAACTTCCTGAGCTTTCTTCTTATTTCCAAAGTCTTTTATTAATACTTCTTTTTTTTGTATCTTCTTATATGTAGAGTAGAAGTGCTCTATTTCTTTTAGTGTATGTGTATTTAGGTCTTTTAAATCCTTTATATTTTCCCATCTTGGATCATCTACAGGTACTGCTATTATCTTATCGTCTGTTTCACCACTATCTAGCATACCCATCACTGCAACTGGTCTTGCCTTTACCAATACTCCAGGGAAGAGAGGGTAAGTTGTAAGTAGTACTACATCTAGTGGATCCCCATCGTGCCATAGTGTTTGTGGTACAAAACCATAATCAAAAGGGAAATCTTGTGATGTATGCATTACTCTGTCTAGTGATATCAAACCTGTCTTTTTGTCGATTTCGTATTTATTTTTTGAACCTTTTGGTATTTCTATGATTACATTTATTGAATCTGCTTTTCCTGGTTCTATATCGTGTAATATATTCATATTTTTATTTTTATACTTATAATATTATTCGCTCTCTTTCTCCATGTCTTCTGATCCATCTTTTGCTATGCCATCTGAACTTACAGCTTGTATATCTATTTTCCAACCTGTTAGTTTTGCAGCTAGACGTACATTTTGACCACCTTTACCTATTGCTAGTGATTGTTGGTCTTCTGTAACCTTTACAACAGCTCTTGCTTCGTCTTTAAATAGTGTCATATCTACTATTCTTGCAGGTGATAGAGCTTCAGCGATGAATTTTGAAGGGTCTTCATTCCACTCTATAATATCGATCTTTTCTCCTCCAAGTTCGCTCATAACTGTTGAAACACGAACCCCTCTTTGTCCCACAAGTGATCCTATAGGGTCTATATGGCTATCTTTTGAAGATACAGCGATTTTTGATCTAGATCCTGCTTCACGAGCTATAGCTTTTACTTCTACTGTACCTTGAGCAATTTCCGGAGCCTCAACTGCAAATAGTTTTTCTAGAAACTTTGGATGTGAACGAGATAGTTTCAAAAGTATTCCTTTTGGTGTTTCTTCAACAGCATATAGGTATGCTCTCACTCTTTCACCTTGTTTATAGTGTTCACTAGGGATTTGCTCTTCATAAGGTATAACACCTAGAGCTCTACCCATATCTATAAACAATGTACCTCTTTCTATTCTCTGTACTGTTCCCGAGACAATTTCTCCTTCTTTTTGGCCGTATTCTGTCATTACAGAAGTTTTTTCTGCTTCTCTAATCTTCTGGATTATGACTTGTTTTGCTGTTTGAGCTGCAATTCTTCCGTAATTATCCTTAGTTTCCAGAGGGAATACTATTTCGTCGTCTACTTTTGCATCTTTTTTAATTCTCTTAGCATCTTCAAGTAATATATGGTGTTCTGGGTTGTATCTAACGCGTATATTTTCTTCGTCTATAGTTTTTAGGTCCTGTTCATCCTCTTCATCTTCCATGATGACCTTTGATTCATCCACAACTATCTTTACTTGATAAAATTCAGCTTTACCTGTGTTTTTATCGAAAATAGCCCTAACAATCTGGCCTTTTTTACCATACTCTTTCTTATATGCCATAGCCAAAGCTAGTTCTATAGCTTCAAGCATCTTATCCTTTGGAATACCACGCTCTTCTTCTAGTTGTTCTAGAACAGAGTTTATAACTTTTAAATCAACCATATATTTAATTTTATTAACCTTTTTATAAAAAATGTCCGCCCGGGAGGGCGAACTACTTATGGAAATATCATACTAGAGTTCTTGTTTTATTGCAAGATCAATAATTTTTCTTAATTCTGTAAATTTTGTGGAAATTTTACTAGGTTATTGTTTGCAGTGCTGATATAATAATATTATGTTCGTTCCAGAGTTACAGCTCAATAAGTTTATTCTAGATTCAAATCTAGTTTCTCGTGCAGATCTCGACAAAGCTACAGAAGAAGCAGAAAAAAAGGGAGTAAAGACAGCAGAAGTTCTAGTAAATTCAGGCAAGATAACCGAGGATAATCTAAGAAGAATGCAAGCTTATGTTCTTGGTATACCCTTTGTAGATTTAAAATCCAGAAAAATTCCTTTTGAAACTCTATCTATGATTCCTGAACCTGTGGCTAGGAATCACAATATTGTTGCCTTTAAGAAGACTGATGAAACTCTAGAAGTTGCAATGCTTGATGTTGACGATCTTTCAGCTATAGATTTCGTAAAAAAGAAAGTTAAACTAAAGATTTTACCAAGACTAACTGATGCTGAGTCTCTAAAGAGCGCTATTGTTCAATATCAAAAGAGTTTGAAAGCAGAATTTGGAGATATTATCCAAAAGGAGTCTGCAACACTAAAGACTATTGCTGAAGAAACAGGTAATGATGGAGCAAGTGAAGAAGATTTGAAAAAGATAGCTGAAAATCTACCTGTTGTTCGTATTGTTGATACACTTTTAAAACATGCAATTATCCAAGATGCTTCAGATATACATATCGAACCAATGGAAACCGAGTTGCTTGTAAGATATAGAATTGACGGACTATTACGTGATGCTATGGTTTTACCAAAACATGCAGAACCATCTATAACTGCGCGTATAAAGGTTTTGTCCAATCTAAAATTGGATGAAAAGAGATTGCCACAAGACGGAAGATTCAAAGTTGATATGAATAATGAAAAAGTTTCTTTCCGTGTTTCTGTACTTCCTACATACTATGGAGAAAAAACTGTAATGCGTCTTTTGAGAGAAAATGTGTCTGGTTTTACACTTGAACATCTAGGTTTTCATGGAGAAGGATTGGACAGAATACATTATGCTACAACACAATCAACAGGAATGATTTTGACTACAGGTCCTACTGGATCAGGAAAAACAACAACACTATATACAATATTGGATATACTAAATACTCCAGATGTAAATATATCTACTATAGAAGACCCTGTTGAATATCAGATGAAAAGAATAAATCAGACTCAAGTAAATTCTGATATAGGTTTTACTTTTGCTTCTGGACTTAGAACTCTAGTTCGTCAGGACCCAGATATCATAATGGTGGGGGAGATAAGAGATAATGAAACTGCATCACTTGCGGTAAATGCTTCTTTGACAGGACACTTGGTATTGTCCACATTGCACACAAATAGTGCTGCTGGAGCTATACCAAGACTTATGGATATGAAGATAGAACCATTTCTTCTAGTTTCAACAATTAACATAATCATTGCTCAAAGACTTGTAAGAAAACTATCAGAAAATAAAGAGAAACATATATTAACAAAAGCAGAATTAGCAAGTTTGGAAAAGGTTGTTGATTTGAAGAGAGTTCTTGAAACATTAAAAGCAGAAAAGATAGTAAAACCAAATGATACTTGGGATAAAATAAATTTCTGGAAGCCCGTACCATCAAAAGAAGATGATGGATATAAGAGTAGAGTTGGTATTCACGAAGTCTTGAAAGTTAGTCCTGGAATAAAAGAGATAATTATGAGAGGAGGTACAGCATCACAAATAGAAGAACAAGCAAAGAAAGAGGGAATGATAACTATGATTGAAGATGGAATATTCAAAGCAGTACAAGGTCATACAACAATAGAAGAAGTATTAAGAGTTATTTCAGAATAAATAAATGTCGCATTTTATTTACAAAGCTCGAAAGAGTAATGGTGAAATATATAAAGGGGAGCGTGATGCCAAAGATAGATTTGAGCTCTACAAAATGTTGAAGGACTCAGGTGAGGTTGCAATAAATGTGTATCAAAAGGGAAAAGGTTTTAATTTCAATATAGAAATACCATTCCTGAATTCTATAAAAATGATAGATAAGATAAATTTCTCAAGAAACTTGGGATCTATGATATCTGCTGGTCTATCTATGTCTAGAGCTCTGTCTGTAATGGAAGGTCAGGGTAAAAATAAAAAAGTAAAAAATATAATAGGTAAATTGAGAGATGAAGTAAATAGTGGAAAAACATTAAGTGAATCCATGGAATTGTTTAAGAATATGTTTTCACCACTAGTTATATCGATGGTTAAATCTGGTGAACAAAGCGGTATGCTATCTGAGGCTTTGAGAGTCGTCTCTACTCAAATGGAAAAAAATTACACTCTTCAGAAAAGGGTAAAAGGTGCGCTGATGTATCCATCTGTAATACTTTTAGCTATGGTTATCATTGCAATAATAATGGTTACCTATGTTGTTCCTTCACTTATGAAGACTTTTGCAGATCTAAACCTGGCTTTGCCAGCATCGACCCGTTTCGTGCTTTTTGTTAGTAATATGGCTCAAAATAATGGTCTATACATACTACTTATTTTGATCGCAATTTTTGGTGCATTATACATGTGGGCTAGAAGAGAGAATGGTAAAAAAGTTTTACATTATATAGTTCTTAAGATTCCTCTAATAGGTAATCTTATAAAAGAAGTAAATAGTGCAAGAACAGCAAGATCACTTTCTTCACTTATAGGTTCAGGGGTTGATGTCTTGGAAGCTTTAAGAATTACAAAAGATATTGTTCAAAATGTTCACTATAAGAAGGTTATAGCAAAGTCTGTTGAAGAAGTAGAGAAGGGAGAACCTATATCAAAAGTATTTCATGAAAATGACAATCTATACCCACTATTTTTTAGTGAAATGATTGCTGTGGGTGAAGAGACAGGTAAGATCGGTGAAATGCTTATGGGTGTTGCGACTTTTTATGAAGAAGATGTAGATCAGAAGACAAAAGACATGTCTACAGTTATTGAGCCTTTCCTTATGATAATAATTGCTGTTGGAGTAGGATTTTTTGCAATTGCCATGATATCTCCCATGTATTCTCTAGTAAATATTATATAAATGTTTTTTAAATCACTGATCAGATTTTTTAACTTAAATAATAAAAAAGGTTTTACTTTAATAGAAACCTTGGTTGGTACCGCTGTATTTCTTGTTGTGGCAACTGCAATATATCAAGCTTATGTAAGTGTTTTTACAATTACAAGTGCAACTCAATATAAAATATTGGGATTAAATCTAGCTAATGAGCAGTTTGAAATAATTAGAAACTTGCCTTATTCAGATGTTGGAGAAGTTTCTGGTATACCAAACGGTAAAATACCTCATTCACAACAGTTTATACGTGGTGGTATAGCATTTACTGTAACAACAACTATAAGAAATGTAGATTTACCATTTGATGGAACCA
Organism: uncultured Candidatus Saccharibacteria bacterium; assembly: GCA_964591325.1. GTDB lineage: Bacteria > Patescibacteriota > Minisyncoccia > Phycocordibacterales > PALSA-1337 > CAIOGI01. The sequence goes on along the minus strand of CAZQAQ010000009.1, from coordinate 11,300 downwards.
TAGATGGAACTCCAGATGATCTATCTCCAGCTGACAATAAACTAGTAGAAGTAGAAGTTAGTTGTGTATCATGTAGAGGAATGCAACCTATAACCTTAACTACTACTATTGCACCAAAAAATCTTGAGACCGCATCTACAAATGGAGCTTTGTTTATAAAAGTTTTTGATGCTAACGGTAAACCGGTTTCGGATGCAAATGTACACATAGTAAATAGTAAGATAACTCCAAATATAGTGATTGATGATGTTACAGATATAAATGGTATGTTGGCGGTTGTAGATGCTCCTCCCGGAATTGAGGCTTATTCTATAACAGTTTCAAAAAGTGGTTATTCTACCGATAGAACCTATGCAACAAGTTCAAGCAATCTAAATCCAACAAAACCAAATGCTACTGTTGTAGTACAACAAGGTACTCAAGTTAGTTTCTCTATAGATAAAATATCGAATCTGACTATAAAGAGCGTTGGTCCTACATGCGAAAGTATTCCGAGTTTCGATTTTAATATAACAGGATCAAAGACTATTGGTACGAATATCCCAAAATTTAATTTAAATACATTAACAAATAGTTCAGGAATATATAATAATAATTCTATAGAATGGGATTCTTACAATGTCACTGGATTGGATATCTTATATGAAATAATAGGATTAAATCCATTAAATCCAAATAATATTTCTCCAGATAGTACAGAAGAGGTGATGATAATTGCTCAAACAAAACAGCCAAAAAGTCTTTTAGTAACAGTAAAAGATAGTTCAACAGGTTTACCCATAACTGGAGCCACAGTCAGACTATATCAAGCTGTAGATTATTCAGAGACAAAGACAACCGATAGGGGATATAAGAATCAAACAGATTGGTCAGAAGGTGCGGGACAAGCTTTGTTTACTGATACAAAAATGTTTTTCTTTAGTGATGGCAATATAGATATAGCTTCACCCCAAGGAGAATTGAAGCTTCTTGTATCATCAAGTACTTATCCATCAAGTGGCTATATAGAGTCTTCAACTATCGACACTGGTTCTCCAAGCAATTTTTATAAAATAATTCTATCTCCAAATGATCAACCTGTAGCTACAGGTTCAACAAGTGTAAGGGTTCAGATTGCAACAAATACAGAATTGAATGCTTCAACTACTTGGAATTATATAGGTCCAGATGGAACAAATTCTAGTTTTTATACAGTAAATAACAATACTATAAGTTCTGTACATAACGGTGGAAGATATATTAGATATAAATTAATATTGAGTACAGAAGATAATACTGTTACACCTAGTGTCTCAGATATTTCTATTACTTTTACATCTGATTGTACCCCTCCTGGTCAGGTAATATTTAATAATCTTTCTTCTGGAAGTTATAGTTTGGAGGTTTCAAAGACTGGTTATTCAACTTATAATTCAAATGTGAATATATCGCCTGATTGGCAAGAGGAGACTGTGACACTTTCACCATAAATTTATTATGTTTAATAATTATAAAAATGGTTTTTCATTAATTGAACTAATAGTTTCTATAGCTATTGTTGCCATAGTTATGGTTGCGGTAAGTAATTTTCAAGTAAATGTATTGAGGTTTAATAAATATTCAAAAGATGTTCTTGAAAGTTCTCAAGATGCAAAGGCAATACTTAGAGTTATGGTAAAAGAGATGAGATCTATAACTCCAAGTAATAACGGTTCGTATCCTATAGTATCTGCTGGTACAAGTACTCTTACATTTTACAGTGATATAAATGATGACGGTTTGATTGATCAAGTTAGATATTATCTTTCTACGACAACACTAAAAAAAGGGGTAATTATTCCTAGTGGTTCACCACTTACATATAATTCATTGAATGAACAATTTTCAACTTTGGCTTACAATATAAAGAACGGTACATCAACCGCTTTGTTTGAATATTACGATACAAACTATGCAGGAACATCTACCCCGCTTTCTTATCCGTTAAATACAACAGCAGTTAGACTTGTAAGGGTAAATTTACTTATTGATGCGGATCCAAATCGTTCTCCAGTTCCCAGACTTTATACATCAACAGCCACACTTAGAAATTTAAAAGATAATTTATGAAAAATTTTTATATAAGAAAGAGAGGAATGATACTTATAAATGCTTTAGTTTTTGCTGTGGTTGCAGTAACTGTTACTACAGCACTTGTAAATTGGGGAGCAACAACACTTAAGAATTCCAAACAATTATCATCTAGAGAACAAGCATTTCAGATTGCAGAAGCCGGAATAGACTATTATAGATGGCACCTTGCTCATAATCAGACTGATTATACAGATGGAAATGCAACAACTACAACAGGACCATTTGTTCATGATTTCAAGGATAAAGATGGAAATGTAATAGGTAATTTTGCTCTTACCATAACCCCACCACCTGTTGGATCAACTGTAGTAAAGATAAAATCAAAAGGTAGTATAAATGACGGTTCTGGCGTTGTGAGAAGTATAGAGGCAAAACTCGCTATACCATCTCTAGCAAAATATGCAGTAGCTGCAAATGATGTAATGCGTTTTGGAGAGGGTACTGAAGTTTTTGGTCCTATCCATTCAAACAATGGAATAAGGTTTGATGGATTGGCACACAATATAATATCTAGTTCAAAAGATAAATATATAGATCCTGATAATGGAAACTCGTATAGATTTGGTGTTTATACAACGGTTGGAACAGATGATCCAAATCCTCCTGCTGCTGTACCAAGTAGGCCAGACGTATTTATGGCTGGTAGACAATTCCCACTACAGACTTTTGATTTTTCTGGTATGACCACTGATCTTTCTCAGATGAAGACGTCTGCACAAACAGATGGTAAATATTTTGCAGCGTCAGGTGCACAGGGATATCATGTAAAATTTAAAACAAATGATACTTTTGATTTGTATAAAGTTACCGCGATTGTAACTCCTGGTAATAAATGTACAAATGGTTTAAATCAGACAAACTGGGGTTCTTGGTCAATAAACACAGAGACGTTTGTGGCAAATTACCCAAATCCAAATAATGGAATTATTTTCTTGGAAGACAATGTTTGGGTTGATGGACAGATAAATACCGCAAGAATTACTCTTGCTGCGGGTAAATTCCCAGATAATGTAAGTACAAGAAAGAGTATAACTATAAATAATGATTTACTTTATTCAAACTATGATGGTAGCGATGTTATATCTCTAATAGCTCAAGATAATATAAATGTAGGGCTTATAAGCGACGATACTTTACGCATAGATGCTGCATTGGTTGCACAAAATGGTAGAGCAGGAAGATATTATTATTCAAATAGTGGAAACAATTCAAATAGTTGTCAGAACTATCATGTTAGAAATTCTATAACTCTATATGGAATGATAGCCACAAATCTAAGATATGGATTTGCATATACTGACGGAACAGGGTATCAGGATAGAAACATTGTATACGATTCAAACTTGCTTTATGCACCACCTCCTAGTTTTCCTTTAACATCAAATCAATATAGTGTAATTTCTTGGGAGGAGGTTAAGTAAATGATATAATATCCCTAAATAAATATATGAAAAAAAAGATTATTGTAGGGAATTGGAAAATGAATCCGACAAACTTATTAGATGCAAAAAAGATAGTTTCTTCAGTAAACAAATTGTCTACAAAGTTAAATAATACCGATGTGGTTTTATGTCCTCCTTTCATTTATTTACCAAAATTAGTATCAAATAAGAAGAATAGTAATGTAAGTTTTGGTGCTCAGAATTCATATAGTGAAGAAAGAGGTTCATATACTGGAGAGATAAGTCCTACAATGCTTAAGGAATTCGGTACAAAATACGTGATAATTGGCCACTCAGAGAGAAGGACTATGGGGGAAACTGATGAAATGGTTTCAAAGAAAATAGCTTTAGCAATTGATACTGGTCTAAAACCTATACTGTGTGTAGGAGAAAGTGAACATGATTCTCATGGTGTGTATCTAGACACACTAAAGAATCAGATAAAAATGTCGTTACAAAAAGTTCAAAAGAAATATATTTCAGAACTTATTATTGCTTATGAACCAATATGGGCAATAGGAGCAAAAGAACCAATGAGTACTTCTGTGATAAATGAAATGGTAATTTTTGTTAAAAAAGTTGTTTCTGATATGTATGGTCATGAAAATGGAATAAGTATCCCAGTTCTTTATGGCGGTTCAGTAAGTTTTAGAAATGCAGCAGACATAGTTTCAAATGGGGGAGTAAATGGTTTATTGGTTGGAAGGGAGAGTATAAATCCAGAAGGTTTTGTTGAATTATTAAAAGCAGTTGATGCTATATAACATATGAAATATATTCGTGATATACAAAGTCTTCTTGGTGTTAGAGTAATAATAAGAGTTGATTTTAATGTGCCAATAAAGAATGGCTCTGTTATAGACGATTTTAGAATAAAAAAAGTTTTACCATCTATAAATTATTTAAAATCAAAAGGTGCAAAGATAATTTTAATAAGTCATATAGAACCCCTTTCAGGTGAAAAGGTTAGTTTGGAACCAGTATGTAAACATCTATCTTATCTTGGAATAAGCTGTAATTTCATTAAAAACTATAGAAATGCTCTATCTTTTATAAATGGTATGAATAATGGGGATATTGTCTTACTTGAAAATCTTCGCGACAATGAAGGTGAAAAGAAAAATGATAAAGCTTTCGCAAAAGAATTGGCAAGTCTAGGTGATGTGTATGTAAATGACGCTTTTTCAGTATCACATCGTGATCATGCATCAATATCAGCTATAACAGATTTTATACCTAGTTATGCAGGAATGTTATTTGAAAACGAAGTAAAATATCTAACTTCAGCCTTTAATCCTGATAGACCATTTCTATTTATTTTAGGTGGAGCAAAGTTTGAAACCAAGCTACCTCTAATAGAAAAATTTACAAATATTGCGGATAGAGTTTTTGTAGGTGGAGCTTTAGCAAATAATTTTCTTAAAGAAAATGGAGTAAATATAGGAAAATCGATGGTTTCAGATAAGGTATTTGGTTTAGATAAACTTACTTCAACAGGAAAGATTATTCTTCCTATAGATGCAGTAGTTATGTCAAAAGGGAGAAAGGAGATAAAAGAAATAAATAATATAGGTAATGAAGACAATATACTTGATACTGGTCCACAAACTCTAGGTTTATTGAGTGATGAGATAAGAAAAGCAAAATATATACTATGGAATGGTCCTTTGGGTGCATATGAAGATGGATACGTAGAACCAACATTATTTTTAGCTAGGTCAATTTCTAGTGTTACAAAAAATAATATAAAGACTATTGTGGGTGGGGGAGATACATTGGCTGCTATTGCAAAACTAGGTATAGAACAAGATTTTACTTTTGTTTCAACGGGGGGAGGTGCAATGCTAGATTTCTTATCTGAAGGTAGTTTGCCAGGTATAAAGGCACTTGAAAAAGCTATTTAATTTATAAAAATAGTAATAGATTTTAGATTTAAATTAATTTAAATTCTCAATAATTTTATTTTTATTTATTTCAAAGTCTTTTTTATTACCTTTTACTTCACTATTTGGGAATACCCATATATGAGAGTGGGGAACTTCATCACCTACAACTTTACTTAAAATAAAATCAGTATCGAAGACTTTTCTTTGGGCCAGAGCTATCTTTTTAGCTATTTCAAAATATTCTCCAGCATCTGGAACATCCCAAACCCATCTATAGTGACTTTTTGGTATTACTTGTGTATGCCCAGGAGATTGAGGATTTATATCTAAAAATGCTAAAAAGTTATCATCTTCGTAGACTATATGTGCTGGTATTTCTCTTTTTACTATTTTGCAAAATATACAATTATTATCTTGTTTCATAAATATAGTATATCAAATCCTACATGATATACTCTCTATACTATATGGCTAAAAGATATGAAGTAAGAGAGATATACAATGGTAGTCTTACAGATCACTTACTTTTTTATCGTGGAATAAAGACTGAAAAAGATAGGCAAGATTTCTTAAATCCTAGTTATGATAACCATACTCATGATCCATTTCTTTTAAAAGATTGTGAAAAAGCAGTAGATAGAATATTGAAAGCAATAAAGGATAATGAAAAAATAGTTATATATAGTGATTATGACACTGACGGTATTCCAGCTGGAGTTTGTGTGCATGATACATTTAAAAAAATAGGTTATACAAATTTTTTAAACTATATTCCACACAGACACGATGAAGGTTTCGGTCTAAATGTCGGTGCCGTAAAAGATTTTATAGAACAAGATGTTGCTCTAATAATAACTTTGGATTGTGGTATTGCTGATATTGAGCCGGTTAGTTTTGCCAAAGAAAATGGTATAGATGTGATAATAACTGATCATCATATACCGGGAAAAACAATTCCAGATGCTTATGCAATAGTAAATCCAAAACAAGATAACTGTAATTATCCTGAAAAGATGCTTTGTGGTTCTGGGGTGGGGTATAAGCTTATTCAAGGAATACTTAAGAAAAAAGATTTTGGTATAAAACCTGGTTGGGAAAAATGGCTTTTGGATATGGTGGGTATTGCAACACTTTCAGATATGGTACCACTTACAGGTGAAAACAGAGTCTTTGCTTATTATGGTCTACAGGTACTTAGAAAATCTCCAAGAAAAGGATTGGTGAGATTATTAAATTTATTAAAATCAGATCAAAGATATTTAACTGAGGATGATATCGGCTTTACTATTGGACCAAGAATAAATGCTGCTTCACGTATGGGTGTTCCTATGGATGCTTTTAAATTATTAGCAACAGATAGTGACGATGAAGCACATATTCTTGCAAAGAATTTAGATCATATAAATAATGAAAGAAAAGGAACCGTAGCGTCACTTGTAAAAGAAACAAAGAAAAAAATAATTGAAAGATATGGAGAAAAACCTGATGGAGTTATCGTGATTGGAAATCCAGATTGGAAACCAAGTTTACTTGGGCTCGCTGCAAATGTGTTTGCTGAAGAATTTTCTTGTCCTGTATTTTTATGGGGAAGGGATGGAGATGGGATGATAAAAGGAAGTTGTCGTGCGGCTGGTAGCGTTCATCTTCTTGATCTTATGAATGCAGTTCCAAAAAATACTTTTTTACAATTTGGTGGACATGCAGAAAGTGGTGGCTTTGCTATATCAAATGAAGATATACATCATGTGGAAGAAAAATTGAATGAGGCATATAAAGCAGTAAAAAACTTAGCAAAACAAGATGTCGAATATATAGATAGAGAACTTGAGATAGAAGATGTAAATTGGAAGAATTATAATTCTATAGAGAAATTGGCGCCATTTGGAGTTGGTAATCCTAAACCAAGTTTTATATTTAAGAATATTTCTATATCTGGTATAAAAGAATTTGGAAAAGAAAAAAATCATTTAGAGTTTTTATTTAGTAAAAGAACAGGAGAAAAAGTTCCTGCAATAGGTTTCTTTATGAATAGTGAGAGTTTTAAAAATAAAAATGGTAATAATTTAAAAATAGGTGACAAAATAGATCTGGTGGCTTGTATGGAAAAATCTAATTTTAGAGGAAGACCAGAGTTGAGACTTAGAATAATAGATGTGGTTTGACTTTAACTTTTTTTGATATAGATTTGTATTAGATTAAAAATAGTACTGAAGTAAAAGGAAAAATATGAGTAATATCTACGTTCAACATTCCAATCCCTGTATGGGCTTGGTTACTCTATGTGGTTTAAACGAAGGTGATATAGATAAGATCAGAGCGATCACTAATGGAGGAAAATATTATTTCACTGTAATTGAAGGTGAGGCTGTATTTATCCCAAGACTTCAACAACTACCAGATCCAGTTGTAGATGAAAAAATGTATCCACATTGGAGACATGCATTACCTCATGAGACTGCTCAGGAAGAATTTGTAAACTGTGCAATAGAAGATTTTGGTGAGCATGATTCTCCAGCAATATATATTTCTCACCTTTGTGCATATTCATATACTCCAGAAAAGTATAAAGAATATGCAGAGCGACTTAAGTCATATGGCTTTGACTGTATGAGATCACAAAGGGGCAAGAATGGAAGGTTTTGGGAGGTTTGGTATTTACCTTTTTTGTTATGTGCAAAAGGTGAACTGGAAATTGCTTTGAACAGTTGTATCGGCAAAACTGAGAAAGAAAAGCTTGGTGTGGCGATTGATTATTTGAAGCAGAGGATCAAGTTTGGCTCGCTTAGCGTCTCAGTTCAAAAGTGTGCTACGAGAATTGAGGATTAATTTTACACGTTTCAAAAGCCCTAGTTTCACTAGGTGCTTTTTTTATTTAGTAGTACAATTTGAATATAAAATTATGACAAAGATATATACG
>CAZQAQ010000009.1:0-2843 GCA_964591325.1 uncultured Candidatus Saccharibacteria bacterium | reverse complement strand
TCAGACTTTTATATTGAAGATAAACAGTGAAACAAATATAAAAGTAAGCACAGATTTATATAATGAATATAACTACGGTGATGAGGTTGTAGTTTCAGGAAAATTGAGTAGGCCAAGGAATTTTGTGGGGGATACAGGTAGAGAATTTGATTACATAAATTATTTAAAGAAAGACGATATATATTATGAAATAAAAAAAGCAGACATATCTATTATAAACAGTAAAAATTTTTTAAATATAAATAAATTACTTTATAAAGTTAAAAGAGCTTTTGTAAATAATTTAAATAGAGTTTTAGGAGAACCTCATAGTGCATTTGCATCAGGACTTGTTGTTGGAGAAAAAGCTAGTTTGGGAAAAGATATAATTGGTAACTTTAGAAAAGCAGGATTGATACATATAGTAGTTTTGTCTGGTTACAATATAACAATTATTGCAACAACCATCAGAAGATTATTGTCATTTTTACCAAGAAATATCTCTATAGTTTTAGGAATGTTTGGAATAATTTTATTTGGCATTTTGGTTGGTGGGGGAGCAACAGTAGTAAGATCTTGTATTATGGCAATCGTTGCACTTTTTGGAGAGTTATTAAGAAAAGATTATAAAGTTATAAGAGCATTGTTTATTGCTGGACTTTTTATGATAATACAAAATCCATATATAGTTTTATATGATTTATCCTTTCAACTTTCATTTCTTGCATGTTTCGGTTTGATCGTTCTTTCAAGCCCAATAGAAAATAGACTTACATTTATAACAGAGAGGTTTGGAATAAGAGGAGTTGTGGCTTCGACTTTGGCAACACAGATTTTTGTTTCGCCATATATATTGTATATGATGGGGCAGATATCCATCGTTGGAATGTTTGTAAATATAATCGTTTTACCTTTTATACCGACTACTATGCTTTTTGTTTCTCTATCTGGTATTGCAGGATTTATATCAATTTTTATTTCAAAAATATTTGCTTATATTGCGAATATACTTTTATCATACGAATTATTTATAGTTGAAAAAAGCGCGAATCTTCCATTCTCAAGCATAGAAGTCCCGCCTTTTTCTGTTTATATAGTTTTATTAATTTATTTATTTTATTTTGCTATATTCTTCAAATTTTCTTCTACCTTTACCCAGTTTAAGTTTGAAAAGAAATCTTCAACATAATTCTTTTTTCCTGATGGCATATAGTCATAAACAAAAGAATGTTCCCACATGTCTAGAGCAATGATTGGTGTGCAGTCTTGTAATTGACCAATGTGTTGTTCATCTACCCAAGCATTTAACAATCTATTATCCTTTCTATCAAAATAAAGAATAGCCCATCCTATACCCCTTGTTAGTGCAAGTGATTTAAATTCTGAAAGCCATTTCTCAAAAGAGGTAAAATCTTTTTCAATTTGTTTTTTTATATGACTATCATCAGATAGGGTATTGATACCATCTGAAATACTTTCAAAATAAACCTCATGGTTTCTTATACCATTGTACTCAAAGCCAAATCTTCTCATCATTTCACTTATTGCATAAGAGTTCTTCTCTTGATCTGATCTCAATTCCTCTATTTTTTCTAAAATCAAATTAGCATTCTTTACATAACCAGAATAAAGCTTCAAATGTTCTGCTACACTTTCTTTAGATATACCTTTTAGTTCACCTATATTAAATTTCTTTTCTTCAAATTTTTTCATTTATGTTTTATTAGAACTTTATAATTATTTTATATTTTCTTTATTTCATTATGCTACAGTGCAAATATGAAAGCAATTGTTAATTTTTTTAAAAAAGCTGCTGAAACATCAAATAAAAAATACTTATTTTTAATTATATTTATAATCTCTATTTCATATTTATCTTTTTATATTTATAAGTTTGAGCATAAAGAAGGTTTATTAAAAGTATATTTTTTAAGTAGTAGTAGAGCCCGATCCATTTTTATTATTACACCAGATAAAAAAAGAATACTTATCGGCCTAGGAGATAAATCTATAATTAGAGATATTACACATGTCATGCCTTTTTATTCTAGGAGAATAGATTATGTTTTTATACCTAGTGCAATGCAAAACCAGATTTCAGGACTTATAGATATTGCGAATAGGTATGAAATAGATAAAGTATTTATTCCAGATATATTATCTACGAGCACTCCTCTCAATTTATTATTAAAAATTATCGATAAAAAGGGAATAGATAAAGAATACGTTTATGTAGATAAAAATATAAGTATAGATAAATTAAAAATTAATATTTTATTTCCCTATAAAAAATTTAAATTTAATAAAACTAGTCAACCAGAATTGGGATTAGAATTTGTATATAAAAATACGTCTTTATATCTCATGGGCAATTTATCGAAAACTATACAGAAATTTATCTTTAAAGATATAGAACCGAATATCAATAAAAACATAATTGAAGTTTTCAATACTGGTGGCACAACAAAACTGGATCCAATTTTACTAGATAAAGTTAAACCAAGTTTTATATTTAATACAAAAACAAAACCCACAATGTGGGTTTCGAATGGGGAGTATTGGGTGAAGAAAGATTTATATTAGACCAGCTTTCTTTAGTGTGGCAAAAGCTCCGTGCTTCTGTATAGTTTTTAGACCTCTTGTTGAGACTGTTAGAGTTATAGATTTCTTTAGTTCAGGAATATAAATCTTTTTCTTTTGAAGATTTGGATACTTTCTAACCATTCCTGTAGGGTTAAATTGAGTAGCACGAGTACGGTTTGAATAACCTCCTGCCATCATTGAACCTCTTTTTGTTATTGCGCAGATCTTTGCCATAAGTTTTGTTTGTAGAGCTATGCTATCATATGTATTGTATTTGGCAA
>CAZQAQ010000008.1:16859-21871 GCA_964591325.1 uncultured Candidatus Saccharibacteria bacterium | reverse complement strand
TACTATCTTTTTCGCAACAATACCTTTTTCACAGCTTGTTTTATATCCTTCTCCCCCATGCCATAGTGTTCTATAAGTTCATCTGGTGTTCCTGATTGACCAAACTGATCTTTTACCCCAATAAACTCTATAGGTACTGGAAAGTGTTTTGAAATACACTCAGAAACTGCAGAACCCATTCCACCAGCTATTTGATGTTCTTCAACAGTAACTATTGCATTTGTCTCTTGTGCCAATTTCCAAACAGCTTCTTCATCTAAGGGTTTTATGGTTGAAAGGTTAAGTACTTTTATTTTTAAACCATCTTGTTCCAATTCATTTGCCACAACCAAAGCTTTATGTAACAGTGCTCCAGTCGCTATTATTCCTACTTCTGCTTTTTCATTTTTCTTTGGTGTAAATACAAGCTGAGCTTTACCGATTTCAAACGGTGTTTCTTCTGTAGTTATTATAGGAGTTTTTTCTCTCGCTAGTCTTATATATGTAGGGTCCTTTGTTTGAGAACAAGCTATAGTAGCTTTTCTTGCTTCAATAGCATCACAAGGAGATATAACAACAATTCTTGGTATTACTCTAGTGATTGCCATATCTTCTATTGCTTGATGTGTACCTCCATCTGGACCAACTGATATACCCGCATGAGAGCCAGCGATTTTTACAGGTCGATCATTATAACAAATAGTGGTTCTTATTTGTTCCCAATTTCTACCTGGAGAAAACATCGCGTATGAAGTAATAAAAGGAATCTTACCCATAGCTGACATACCCGAGGCAACACTTGCAAGATTTTGTTCTGCTATTCCAATTTCTACAAATCTATCTGGGTATTTATTTTTAAATAAATTCATTACTGTAGAGTCTGTCAGATCAGCACAAAGACCTACGACATTTTTATTCATATCTCCTGCAATTACCAAACCATCACCAAAACCTTTACGTATAGGTAATTGTTCTATATCTTTATCGAAAATCTTTATATTTAATTTTTGATTTGGATTTATCATATTTTAATTCATGCCTAATGCATTTTTTGCTTGAGCTATTTCTTTTTCAGTACCTGGTGGTTTTCCGTGCCATTCAAACATTCTTTCAAATTCAGGAATTCCTTTTGAAGCAATAGTGTTTGCAATTATTACTGATGGTTTATCAAAAACAGAAAGTGCTTGTGTCCAAGCCTGATCTATTGATCTAAAATTATGTCCATCTACCTCTTGTACATGCCAATTAAATGATTTCCATTTATCTGAAAGTGGATTGAGTGGCATGATATCTTCTGTAAAACCATCAATTTGAATATTATTTCTATCAACAAAAACTATTAAATTTTGCAATTTCTCTTTTCCAGCTAACATGGCCGCTTCCCATATCTGACCACAATCCAATTCTCCATCACCAGTCAAACAAACAAATTGTTTATCTGATGTTCTACCAAAATCGATTTTATCTGCTATAGCCATACCCACAGCTTGTGAAAGTCCAGAACCCAGTGGCCCTGAAGATGTCTCAATACCTGGTAACCACTCACGATGAGGATGTCCTTGGAGTCTTGTTCCAAACTTTCTTAGTGTTTTTAATTCTGAAACAGGAAAGTATCCGGCATGTGCCATACTTGAATATAAAACGGGGCAAATATGACCATTTGAAAGTACGAGTCTGTCTCTGTATGACCAATCAGGCTTTTTTGGATCATGGTTTAGAGCGTGAAAATATAGATAAGAAAATATATCTGCCATATCAAGAGGTCCTGCAGTATGCCCTGATTTAGCTTCTATGAGCATATCTATTATAGATCTGCGGATATCTAGAGCTTTTTTAGATAAAAAGCTAATTTTCTCATCTGTTAAAGGAACAGTGTTTCTCATGCAAACATTATATCACTATATACGTTCAAGTCTCTTATAAGTATCCACAATATCTGTACTGTTAAATAGAGCCGAACCAATTACCAATCTATCGGCACCAGCGTGACTTATAGTTCCAGCATTTGTTGAATTTATTCCACCATCAACCTGTACCAAAAGATCAGGAAACCTCTCTTTTACTTCTTTTATCTTTAAAAATATATCCTGATTTAAATGTTGACCTTGAAATCCTACTTTATCTATACCCATAATCTGTACATATAAAAGATATTTACTGTATTTTTCAATCTGTTCAATCGGAGTATTTACTTTTATAGCCAAGCCACGATCCACAACACCACTTAATATTGCAAAACTATCAGATAGATCAATACTTGATTCTGCATGTAAAACTATTCTTGAAGCGCCTAGTTGTACCCATTTTCTTACATAGTCAGGATCAGGATTTTTTACCATTAAATCAAATTCAAAATCCACCTTATCCCAACCAGGCATTCCTTCTTCTTCTTTTAGTATTGCTTCGAAATGACTGTCACTTTTGCCATATGGCCATGTAGTACTAGGAACAAATAGACCATCACAAACATCTATTTGAACTGTCTTTGCAATATCACAAACTTTTTCTATTTTTTCCTTTATATGTGAGAAATTTTTCTCAAGTATTGCTGGTACAATTTCCATTTTATTATGCAATATTATCTAACATTTCATTTCTTCTTATATGTCTTTCATCATTGCTAAATGATGTCTTTATAAATGTATTTACTGCTTGTATTGCTTCTTCTACCCCGACAAACCCAGCGCCAAGTGAAAGTATATTTGCATTATTGTGCTCTCTACCCAATTTAACAATTTCAAGATTTTTACCGTAATAAACAATTGCCCTGACTCCAGGAAGTCTATTTGATATTATTGCTTCACCATTTCCGCTTTTACCAAAAACAATACCTCTAATATTTTCTGGATCTTCGACAATACGCATTGCGAGAGGAAGAATGATTTCAGGATAATCATCTTCTTTATTTAAACTATATGCACCCAAATCTTCTACTGAGAAAGCTTCACTTTCTAAATACTTTAGAATTTCATTTTTTAATTCAAAACCAGCATGATCCGAAGCAAGTAATATTTTCATAGTTAAATTATATCATATACATAAATATCCTGATAAACAGCAAATTATGTACTTTAGCTATTTCATTTTTCCAAAACTGCTACCCTTTTCTCTAATTTATTAAAGTGCTTATTTTCAACATAGTTTGGTATGATATTTTTTATTTCTTTTACATCTATCTCTAAATTGGACAGACTACATTCTACCCTTACCAATCTTCCATCAATTCTATCTACCTTTTCATCCAATGATTTTACTTGATCTATAACTACTTTAAGTTCTTCTGAAAACCCCACTCTCAAATCCTTCATATACTGTTTCATCTCTTTACCAAATTCAACTCTGAATTCAGTGAATCTCATATCGAAGGTTTTATCCGAATATTCTTTTGTAATATAATCATTTTTATTCACACTATTATTTTACCCTGCGTACATATATTAACAATAGTAAATAAAACAAAAACTTTATCAAAATTTTATTTTATGTGCATAAGTCCTAAAAAAGTTGTGCGTATGCTACAAATAGAGAGAAAATAATGAGTAGACCACCTTCTATTCTTCTTATAACAAAATCTCTTTTTGTTTGTGGATAGTTATAACTAGATTGTTTATTGAATATAAGGACAATACCTAGTATAAGAGTAATGAGTAGATAAACTGATAGAAATTGTATAGGGACAACTTCAGATTTTATTGAATAAATAGATCCTGATAAAAATAATAATTTTAATATTGTTTCGAGTATTCTCATGTCACAATAATATCATGGATATATTTCAAAAAATACTATTGTCCAACAAACCTAGCCCAATACGGTGAGGTAATAATAGTTAAAATATATAAACCAATTATAATAGACAATATAACAATAATTACTGCAATGGGTTTACCCGAACTAGTATTCAACTTTGGATCTATTATTATTTTATACCAAACCCAAAAACAAAGTGACAGAATAATTGCTGAGGATGCTAGTAGTATTATTTTTATATCGTTATAGCTTACATCAACATCCAAACAAATCCTATTTCCTAACAATATACATGATGGGAAAAATATGAATATCACCGTAACTATAGTAAGCAAATAAAACCCCATCCATTTTCTCATATCGAAATATCTCGGAAGAATGTAGTTCATAAAAAGAACTCTTACAACTATTATTACAATCACTACAAATACTAAAATAGTTGTTGACATAAATTTTATTTTCTATTTATTTTCTTAAAGATTATACTTTTATACGTATATACTATCACATTTACATTAGTCCTATTTGAAATATCTAATATTGACATATAGTAGATATTTGTGTTATCTTACCAGATAGCTTTGTTCTATGAAACGAAATCATTCTGGTATCAATACAAAGAAAAAGAACAAGAAACAATTCCCTTTTATTTTGCTTCCAAGCATTATTATTGGAATTCTTCTGACCTTCTTATTTGGTCGCAAAAACAATAAGTCAATCGAGCATAGCAAAGAAGAACTTCAGAATCGGTACAATTATCTACTGAGTCATGTTGCTCAAACAAATGTTCATGATTTTCTACGACCTATTCACTTCAGTGTTGGCAAAGACTTTGCCGCATGTGGAACACTTATTCTGAAAACAAATCTGGATCCTGACAAAATAATAACAGCAGCACATTTGTTTTCTAGAACTCAAGCTGGTACAGATTATTACGATTATCATATTTTGAGTTCTACAGGATATGTTACACACGGACACATATCAAATGCTGTATTAGACAGCATTCGATCATCCGACAAAGATGAAGGTATTCATGATGTTGCATTCTGTTATATCGGGGATCCCGGTTTAATATCAAGAACATCAAAAGTTATCGTGTCTGCCGAGTCTCCAACTGCTGCCCTTTTTAGTTTTGGTAAGATCGACCCTGTGCAAGTGACATCAATCACTACAGGTGAAAAATTCAAAATTGTCGGACAAATAGTCAACGGTCAAAATGTTCCCTTCTTTGTGATGCTCTATGAAGGGTTAAACGGAGAAAGTGGTAGTGGTTTTTGGGG
>CAZQAQ010000008.1:0-16759 GCA_964591325.1 uncultured Candidatus Saccharibacteria bacterium | reverse complement strand
TCTTTGTGATGCTCTATGAAGGGTTAAACGGAGAAAGTGGTAGTGGTTTTTGGGGATCCGACTATCGCTTATACATTTTATCTGGCAACATTAATCTCACACCAGAAATCCGCAAAGCAGTTGATATACCAGAAAAATTCAAATATGTAACGGTACTTAGTGCAGTAAAAATCAATTGGTAATTAGGTTTTTTGTCAGTACAAAGTCCTATAGCCAAGTATCATGATTTTCTAATTAACCAACTCATACGGAAAAGCCATGAAGATTATAAAAGCAATTGTTGCAATCGCAATCATTATTTTTGCATTCGTGATCTTTGTGAACTGTTTCATCACCCCAATATTCATTTTATCTCTACTTCTGGGAGGTACAATGAGCTACAAGGTGGGACTCATTTCACTCAGTATCACTGTCTGGTGGATACGACATCGCAATAAACCAGACCGTAAATTCGAAGCATTAAAAGAGTGGGCATTTCGATAACGTCTCAACTTTCTCCCGCCGATCACTTCACTGTGGTCGGCGGTTTCTTTTATATATTTTTTACCGAGCTTTATTTAGCACATATCTATTTTAAAATTAATATTTTATCTAATTCTATTTACAACTTGACTCTAAGTAAAAAAGTGTGATATATAGTGTATGGAATAGGAGGTAAAATGACTAAAAAATACTCGAGAAAAAAAGCAAGGCAAGATTTTGCAAAAATCATTCACGAAGTAAGAAAGCAGGTTCCTCTGTCAAAAGAAGAACTGAAAAGGAGGAGAGAGGAATCGAAATCGAGAGAACAAGACTTTAATTCAGAAATGAGTCCAATTCTGATTTGTTTTCCGATCTTGTCAGTCGTTCCCCAGATCATTAAGCTTGCTGGCCTGGAATCACTTAAGGACGGCCCAGGAAAGATCTTGGCAAGCATGGTTCGTGACATGGTTGAGCTCATCATTGACTCACCGGCGGGTAAATATCTCGTAACACCCAAGATCAAAGAATTCTTTGCTGGAAATAATCCCGTCTGTGATATCTGTGAGAAAGACATACCTAGGTGCGACTACATATCAATGGCTGGACCACAGTTATGTAGACAATGCATTTTGGGCAAATAAAATGCAAAATTAAATAAAAAATCTGAGTTATTTTGACCACGAAGATCAAATGAGTTTCCTGCCCTAACAGTATGTTGGGGCAGTTTTTTATATTCTAATTAAATAAATATTTTATAATTTGCTTTAATAATTTATCCAATCTTTCTTTTTTCAACTGATCAACCAATAAAATATGTAAAAGTAGTTACAACAACCATAATAACTGGCAACATCAACATAACTCCAAGTCCTTCAGCAGGATCATGATACTGAACAAATGCATAGTAGTATGCAATAAGTAGGGATAGTATGAATCCAATGTAACCAAAAATTCTTCTTGTAGGCATAAATTTATATAAGTTAATTTAATATTAATCCTGATATTATTTTATCATAATTTTAAAAAACCTCCCCGCAGCCACCTCATTATCACACCATATTAATATATTAGGTTAATTATTGACAATTTTAATTTATATAGTATTCTCAAATTAGAAGAATCTATGAGAATAATTGTTCAAAACTGTCCTAGTATTACAGCGTTTCTAGTCGACGAAAACGATAACACCCTAACATCGGAAACTGGCCCAACAGAACTTGAAGCTATCGGGAGATTGGTTACCACACACCCTGAAAAATTTGGTTTGATTGAAGTCACTGGTAAGCGTGGACCAATTAGTCTCGACTGATTACTAACCCTTCTCAAGTTGTCACCCCTAGGTGGCAACTTTTTATACTTTTTTCTGGCATCAGTAACATATCTCGTCAGTGTATTGGATAATTATATCATTATCGACCCAATCAACTACTTTCTCTCGTTGATTTTCTTTTTATCAGCATCCCGCATTCGATTCCATGCCTCATCAAGTGAAATACCTATATCATGAGCAATAAATAAAGTCTCAGCAAATATATCAGCCAACTCGTCTGCCAAATCAATTTTTAATTCTTCTTCAGTCTTTCCTTTTCTGTATCTTGCACCTTCTAATTGTAGAAGGATTTTTGTCAGACTACCTAATTGATAAGTTAGATCTCTCGCGGCTATAGAGTAATTCCACGGTGTAGTACCTATCT
The DNA here is from genome assembly GCA_964591325.1 of uncultured Candidatus Saccharibacteria bacterium. Taxonomy (GTDB): domain Bacteria; phylum Patescibacteriota; class Minisyncoccia; order Phycocordibacterales; family PALSA-1337; genus CAIOGI01. Next base: position 14,603 of record CAZQAQ010000008.1, on the reverse strand, counting down.
GCTCGTACGCCTTGTAAATATCAATAATTTCTTTTGTATATTCCTTTAGAGTTTTTTCTTTCATTATTTATTTTAAATTAACCTCCCCGCTTTCACTACATGCTCCACCAATGTATACGTATACCCCATTTCATTGTCATACCAAGCTAAAACCTTTACTAGATTTCCTCCTACTACTCTTGTAAATGCTAAATCAGCTATGGAAGCATGACTATTACCAACTATATCTGATGAAACCAAATCTTCTTTTGTTACTGTAAATATTCCTTTCCATCTTGCTTCTTTACTTGCTTTTTCAAGTATTGAATTTACCTCTTCTGCTGTTGTATTTTTCTTTGATATAAATGTTACATCAACTATAGATCCAACTGGCACTGGGACACGTATAGAAATACCATCGAACATTCCTTTCATATGTGTCATAACCTTTGTAACTGCAATAGCAGCTCCTGTTGATGATGGAACTATATTTTGTGCGGCTGCTCTTCCCTCTCTCAAATCCTTTTTGCTTGGACCATCTACTAGTGCCTGACTTGCTGTATATGCATGCACAGTGTTTAACATAGCCTTCTCAACTCCAATAGTTTCATCTAGTATAGCCATGATAGGACCACCTGCATTTGTTGTACAGCTTGCATTTGATGATATCTTTGTTGTTTTTAATTTATCCTCATTTTGACCCATAAGCACAGTTGGACTTTCATCATCTTTTATAGGAGCTGAAATAACAACTCTTTTTGCTCCAGCATTTATATGAACTTGTGCTTTATCTGTAGCTGTAAATAAACCTGTTGATTCTACTACAACATCTATATCTAGATCCTTCCATGGAAGTTTTGTAGGTTCTTTTTCACTTATAAATTTTACCCCATCGAGAGAAACATCACTTTGTTTATATACTGTATCGTATTTTAGGAGGTATTCCATATTTTCTTTACTTCCCAAATCGTTTATAGCAACAATTTCTATATCTTTATTTTCTTTTGCAACCTTATAAAAAGCTCGGCCGATTCTTCCAAATCCATTTATTGCTACTCGTATTTTTTTAGACATAATATATCAATAAAATATTAATACAAGAATTATATCATATTTATACCTTTGTCTGATTGTCTTGATTTATATCATTATTTTGACTTGTTTGATCTTTGGTTTGACTATTAGTTTGATTATTACCTATATAAACTTTATTTTCTTCATCTTTAACTTTTTTTATTACTTCTTTAATGTATCTGATTATGTGGTGACCAAATATATAGTGCATAATAAGCGCAACAAAACCTATCAATATTATTGCTATAAGTATATAAACTAAATACTGCTTTATTATTTTTGTAATAACTAGGGGTGGTTTTACATCTATTGATGAATCTCTAATATTTCCCGCCTTATCTATTGCACGTACTATTACATGAAGATTACTGCCAGATTTTATAGGCACTTGATAAGGACTTTCTGTTTGAACAAATACTGGTGATACTGTCACAGGCTGACTCTTATCTATTATTCCCACTTCATAATGATCTATTCCAGAGAGATTGTCAGTTGTAAAGAAAGTTATGAGCGTCCTTTCTACAAAACCTACTGCGGCTAGAACATAGTTTGACTCAGGTTTAAATTCTGCTGGTGGTGTAGAGTCTATTCTCAATACAAAGTGTGTTGTATTTCCAGAAATACCCGAATTAATAGGTTTTATATGGAAATACCACAATCCGTCAGATAGTTTTTCAAAAGATTTTATATTTTCTTTTGTGTCTATAGTATTGTCGGGTATAGTATTTGGTTTATTATCAAATTCATAACTGTAACCTTCAGTTGCACCATTTGCTTCCCATAGTATTACTGGGTTTGGACTTCTATACCATTCATCTTGAAATGGATGTGTTTCAGAGTACACCCTAATTCCATCTGACATTTTTGGAATTATAGTATATGAAGCAGGTATACTGTCGAATGAGACTTGTGTGCCCAAACCATCATTTAATAGTAAGTTTGATGTTGAATTTATACTTATACTTGCTCTACCAGTTTTTAAGGCTTTGAATGTAATACTTCCTATTAAACCTGAATCAGTAACTATACCTGCAGGTATAACACCCACGTAGCTAGCTGTACCATTTTCATTATCATATTTTGGTGGTTCAACCCACACTCCAACAATCGATGTTCCACTAGAAGGTTTTACTATAGAAAGTCTATCTTTATCGTATGTAATCCTAACCTCAACACCATTTATACTTTTACCTTTTGTATTAAGTAATATAGGTATTTCAAAAGTAGAACCTTGTGTAAAGCTTGCACTACGAGGAGAGAAACTTACTTCGGGTTTGTACTGTATTTTATTTGCATCAATTTTTATACTTTGAGCAAAAACAAAACTATCGTTTAAAAATAGATATAGTATTACTAAAGCAATAATTTTAAATAAACTATGCATTTATATTGAATCAATATTTTTTACTTCTTTTGATATTTTTTCTTCCATTTCGGTCAATTCTGACTTTATCTCTGAAATCTTTTTACCTCTCATATCACCTTTTAAATTTGTAAAAGACTTGTGAATTGTGTTTGAAACATCATTTAGTTCTTGTTTAACTTTTTTTGAAACATGAGCTTGTGTATTTGTACTGATCTTCCAGAATTGGAACATGGTTATTAGAACAAGTATTCCAAATAGACTTATCATCTCTTTACTCATATCTGAGAAGATATTTCCGATACTTACATTTATTTCATTTGAGTCTGGGCTATTTTTACCATTTTGGAGTATAACTATTCCTGTAACTTTATATGATCCATGTTTCAATGAATTTGGTACAAGTAGAGTAAAGTCTCCATTTGCATCAGTTACACCATTTATAAATATCTTTGTTCCTGATGACGATATAAATGTTAATAGAACTTGAGATTTTGGATAATTTGATTGACCAACTATAGCTGGTTCACCATACTTTAAACCTAGAGATATTTCTGGAGATACTACTATAGAATTTTGTTTATTTTCTTCAACTTTTACAGGGGTTTCTTCTACGCTAGGAGTTGTATCTTTTATTGGAGCAATATACTTTACTGGAGTCTCTTTTTGTTTAGGCTTGATCTGCACATCCTTTACTGTATATGTTACAGAACTCAATGTTCCTGTAATATCAGTTCCCTGACCATCATTTGCAAGTATTTGTCCTGATTGAAATACAATTTTTCCACTTCCAGAAGCTATCGCTTTAAGTCTAATAGTTATAACTGTACCTGCAGTTCCTTGGAATCCACCTAGAGACACACCCTCTAGACTTATAGTATTTGTAGATTTTGAAAATGAAGGTTCAGAAGTCCAAAAGTTCAATATAGAACCAGCTTTTGAAACTGATTCAATACTAAATATTGTTTTAGGTATTACTATATTTGCTGATATAGCATTTAGAGGAACATTTGTTGATGTCACAACTTGTAGAGTAACAGTGTCACCTACTTCATATGTAGCTGTGTATGGAGTTATGGTAAGATCGGCTGCCTTTGATATAAAAGGTATGAAAGTAAATAAAAACAGAAAAAGTGCTAATTTGAAATATTTAACCATTTTTTTCTTTTGAATATTAAAATAACTAGTACAATTATAACAATAATTCCGTATTGATGGTACAAGCGTACAAATGTGCTTGGATATATATAGACTATTAGTTCATTTTTATTATTATCAATTGCCTTCACATATATCTTACTGTAGTGAATGGCATCATTTAATACATATGGACTCTCTTCAGACTTATATTCATCAAAATAGTTTTCTTTTACTTCATAATGATTTATACCACTTCCTTTATCTTGTGTAGCAAAAATAATTACTTTTTGTTTGTTTTGAGAATCACCAATTTCTGATATCGCTGGGGTAAATAATTCAGGTAATACACTATCATTCTCAACTGTACTATCATCTTTTACAAAATCATTTGTCTTTATAGGTAATTTAAGATTGTTTAATTTAACATTCAAATACTGTACACTACTACTATTTTTTACAGCCTTTATATAATTAACTTTTATTTCTCCATTCGAGGAATTATTTTGTCTAGCAATTATTTTTATAAGATTTTTATCAACACCAGTAAATCCTCCTGGGATAATACCTGAAAATACTATATACTTTTTATCTTCAATTCGTGGTTTCTCAAGCCAAAAATTAATAATGGAATTACCGTCATTTATTTCTTTTATTTCTACACTATCAGGAAATTCAATTTTTCCCTCTATAGCATTTATTGATTCACTTTCAGTATTTATATTAAATTCAATTAAGAACTTATTATTATCATCTTTAAACTTCTGAGTATAAAAACCTACACTTGATGCAAAAGTGTAATTGAAATTTAAAACTATAAAAAATAATACTATGAATTTAAATATATTTTTCATTATCCTGTCCAATTAAAGGCCATAATACTGAAATCTACAATGTCTACTTTTTTATCACCATTTATATCTACATTTGCTGGGGCATTTGGCTTTTTATACCAAAAGGCTACAATTGAAAAATCTATCAGATTTACTCTTTTATCATTATTTACATCTCCCTTTACTACCACATTACTTTTCTCAATTGGAATATTTTTTGTACCCACTAGGAATGCTACTGTATTGCTAAAATCACTTATTTGATTGTTTAGTGAGGACTTTGACTTTGTATGATGTTCCCCCATTTCAAGAACTGATGTATCAAAATTTATTAAATATATTCCATCTTTATCAGCATCACTTTTTACAAAGTGCTCTTTCTCAGAATTTACACTTGCGACTATTTCTGCCTTCGGTGCACTTTGTCCAAATATAGCTATATTATCTCCTTTTTTAACTTCTTTTTTATCAACTGAAATGGTTGGCGAAATAAATATTCCACCTATTTCTGTTATTACGGATTGAGTAATGTATAAGCTAAATGTAAATGTACTAGATCTTGAACCACTTTTATCCTCACCATAGACACCAAAATTATATCCTCCAGGATTTATATTTGTTAATCTTGCTGTAAAGTTACTATCTGGTCCTGCAATAGTACTCAAGACTATTGAACCGTCTTTTAATATATTCACTTTGCTAAGTGGGTATGCTCTACCAGAAAATACTACCCCCGTACTACTTTGACCAGTATCTGCGCTTGGAGCTCCTCCACCTCCCCCACCTCCTCCACCACCACTTGGAGGTGGTGTTGATGGTGAACTAGGTGTTGATGAAACCTCAGTTGAAGTAGATATGGTATTTCCAAATATATCTGAAACAGTTATAACAAAATAATATGTTGTACCATTTGTAAGACCAGTAACAGTAGAGTTTAGTAATGAACCTGCAGATATATAGCTGTATGGACCACCAGATGTTGTAGATCTACCTATACTATATGAATTTGCTGTCCATCCAAGAAAGCCAGTTGAAGCTGTCCACGACAATGACACCTGACCATTACCAGCAGTAGCAGAAACTACTGGTGTAGAAGCAAATGGAAAGTTCAAAAATCCTGAACCAATCTGAAAAGAAGCAGAACTACTAGTACCTACAGCGATTTCAGATATACTACTCCAAAGCTGAAAACCAGATGAGTTTGAAAAACCACTGGGTGCTATAACTGGATCTAATATTTTATAGTTATTAGCTGAATACTCGTCTGCAAAAGATGTTTTTGCAGTAAATATCAGGACTAACAGAATAAAAATATAGCTATACTTTTTCATCAATTATCTATTTACCCACATTTAGAGATGCAACCTCAACTATTATATTATTCTTTGGGTCGTATATATAAGCTTTCTTTGCTTCAGTATAAAATAGTACCTGATCGCCATTTTTTGCTCTTTCAAAAAAAGGCTGATTTGATAGTTTACTTATATCACTAACTGTAGCTATCGTTGGTATTTCATTTTTAGGCAGATCTATTATTTTACCAACTTTTTCTACAATTTTTGTAGTTTCAGCTACATCTATAGTCTTATTAGTATTAATATTTTTATATATTAATGTGTAATAGATCGCAATAGCAACTGATATCACGATCAAAACTAGAAGTGTCACGTATATTATCTTTACTATTTTACTATTATTTTTTGATAGATTTTCTTCTGACATATTATTTTTTATTATTTATTTTAATATCTCCAAAATCTATAGGCGCAACTTCAAGTATTTTATTTGCTACGGGATCGTAAAGATAAGCTCTTTTTGAAGCTGTATATATCAATACTCTATCTCCGTTCTTTGCTTTTGCAAAAAATGCTTGATTCTTCAACTTCTCTGGATCACTTACGATAGCCACAGTTGGCAATTCATCTTTTGGTAATATAATAAGTTTTGAAACCTTATCTACTAGTTGTTTAGTGTCTTCACTTATATTACTACTTGTACTTTTTATTTTAATCTGATTATTTATGTAATAAATAAATATAAGCACTAAAAGTAAAACACCTGTAAGTGCAATCAATTTTGTCTTTTTCATAAGTCTATTTTATCACACAAGACAATACTCCCTATTTACTATGTGGAAAAGCTTGTTATTTCTTTTTTGTATTTGTACTTGTACTTTTTGTGGCCTTAGGGACTACAACAGGTTCACTGACACTCTCCTTTGGTAAGGTAGAAGTATCTACTTGTGGTGTAACATTTATTGGGGCTATATCGATAATCTTATCCTGAACTGGATCATATAAAATTGCTTTTTTTGCATTTATATAAACCAAGACTTGATCACCCTTTTTTGCTTTAGCAAAGAATGCTTGTCCTTGTAATTGTGATGGATCAGAAACTGTTGCAAGAGTTGGAGTCTCGCCTTGAGGAAGTATTATGTGTTTTGAAACTCTATTAACAACATCACTAACTTGTACCTCACTTAAAGCTCTAGAATCATTTGATATTAACTTTGTTTTACTATAAAAATAATAAACAAAATATAGCGAAGCAATTAAGAATAATACGAGTCCAATAATCAAAATTTTTATTCCTTTAGTCATATTTATTTAATTTTAGCAGACATATATATAGTTATCAATTATTATTTTGACCTTCAACTACTGTAGGCACACTTACTGTTTCTGTGGGTATAGACTGATCCTGTGATGGTGTTTGATTTTCCGGTGTAGTTTGGGTATTTGAATTGCTGTTTGTATTTCTAGAATTTTCAGTACTGTTTGAATCAGTGTTATTTAAATTTGAATTATTTACACTCTCATTTATTAGAAATATTGTTTCAATCGGCTTTATAGGTATAACGATGTCTGTTGTTGTGCTTTGATTATTGTTTATTTCTACAGTCTCTGTGATAGGTGTAGTACTTGATGTTTTAGGTATAACAACTTCAGTAGAGGTTGGTGTACTTTCTATAATTTTATTTGGAGTAGATGTTGGTACTTCAATATTATTTATTACTTTTTGAATACTATTTGGATTGACTGCGTTATTGATATCGATAGTTGATGAGGCAGTTTTCGCATTCTTTACTGCCAGAGCGATCCAACTAAACTGAATATCTTTTGGTGCATTTTTATTTAATATTATTGTAAATCCTTTTGTATTTTTATTTGTAATAATAAATCTAATATCACTATTGAATATACTATCTACATCTGCATCATTTGTATCACTATCATTTAGAGATATTGAAGCATTTATTATTGGTTGTTCTATATATTCTCTATCAAATATTACTCTTACATTCTTACTTCCTCCTTTTACCACCGCAAAACCTGCTGTATCAGTTGTAAAGTATGGTCTTCCGAAGAATTGAACATCTGACAATAACTCTATTATGTCTTTATTTGAGCCTATTTTATTTACTGTAAGACCATTTGTAATATTTACTGGACTATTTATAGTTATAGAATCATTTTTTATATCAAATACGCTTGATAACAATGTTGTACTTGCCTGTATAGTCAAAATCTTTGTATATAGTTCTGTGCTACTTGATACAAGACCTTTTATGATTGAATTATTATTCTCTGTACTTGATGCTAGTGATTGTAACAATACCTCTTGTGTAGATGAAGCAAAATTACTCAACATTTCATCTGATATTTCACTAAAATGTTTTGAAATTATATCGAGACCAACTATACTATTTGCCATTATACTATCTGCTTTTATTCCACCTGCAAATACAGCATTTCCATTTGAATCTATTGAAAGTATATTTGTAGGTTTTGTCGTAGTACCTATTTCATCAGTTGTACTTGCGTGTTTATTATCAAGTCTTATAACCATATTTCCATCTACTACTTTTATTACATAACCACCATTATCATCCTTTGATGAAAGTTCTAGAGAATTTGTATTTATATTTTCAGATTTTATATCAAGACCGTATATTGATTTTGAATTTACAATATTTGATATTATTTCTGGACTTATTACTTGTGACACTACACTTATTCTATCTGTAAATATTTCTGATATAGGTGATGATGTATTTTCTCTTTTTAATTTTAGATCTGTTAAGAAAGACAGGATATCAGTATTTTCTGTTGTTGTTGAATTTGCCCAATCCTCTATTGCACTATTTACTGATATACCATTGTAATCAACTAGATTTACGAACATCATTACGACTCCACATTTTCTTTTTGAATCTGAACTATCATCTGGACATGTTGTTAAATTATTTTCATCAAGAGACTCTAGAGCTTTTCCTATCACATGTCCTGCAAGAGTAGCTTTCATAGCATGTCCACTCACAGAAGATACAGTTAGATAATCTCCAATCTTTATACTTCCATTCTCAGTTGAAACTTTTACAGGTACACGTCCTATCAAACCTATTGGATATGCATTTTTTGTATATGCACCAGCCACAAATCCTGGAGCGGTAGAAACAACTCCTAGCGTTACACCTTGATAATTCGAAGGCGTCTTAAGTACCCCATGAGGATTATTCTGATCAATCATTACAACATCTCCAGGTTCCAGTTTATCTGTTGATGTATAGTTTTCCGCAAGATCGGCACCTCCAGAATAGAATCCTCCATTTTCTGATGAATATATATTTCCATCTGAAGTAACACGCAATACATTTGAATTATTATTTTGTAATGTTAGTAAGTCCTGCCCATTATTTAAGTAGTATGAAAATACTGTAGGTATACTTATATTTCTGTATGGATAGACCATACCCGCACCACTGTTATACACACCGGTCATTGTTCCACTCCATGATGGAAAATCTCTTCTGAAATTTATCATTATTTGTGCCCAGGTCTCACCTCCAGCATTATTTATACTTGAAGATGGTTTATCTACAGTTAAAAATGATGTTGTGGCAAGAGCCGCTTGAGAATTTGCCACTTTTATTTCCATTGAGACATATTTATCAGATGATTGTTTCCAACCAAGAGTTGCATTTGCACCAAGAGCTGGTATTTGCATTTGTTCAGATATATAACTACCATCTGAATACCAACCTGCATCGTATATCATAGTTGCAGCAGAACCTCCACCAGCAATTATCACGTACTTACCGTCAGGTCTTTGAAACGCTACTGATCCCGGTCCGATCTGATAGGTTGTAACTGGTCCAACAGCTGTCTGTCCAACTTCTGCCAATCCTGCTACAGCAGAAGCTGCAGGTGCTGTACCGTTTGGCATTACTATGTTTGTTGCTACCGTACTGCTTCCCATCAATACCATATATGTTCCATCAGCTCTTGGTATCACAAGACTTCCCTTACCCGCAGGTGATGTTGTAAAAGGTGCACCAATAGAGCTAACTCCGCTGTATGGGTTTATGAGGTTTGTTGAAGTCTGGGCACCACCTCCAGTTGTTGCACCTCCTATAATCTGCCAGAATCCATCTTGCCTCTGGAATACAAAAGCTCCACACCCCGCAAGGGTTGTTGTCAGTGCAGTACCAGCTGTAAATTGCTTTGATGTAGGGTTATAGTTCATTGTCGTAGCACTACCTGTTGTACCATCAGCTATTCCTGGAAGAATCTTATACATACCATTTTTTAATGGTATAGCAGCAAATCCACAGTTGGCTCCTGTTGTTAGAGTTGGTCCAGCTTGCATAGTACCAACTGTATTTCTTACAGGATCGTATATTGATGAAGTTGTTTGAGCAACTTGAACACTACTTGCACCGTGAACAATGGTATATGTACCGTCAGTATTCAATATTGCAGACGCACCAAGACCAGCGTTTCCAGAAAGGTTTGGTCCTGCTGTAAATGTATTTGCAATAGGGTCATAAATATTTGTAGTTGCTGTAAAGTTACCTAGAACAACAAGAAATTTTCCATCTGGTCTCTTTAATGCAAAACCTCCTATACCATTTGCTGCTGTTGGAATACTACTACCTGATTGAATAGTTGTAGTTCCTGTACTTGGATCATAAATAGAAGCATTTGCAGCTGGGGTTGCTAGTGTTGCAATTATCACGAAGGTTTTGTTTGGTCTTGCAATAACCATTGTACTTGTACCTGCACCTCCTTGTGGTAGAGCTGGTGAACTACTTGCAAATGAACCTGGATAATACCCTGTTGTACCAGTCATTGATGACATAGAGTTTTTACCATTTGGTAAGTATATTCTATCTATCAGTGTTTCAACTCTTGTTAGTATTGGTCCTGATGGATTGTTCTGGGGTGCATCCATATCTGCATTCGCAATATTGAAATCAAAAGTATTTCTTCTCAAGAAAGCTGAATTGTCTACTGCTATTTCAAATAGACTTGGTTGCAAATAATCAAGAGGCATTACAGTTGAACTATTTCCAAAATATACTCCTCTTTCATCTATCAACTTCTTTGGCATAGGTCTGTTGAAGTTTACTGTTATACGTATACAGTTATCTGTACTTGCAGGTCTTATAAGGTCACCAGAGTTTAGTATCTCTTTATCTGTTGCAGCATTTAGAGCAGTTGTACAATCAGAACCATATGTTGCTGTTCTTACTAAAAACTGAATACTTGATGAAGCGTTTGGATTTCCAACCATTTGCCCTTGTATATCAGCAATCCACTTTAGTGTAGAAGCCTGATTTAATGCTGGATTGTATATATCCTCTGTTGTATATCTAGTAGCAACACCTGTCATAGGCAGACCTGTATCATAAATATTTGTTGTTGCACTATTTCCAACTAAAATTATCCATGTTCCGTCTGGCTCCATAAATGAAAGCGCCCCAACATTAACTGTTGTTAGAGGTGTTCCATGTAATGTAAATGTATCTGAATTTGGATTATATATGTATGATTCAGTCGAACCGCCTCCTACAATCACAAGGAATGTTCCATTTTGAAGTGGTATAGCGTGCGCACCATTTCCAAGTGCGGTTCCTGGTCCAACATTTCTACATGTACTGAAAGCATTTAATACAGGATCATAAAGTACAGATACATTTGCTTTTGAAAGTATCAAGTAGTCTCCTTGTGGTCTTCTTATTGCAACAGAGCCTGCACCATTTATTTCACAGTTTGTAGGTAGTACAGGTCCAACAGCAAATGATCCTCCTGCATTTACTCCCGCCACCGCACCGTTTGATGATATGTATTGTTGTGTTGCTGCTGAAGCACCTCCTATAATAAACAAAGCTCCATATCCAGTAGTTGAGGATGCCATAGGTATAACCAAAGATCCTTGACCGGTTGTACCGGTGGTCATACTTGGTCCAGCAGCAAAAGTATCTGCTACTGGATCGTATATCTGTGTTGTAACTGCAGTACCTCCGTTTGAGAATATATATCTTCCGTCAGGTCTCTTGAATGCAACAGTACCAGTAGCGACTGCAGTAGCAGCAACGCTTGCACCAACAGCAGCGTGACCCTTGGGATCTATTAAGCTTGTAGTTGTAAGACCGTTACCATGGACTACTCTATATGTTCCTCCTGGTCTTGGAAATGCTATACCTCCCCCACCCAGGTTACCGTTCAATACTTGTGGTGAGTTTGAGAATGTATTTGATATAGGATCATATATATCCATTCCAGTTGTTCCACCTCCTCTTAGAATAAGAAACTTACCGTCGGCTCTAGCTATTGCCATTGCACCACTATTTATTCTTGCAGAAAGTGACGCTCCACTTGTATTTATTGTACCGGTATATGAATTTGGCACAGTTCCATCTGACATTTCAAGTGATCCATTTGAATTTACCAAACTTGAACCAACTGTACCTTTTGCAAAATCAGCACTTGTAGTTTTTACTGTGCTTGAACTATTGTCCAAACCTTTTATAGTCAACCCTCCATTATTTGCAACTACAAATTTATCAACCCCACCAGACTGAAGTGTAAGTAGACCTCCAGTTCCTCTTTGATCAAATACTGCTAAAGCATTTGCAGAAGTTGATGAAGCAGAAATCATAGCTATAGGTGATGTTGTTCCTATTCCAAAATTTCCACCTTTTGTTATAACTGCTCTTATACTTGATGATGCTAGACCACCTGTTACAAACCTTAGATCTGCATTTGTATTTGTAGATGAAGCTGTACCTATGACTAGACCTGAATCAGATGAATATAAATAACCATCTAGAGGGTTTTCTGAACTTTGTGCTTGCTGAGTATATCCTGAACCATTTATTCCAAGATTTACATAATATGTACTTTCTGTACCTATATTTGCTGTTGCGACGAAGTCTGTTGAGGCACTATTTCCGGAATTTATATTTTTAATATTAAATTGCGCATAACTATTTGTGTTTGATTCAACGTAAACTGGGGTAACTGAACCTGAATTATCTACAATAGATAATTTTGCATATGGTGATGTTGTGCCTATTCCGATATTTCCTGCAAAATATGCTGTACCTGTTGTGGTTGCTCCTCCTGATATTGTAAATCCACCTATTTGTGTACCATCTCCTATTGTTGATGATGCTAGTGAATATATACCTGCATTGAAACCTATCAAAGTAGAAGTTGCATTTGAGTTTGTACTTCCGAAAGAAGTTGCAACAAAAGGAAACGCTCCACCACCTCCTGTTGGCCATGATGTTATACATGAATCACCTACCAAACACATAGTTGTAGCTGATAAAGCTGTTGTGGAAGCATAAAGAAATGAAGAAGCTCGAGTGGATGTTGCTGTGATATATGCAATTGTTGGTGATGTTGAAGCAGAAAGAGCTCCAGTACCACCATTTGAATATATCCAACCTTGACCAAATGTTGTTGCTCCAGTACCACCATTTGGAACTGTTATTGTATTGCCATTCCATGTACCCGTTGTTACCGTACCTAGACTTACTATATTTGTTGATCCAGACCATGTTGATAGTGCGGTATTCTCAACATTGTTTAAAGATAATGAAGATTTTAGATTTAAGGTTGAGGTTCCCGCAAGTGTTGTTGGTCCTGATGCATATAGTAATTCTCCCGGTGTGTACAGTGATATTCCTGTACCTCCTCGATTTACATCAAGTGTTCCTAGAGTATCGCTTATGAGTAACCCTAGCGACGAAGTAGCAATCTGTGTCCAACCAGTACCAGCAGAGTTACCTACTAGTATTTGATTTGCTGTAATTGTATTTAGTCCTGTACCTCCTCTGTTTGCAGCTAGAGTTCCAAGCCATGAAGTAGTAAATGTATGTGTGTTACCTGCTGAGGTAATAGTTAGACCAATGTTTGTATCAGATGAAGTGGCTAGAGTTTGACTAGCTCCTGTTTGAGCTTGGTTTAGGGCGCCGAGAGAGGTTAGTCCACCTGCATTTTGTGTTAGACATGATCCATTAACCAATATACATCCACCATTTATGATGACTCCATTTGCAAATGTTGATGTAGCTGATGTACCTGTAAGTGATAGGTAGGTGGCAGATATACCGCCGGCAAAACTAGATGTAGCATTTGTCTCACCTCTAATTGTTGTAGTTGCAGTACCACCTACTGCTAGATATGTATTTGCAGAAAGAGCGGTTGAAGAAGCATTTGTTAGAGAAAGTAGAGCTGGAAGTGAGAGAGTAACAGCGCCTGTACTTCCTGAAGCTGTGATTTGATTTGATGTGCCTGTAATAGAAGTAACACCAGTGTTTGTTACGTTTCCATTTGAATATGAAAGACCTCCAGAGAATGTGGTTGTGGCAACCCAAGTTGGTACTCCATTAACTGAAGCTAGTACAAGACCACCTGCACCGATACCTAGTTTTGAAAGTGTATTTGCACCTGAAGCATACAATATATCTCCTGTTGCATATGAAGTTTGATTTGTACCGCCTCTTGTTTCAGTTAGAGTTCCAGTTGTATTTGTTAGAGCAATACCTAGAGAAGATGTTGCTGTTAGAGTGTATCCATTTGTAGAGTTACCAACTAGTAGTTGACCATAGGTTGGAGCAGATGTTAGACCAGTACCACCGTATAGCACTCCGATAGATGAAGTAGCAGAAACTGTTCCACCATTTGCTTGTAGAGGCCCGTTTAGAGTAGATATTGTAAGTCCTCCATTAAATACATTTGAATTTGTAAATGTATTTGATGTATATGTTTTAGGTATTGTTGAAGAACCATTGATATATGTATTTACTCTAGCGTCTTGGTAGTATAGGTTAGTTCCTTCGGCTACGTTTGTTGTAACTAGACCTAAAGACGAAGTAGCAATCTGTGTCCAACCAGTACCAGCAGAGTTACCTACTAGTATTT